>CAMLSD010000011.1 GCA_946482595.1 uncultured Comamonadaceae bacterium
TCTCTTCCTGGATGATGAGCTGCGTGTTGCGCGCAATGCGGGCACTGAACTCGGTGGGCAGTGCAATGGCTTCGTCGAAGCTGTTGGTGTGCAGGCTCTGCGTGCCGCCGAACACCGCCGCCATCGCCTCGATGGTGGTGCGCACGATGTTGTTGTACGGGTCCTGTTCGGTCAGGCTCCAGCCGCTGGTCTGGCAATGGGTGCGCAGCATCAGGCTCTTGGGGTTCTTCGCACCGAAGCCCTGCATGATGCGGCACCACAGCAGGCGGGCCGCACGCATCTTCGCGATCTCGAGATAGAAGTTCATCCCGATCGCCCAGAAGAACGACAGCCGCCCGGCAAAGGCGTCGACGTCCAGGCCCTTGGCCAGTGCCGTCTTGACGTACTCCTTGCCGTCGGCCAGCGTGAAGGCCAGCTCCAGCGCCTGGTTCGCGCCGGCCTCCTGCATGTGGTAGCCGGAGATGCTGATCGAGTTGAAGCGCGGCATCTGCTGCGCGGTGTACTCGATGATGTCGCCGATCACCCGCATGCTCGGCTCGGGCGGGAAGATGTAGGTGTTGCGGACCATGAACTCCTTGAGGATGTCGTTCTGGATGGTCCCGCTGAGCTGGTCCTGCGCCACGCCCTGCTCTTCGGCGGCCACCACGTAGCCGGCCAGCACCGGCAGCACCGCGCCGTTCATCGTCATCGACACCGAGACCTGGTCGAGCGGAATGCCGTCGAACAGGATCTTCATGTCCTCGACCGAATCGATCGCGACACCGGCCTTGCCGACGTCACCGGTCACGCGCGGGTGGTCGCTGTCGTAGCCGCGATGGGTGGCCAGGTCGAAGGCCACGCTCACGCCCTGGGCGCCGGCGGCCAGGGCCTTGCGATAGAAGGCGTTGGACTCCTCGGCCGTGGAAAAACCGGCGTACTGGCGGATCGTCCAGGGGCGCACCGCATACATCGTGGCCTGCGGGCCGCGCACGAAAGGCGCAAAACCGGGCAGGGTGTCGGCGTGCGGCAGGCCGTGCAGGTCGGCCGCGGTGTAGAGCGGCTTGACCGTCAGGCCTTCGGGCGTGATCCAGTTCAGCGCGTCGAGGTTGCCGCCCGGTGCGGACCTGGCCGCAGCCTTGCGCCATGCGTCGAGGGCATCACTGCCCGAAGAGGTGTCTTGTGCCATGTGCTCGGTTCCGCTGCAAGGCGGCCCGCAGGCCGCCACCGTTGGTGGATTCGCAATCCTCGCAACATCACAGCCTTTACACAACCACTAACAAAGCGAACAATTGCAAAGT
The DNA here is from genome assembly GCA_946482595.1 of uncultured Comamonadaceae bacterium. The sequence continues at coordinate 1,278 of CAMLSD010000011.1, forward strand.
CGGTGTGTGAATTTGCGAAGTTTGCGAATTTTCTGCACCGTTCCTGAACTGCAGGCGTCATCATCCCACCCCAGCATGCACAAGACCTTCATGGGCGTGCGCCTCAAGGCGCTGCGCGAACACCGCGGGCTCACCCAGGCAGCACTGGCCGAAGCGCTGAAGCTGTCGCCGAGCTACCTGAACCAGATCGAGAACAACCAGCGCCCGCTGACGGTGCCGGTGCTGCTGCGCCTGCAGGCGGCCTTCGGGGTGGACCTGCAGCTGTTCTCCGAGGACGAGGAGGCCCGCCTGATCTCGGAGCTGCGCGAGATCACCGCCGATGCGGCCGGGCCCGATGCGGTGCCGCTGGCCGAGGTGCGGGCGGTGGCTCAGCAGACCCCCGCCATGGCCAGGGCTTTGCTGAATTTGCACCGCCGCTACCGGGCGGCCGAGGACCGCCTGAACTCGCTGGCCGCCGGCGCCGATGGCGATCGTTTTGCCGAGGACGTGGCCGCGCCGGTGCAACCCTATGAAGAGGTGCGCGAGTTCTTCTATGCGCGCCACAACCACATGGCCGTGCTCGACGAGCGCGCCGAGGAGCTGTTCGAGCGCCTGGGCAGCGAGGCCCGCCAGGCCCATGCCGAAGGCGGCGAAGGCAACCTCGCGCCGATGCTGGAGCAATACCTGCTGCGCCAGCATGGCATCCGCACCCGTCGCCAGGCCGATGCGGGCCTGGACCCGGCCCTGCGCAGCTACGACCCGGCCAGCCGCGTGCTGACCCTGTCACAGTCGCTCGACCCGGGGCAGCGCGCCTTCCAGATCGGCATCCAGCTCGCCTTCCTGGAAATGGGCGAGCTGATCGACTCGTTCGCGCGGGCCGATGCCTTCTCGACCAGCGAGGCGCGGGCGCTGGCGCGCATCGGTTTTGCCAATCACTTTGCCGGCGCGCTGCTGCTGCCGTGCCGGCGCTTCCAGGCTGCCGCCGAGGAGCTGCGCTACGACATCGACCTGCTGGCCCAGCGCTTTGGCGTGAGCTTCGAGACGGTGTGCCACCGGCTGTCGACGATGCAGCGCCTGGACGCCCGCACCATTCCGTTCTTTTTCGTGCGGGTGGACCGTGCGGGCAATGTCTCCAAGCGCCAGTCGTCGGCCGATTTCCACTTCTCGCGCACCGGCGGCACCTGCCCGCTGTGGAACGTGTACGAGGCCTTCAGCCAGCCCGACCGGGTGATCACCCAGCTCTCGCGCATGCCCGACGGGCGCACCTACCTGTGGGTGGCACGCACGGTCACGCACCAGCGTGGCGGCCACGGCGCGCCGCGCCGCAGTTTTGCGGTGGCGCTGGGGTGTGACGTCAAGCATGCGGAGCGCCTGGTCTATGCCAAGGGCCTGGACCTGAGCGATCCCGAGGCGGCCACACCCATCGGCGCGGGCTGCAAGGTGTGCGACCGCGAGCATTGCGCCCAGCGTGCCTTCCCGGCGCTGGGACGGCGCCTGGGCATCAACGAGAACGTGCGCCGGTTTGCACCCTACGCCGACGCCGGCATCGACCGCCGCGGCTGAGCTGCCCGCTTGGCGGTTCAGCGCACCACAAAGGTGGTGCCGCAGGCCCAGTCCACGATCTCGCTGATCACCCGCTCGCGGCAGGCCGGTGCGGCAAAGGTGTGGTCGGCCTCGGCATGGAAGGCCAGCCGCAGCTGCGCGCCGAACGGCACCTCGGGAAAGGCGTCCAGGATCTGCTCGCGGTAGTTGTGCTGGCGCGGCAGGTCGGGCGTGAAGACGCTGAAGAACTGCACGCCGGACAGCACCGCCTGCCGGTAGGCCCCCTCCAGATAGGCAAAGGCTTCTTCACGGGTGGGGGGCCGGCGGGTGCCGTCCGGTTCGGCCACCGGCCGCGGCGCGGTGCGCTGCAGCCGCCGCTGCACGGCCTGCCGCACGCTGCGCCACACGTGATAGCGCCCGCTCAGCATGCGCCACCACAGGCGCGGCCGCAGGGCCCGCCGGCCGTAGAGATTCAGCCAGTAGCGGCGCGTGTGCGGGATGGTCGGGTCGAGCTGCACGATGCCCACGACGCGCGGGTCGCCGGGGGCATAGACCACCGCATGGTCGGCGCCCGAGCACAGGCCCATCAGGATGAAGCGGGTGGCCCCACGCGAGGCCTGCAGTGTGTCGAGCACCTCGCGGATGTCGGCCAGCACCGCCTCGATGGGGCTGAGCCCGTCGTTGCGGGGTTCGCTGTCGCCGATGCCGGACAGGTCGAAACGCACCACGGTGAACCCGGCCTGGGCAAGCCGGCGGGCCAGGCTCACGTTCATGCGGTTCGCGCCGACACGGTGGATGATGCCGGAGTTCAGCATCACCACGGTCGGCCGCTCGGCCGGCGACGGGTTCGTGGCGGCGGGCTGGGTGATCACACCGACCAGCGCCTTGCGCTCGCCCAGCAGCAGCGTCTGTTCGCGCGGTGCCACCGTCATGACCCCACCCATTGCGCCACGCGCTGCAGCAGCGGCGCCGGGACGGCACCGGCGCCGAGGTCACGGTCCTCCAGCCAGGCCGGCGGGCTGGCCACATGCTCCTGCGTCAACTGGCCGTGCGCCTGGAAGGCCTGGTCCCAGGCGGCAGGGAGCTGGGGCGGCGCGGACCACATCACCAGGCTGCGTGCCGGCCAGTGGGTCACACCGGGCAGCAGCTCGAGGCCGGCGATCTGCGCGGCCATCGTCGGCGTGAGCCAGAAGCCGTCGACGCAGTAGCCCTCGGCCGGCGGCTGCGCCACCCCGCGCGGGCCGAAGTGGCGCCAGAGTTCGTCGAGATACGCCGGCCCGTCGAGGACCGGGTCCCACAGCGCCAGCGCATCAACCTCGCGCCGGCGTCGCGCGGCCACCCTGGCCGCCAGCGTGGCGCCCAGACGCAGCCCCACCAGGGCCACCTTGCGTGCGCCGGCCATGTCGAGCAGTTCGTCCAGCGCCTGCTCGATGTCGGCCTCCCAGCCGGGCAGATCGGCCTCGTCGAACTCGCCCGCGGAGTCACCGGTACCGAAGTAGTCGAAGCGCAGCACATGCCAGCCCTGCGCGGCCAGCTGCCGGCCCAGCAGGCGCATCGAGCGGTGCGAGCGCAGGTACTCCTGCCCCCAGGGGGCACACAGCAAGGCGGCGCGGGTGCTGGCCGCCCCCGAATGGGCCGGGGTGTAGAGCCCGAACAGCCGCCGCGCGCCGCTGCCGAAGTGGAAGGGTGTCATGGCGATGCCACCCCCGCCGGGTCGGGCGTGCGCTCGGCCAGTACCCGTGCGCCGGTGGCCGCCACCTCACGCAGCGTCTGGAAGAACAGCGTGCGCGGGTCCATGCGCCAGCCGAGCTCACGTTCGACGGTGGCCACCACCCGCAGCGACAGCAGCGAATGCCCGCCGAGCTCGAAGAAGTTGTCGCCCGCACCGACCCGCTCGACCTGCAGGATGCCGCGCCAGATCTCGGCCAGTCGCTGCTCCAGCCCCGGCGCCGGCGCCTCGTGCTCGCGGCGCACGGCGCCTGCACCCTTGAACGGGTCGGGCAAGGCCAGCCGGTCGACCTTGCCGTTGGGCGTGAGCGGCACCTGGTCGAGCGTCACCACGACCGACGGCACCATGTAGTCGGGCAGGTCACGGCGCAGGTGGCGACGCACCTCGCTGGCGGTGAGGTCGCCGCCGGGCTGGAACAGCACATAGGCCACCAGCCGCAGGTCGCCGGGCGCGGCCTCGCGCGCCACGACGACCGCCTGCTGGACCTGCTCGTGGGCCTGCAGCGCCACCTCGATCTCGCCCAGCTCGATGCGGAAACCGCGCACCTTGACCTGGTGGTCGAGCCGGCCCAGGTGTTCGAGGCGACCGTCGTGGCGCCAGCGCCCGAGGTCACCGGTGCGGTAGAGCCGGCCGCCGCCCGAGGGGGCGAACGGATCGGGCACGAAACGTTCGGCCGTGAGTTCGGGGCGGCGGTGGTAACCCAGCGCCACACCGGCACCACCGATCCACAGTTCACCGGGCAGACCGGCCGGCAGCGGCTGGCCGTGGCGGTCGAGCACATGCACCTGGGTGTTGGCGATCGGCCGGCCGATGGACACCGGCCCGGTCCCGGGCAGCACCCGCTCGGTGGTCGACCAGACGGTGGTCTCGGTGGGGCCGTAGAGGTTCCAGAGTTCGCTCACCCGCTCCAGCAGCGCGTCAGCCAGGTCGCGGGGCAGGCCTTCCCCCCCGCACAGGGCCTTGAAGCCGCTGGTGGGCCGCCAGTCGGCCTCGATCAGCAGCCGCCAGGTGGCCGGGGTGGCCTGCAGCACCGTGGCGCCGGTCTCGGCCAGGCGCTGCGCCAGGGCCGGGCCGTCGACGGCCGTCTCGCGCGGGATGATGTCCACCCGGGCCCCCACCACCAGCGGCAGGTACAGCTCGAGGGCGGCGATGTCGAAGGAGATCGTCGTCACCGCGGCCAGCACGTCGCCGGCCTGCAGCCCCGGCTCACGCGCCATCGAGGCCAGGAAGTTCGCCAGTGCACCGTGCGGCACCGCCACACCCTTGGGCTTGCCGGTCGACCCCGAGGTGTAGATCACGTAGGCGGGGTCCTGGGGTGTCGGCGGCGCGGGCACGGTGGTGTCGCCCGCAGCATCGGCCGCAGCGGGCGGCAGCGGCTGCGCCAGGTCGACCACCTGCACACCGGCCGGCAGCTCGACGCCCTGTGCGGTGTCGCCCCAGGTGAGCAGCACCGCAGCGCCGCTGTCGGCCAGCATGTACGACAGCCGATCCTCCGGGAACCCCGGGTCCAGCGGCACATAGGCGCCGCCGGACTGCTGCACGGCCAGCAGGGCCACCAGCATGTCGAGCGAGCGCGGCAGGCACACGCCCACGAGCACGCCCGGGGCCACCCCCAGTGCGCGCAGGTGCTGGGCCAGGGCGGTGACCCGCGCATCGAGCTGACCCAGGCTCAGGTGGTCCGCGCCACAGGTGGCCACCCGCCGATCGGGCTCCAGGCGCGCTTGCGCCTGGAGCTGCCGAAGGGCCAGCCCCGGCGGCGGCAGCGGGGCCTCGGTGCGGTTCCAGGTGTCGAGCTGCGCACGCTGGGGCGCCGACAGCACCGGCAGCGCCGCCACCGGCACGGCCGGGTCCGCCGCCACGGCCTGCAGCACCTCGAGGTAGCTGTCGGTGAGCTGCGCCACCGTGGCGTGATCGAACAGCTGGGCGCTGTATTCGATCATCAGCCGCCCGCCGTCACGCGGGCTCAGCGCCACGCTCAGCTCGAACTGCGCCGCGCCCCGGTGCAGGGACACCGGCTCCCACAGCAGCTCGTCGATCTGCACGGTGCGCAAGGGCGCGTTCTGCACGTTGAACAGCACCTGCACCAGTGGGGCACGCTGCGCGTCGCGCTGGCGCACCAGTGCCTCGACAAGCTTCTCGAACGGCATGTCCTGGTGGGCGTAGGCGTCCAGCGCCACACCGCGCACGCGGCGCAGCAGCTCGGTGAAACCGTTCACCCCGCCCAGCCCCACCCGCATCACCAGCGTGTTGACGAAGGTGCCCACCAGCCCTTCGGTGTCGGCCTGGGTGCGGTTGGCGATCGGCACGCCCACGGCCAGGTCGTCCTGCCCGTTGACCCGGTGCAGCAGCGCCACAAAGGCGGCAAAGCTCGTCATGAACAAGGTGGCGCCTTCGCGCCGGCCCAGGGCCTCCAGGCGCGGCAGCAGGCCCTCGGGCAGCGCGATCTCATGCCGGCCGCCGACAAAGCTGGGGGCGTCGGGGAAGGGCCGGTCGAAGGGCAGCGACAGTGGCGCCAGGCCGTCGAGCTGCTCGCGCCAGTAGGCCATCTGGCGCTCCAGCACCTCGCCCTGCAGCCAGTCACGCTGCCAGCGGGCGTAGTCGCGGTAACGGATGGGCAGTGGCGGCCGGGCGCTGCTGTGGCCGGCCCGCCGTGCCGCATAGGCGTGGCCGACTTCGGCCGCCATCACCGAAAACGACCAGTGGTCACCGGCAATGTGGTGCAGCACGATGGCAAGCAGGTGGTCCTCCCCGGACAGGCGCCACAACCCCAGCCGCAGCACCGGCCCGTGCGCCAGGTCGAAGGGCTGGCGGGCCAGGGACCGGGCCTGGTCGAGGGCCTGGTCCACGGCCGCCTCGCCCTGCCCGGTCAGGTCGGTGAGCGGCAGCGCCCCGGGCTGCCAGGGCAGCACCTCCTGCACCGGCACGCCGTCGTCCAGGCGGTAGATGCTGCGCAGCGGTTCATGGCGCTCGCGCAGGCCGTCCAGGGCGTCGGCCAGTGCGGTCACGTCCAGCGGACCACGCAGGCGCACCGCCACGGCCATGTTGTAGGCCAGGTTGCCGGGGGCGAGCTGGTGGATCACCCACATGCGCTCCTGCGAGAACGACAGCCGCACCGGCCCGTCGTCGCGCGAGGGCGGGATGCGCGGCAACAGCTCGGCATGGCGCGCGTGGCGCACGGCATCGTCGATGCGGTGTGCCAGGCCTTCCAGCGTGCGGGCCTCGAACAGCACCGCCAGCGGCAGCTCGACCTCGAAGGCCAGCCGGATGCGCGAAGCCACCTGGGTGGCCAGCAGTGAATGCCCGCCGAGGTCGAAGAAGTCGTCGGCATGGCCGACCTCGGCCACGTGCAGCACGTCGCACCAGATGGCGGCCAGCGCCTCTTCGGTCGGCGAGCGCAGACCGGTGTCGGCCGGCCCTGCGGCGCCTGCCGCCCCCTGCGGCGCGGGCAACGCGGCGCGGTCGACCTTGCCATTGGGCGTGAGCGGCAGGGCCGGCAGCACCACGATGGCAGCCGGCACCATGTAGTCGGGCAGGCTGCGGCGCAGCGTGTCCTTCAGCGCGCCGGGGTCGAGCAGGGCCGCGCCAACGGGGGTCACGTAGGCCACAAGCTGCTGGTCGCCCGGGGTGTCCTCGCGCACGATGACCAGGGCCTCGCGCACGTCCGGCTGCTGCTGCAGCAGGTTCTCGATCTCGCCCGGCTCGATGCGGTAGCCGCGCAGCTTGACCTGGTGGTCGAGCCGGCCGAGGTAGACCAGCGTGCCGTCGCGCCGGCGCCGCACACGGTCACCGGTGCGGTACAGGCGGGCGCCGGGTGCGGGCTCGAACGGGTCGGGACGGAAACGCTCGCTGCTCAGGTCGGGCCGGCCGTGGTAGCCGCGCGCCAGGCCGTGCCCGCCGATCCACAGCTCACCGGCCAGGCCATCGGGCAGCAGGCCGCCGCGGGCGTCGAGCACATGAAAGCAGGTGTTGCGCAGCGGCCGCCCCAGCACCACCGGTTCGCCCGGCTGGACACGGTGCACCGCCGACCAGATCGTGGTTTCGGTGGGGCCGTACATGTTCCACAGCCTGCCCACGCGGGACACCAGTGCTGCGGCCAGCGGCTCGGGCAGGGCCTCGCCACCGCACAGGGCCGCCAGCGCCGGGTCACCCGGCCAGCCCGATTCGACCAGCAGCCGCCAGGTCGAGGGCGTGGCCTGCAGCAGCGTGGCCCGGGTATGGCCGAGCAGGGTCTGCAGCAGCTGGGGGTCCCGGCCGGCGCCGGCCGGGGCCACATGCACCCGCGCGCCCACGCACAGCGGCAGCCACAGTTCGAGGCCGGCGATGTCGAAGGAGAGGGTCGTGATGGCCAGCACCACGTCCTGTGGCTGCAGCCCGGGCTCGTCGCGCATGGCGTCGATGAAGTTGGCCAGCGCGGCATGCTCGATCTCGACCCCCTTGGGTCGGCCGGTCGAGCCCGAGGTGTAGATCACATAGGCCAGGTCCTGCGGTGACGGCATCTGCCAGGCGGCGGCATCGGGTTCGGGCAGGCCGGCGTCCAGGTCGAGCACCGGGAGCCCCGGGCGCGCCAGGCGCGTGGCGACTGCGCGGCTGGCCACCAGCGCTGCCGCGCCTGCGTCGTCGAGCACATGCGCGATGCGTTCGCTCGGATAGTCCGGGTCCAGCGGCACATAGGCCGCCGCACAGCCCCACACGCCCAGCAGCGCGCTCACCAGCGGGGTGCCGCGCCCGGTGCACACGGCCACCCGGTCGCCCGGACGCACCCCCAGGGCCCGCAGCGCGGTGGCCACACGCCGCGCCTCGTGCATCAGCTCACCGTAGCTCAGCGAGCCGGCCTCGTCGCTGACGGCCGGCCGCTCGGGCGCCGCCTGGGCCTGCTGCATCACGCGCGCGGGCACCACCGTCGTCGATGTGGCTGCGCGCGGACCCCAGGCCTGGGTCAGCAGGCGGGCGGTCTCGGTGCTGTCGATCAGCGGCAGGGTGTCGACCGGGGTGTCCGGGTCGCGCAGTCCGGCGTCGAGCAGGCAGGCCAGGCGGCGTGCCATCGACTCGGCGGTGGCGGCATCGAACAGGTCGGTGCTGTATTCGAGCACCAGTTCCAGCCGGCCCTGGCGCTCACGGAAGATCGCCGTGAGGTCGAACTTGGACGTGGTGGCCTGGGTCCAGCGTGGCACCGATGCGGTGAGGCCGGGCAGCTGCACCGGTGTGTCGTCGACACGCTGGTGCATCAGCATTGCCTGGAACAGCGGGTTGCGGCTGGGGTCGCGTTCGGGGTTGAGCTCCTCGACGAGCTTCTCGAACGGCACGGCCTGATGGGCCTGGGCCGCCAGCAGGTCGGACTTCACATGCTGCAGCAGCGCACGCAGCGAGGGCGCGCCCGACAGGTCGGAGCGCAGCACCAGCGTGTTCGCGAAAAAGCCGATCAGGCCCTCGACGGCCAGTTGATCGCGCTGGGCCACGGGCGTGCCCACCAGGATGTCGTGCTGGCCGGTGGTGCGCGACAGCCAGGCCTGGAAGGCCGCCATCAGCAGCATGAAGGGGGTGACCTGCTCGGACTCGGCCAGGTCGCGCAGGCGCCCGGGCAGATCCTCAGGCAGCGGCAGCACACATTCGGCGCCGGCAAAGCTCTGGCGTGGCGGGCGCGGCCGGTCGGCGGGCAGGTCGAGCACGGCGCGCGGCTCGGCCAGTCGGGCCCGCCAGTGATCGAGCTGGCGTTGCAAGGCCTCGCCCTGCAGGGTGCGGCGCTGCCAGCGGGCGAGATCGGCATACTGCAGCGGCAGGGGCGGCAGCGGGTCGGCCTCACCGCGCACCAGAGCCGCATACAGCGTGCACAGCTCACGGGCAAACACGCCGGACGACCAGCCATCGGACACGATGTGGTGCGCCGCGGTCAGCAGCAGGTGGTCGTTGTCGGCGCAGCGCAGCAGCGCCACACGGAAGACCGGCCCTTGCGCCAGGTCGAAGGGCGTACGCCCCCAGTCCCGCGCCACCGCCTCGATGGCGGCGTCGTCGGCGCCGGACGCGGCCCCCGGCAGGTTGCGCAGGTCGATCTCTTCCAGCGGCACCGGCCCGGCCGGGTGGATGTGCTGCACCGGTTCGCCGTCGGCCGTGGTGCCGAAGGTGGTGCGCAGGGCCGCATGGCGGCGCACGATGGTGTCCAGCACCCGCCGCAGCACGGCCACGTCCAGCGGGCCCTGCAGCCGCAGCGCGCCGCGGATCACATAGGCCGAGGCATCGTCCTGCATCTGGTCGAGCAGCCACATGCGCTGCTGCGCAAACGACAGCGGCGCGGCCTCGCTCATCTCGCTGCGCCGGGCCTCGGCGCCCAGCCAGGCGAGCAGCTCGGGCTTGGCCTGCGCAATGGCCTCGCGCAGTTCGGCACCGAGCACGCCCTTGGGCGCGTTGACCCGCAACTGCTCGCCGTCGACCGCCAGGGTCACGTCGAGCAGGCGCAGGTGGGTGATGAGTTCAGATGCGGTCATGTGTCAGAAAGCGATCTCTTCGCGCTCATCGCCGGCCGGTGCGGCATCGCCGCCCCGCGCCTGATCGATGCGCGCTGCAAATTCGATCACGGTGGGTGCCTCGAACAGTTCACCCAACGCAAGCTCCACCCCCAAGGCCGAACGCACCCGCGAGAGCATGCGTGCGGCCATCAGGGAGTGGCCTCCCAGGTCAAAGAAATTGTCGCCCAGGCCCACGGCGTCGCGTTGCAGCAGCTCAGACCAGATGCGCGCCACGGCGGACTCGGCGCTGCTCCACGGTGCCTGCGCCTGACGCGTGGCCAGCAGCGCGGCCAGGCGGGCGGCGCGTGCCGCACGGGGCGAGGGTCGCGCCTGCGGGTCGATCGCCCGCACCGGGCCGGCCAGCGGCAGCTCGGACAGGCGCAGGCCCGGGTCATGCGCCACCGCGGTGGCGGCCTGCCGCAGGTCGTCGGCCAGTCGCTGCACGGTGGCCGCATCGAACAGGTCGGCGTTGTAGGCCAGCAGACAGGTCAGGCCGCCGCCCTCGTGCACGGTTGCAGGCGACTCGGCGGCATACAGCGTGAGGTCGAACTTGGCCGGCATCTGCAGCGCCATCGCACGGATGTCGGGGGTCCAAAGGCTCACGCGCAGCCCGTTGTCCGGGGCCTGCTGCGGTGGCGGCGGAAAGTTGAACAGGTTGAACATCACCTGGAACAGCGGCGTGCGGCCCGGGTCGCGTTCGGGCTGCACGGCCTCGACCACCCGGTCGAAGGGCACGTCCTGATGGGTCAGGGCCTCGATGGTGGTCTCGCGCACACGGGCCAGCACCGTGGTGAAGGACGGGTCACCGTCGAGCTGGTCGCGCAGTGCCAGCGTGTTGACGAAAAAGCCGACCAGGCCTTCAAGCTCGGGCCGCGGCCGACCGGCCACCGGCGTGCCCACGGTGATGTCCGACTGCCCGGCATGGCGTGCCAGCACGAGCTTGAACACCGCCAGCAGCACCATGAACAGGGTGGCGCCGGCGCCGTGGGCCAGGCGCTGCAGCCGCTCGAGCAGCGCGGCATCGAGCGCGAAGACCTGCGCTGCACCGCGGAAGCTCTGCCGCGGCGGCCGGGGCCGGTCGGTGGGCAAGGCCAGCACCGGCGCGCCGGCCAGGCGATCGCGCCAGTAATCGAGTGCGGCCTGGCGCTGCGGCAGGGCCAGCACCTCGCGCTGCCAGGCGGCGTAGTCGGCGTACTGCACCGGCAGCGCGGGCAGGTGCGGCGCCTGCCCTTGGGCCAGGGCGTGGTCCCAGGCCGCCAGCTCGGTCGCCAGCACCTGCAGCGACCAGCCGTCGGCGACCAGGTGATGGGCCTGCAGCACCAGCAGGTGGTCGTCGGGGGCCAGCACCAGCAGGTGGACACGTGCCAGCGGCCCGCGGGTGAGGTCATAGGGCCGGGCAGCCTCCGTGCCGATGCGCTCGACCAGCGCGGGCAGGTCGCGATGCCCACCGGGCCCGCTCAGGTCGCCGACCGTCAGCGCCACCGCGGCAGTCGGGTCGATGTGCAGCCGTGCAACGTCGTCCTCGACCACCACATGGGCGCGCAGCTGTTCCTGGCGCTGCCAGATGGCCTGCAGCGCCGCGCGCAGGCGCGCCAGGTCGAGCGGGCCGTGCAGGTGCAGGGTCACGGCCATGTTGAAGGTGCTGGTGCCGGGCTGCAGCTGCTCGAAGAACCACAGCCGCTCCTGGGCCCGCGACAGCGGCAGGCGGCCGCCACGCGCCAGCGGCCGCAGCGCAGGGTCGTCGGGCACCGCCGCCTGATCCGCCTGCGCCAGGCGGGCCGCCAGCGCCGCCAGGGTCGTTGCCTCGAACAGCAGGTTCACCGGCACACGGCGCGCCAGGCGCTGGCTCAGCCGCGCACACACCCTCGCCGCAGCCAGCGAATGGCCACCCAGCGCAAAGAAGTTGTCGTCCAGCCCGGCCTGCGGCACCCCCAGCACTTCGGTCCAGGTGTCGGCCACCAGGTGTTCGAGCCCTGTCACGGGCGGTCGATGTGCCCGTGGCGCGCCGCCGCGATCCGGTTCGGGCAGGCGGCGCAGGTCGACCTTGCCGTTGGGCGTGAGCGGCAGGCTGTCGAGCCGCACCAGCTCGGCCGGCAGCATGTAGGCCGGCAGGCGTTCGCGCAGGGCCTGCATCAGCCCGGTCCCGGCAGGGTCGTTCGGGGGCGTGCGGTCGCCGGTGTACCAGGCCACCAGGCGGGCCTCGCCGTGTGCAGGCGCATGCAGTTGCACGACCGCCTTACGCACGCCGGGCAACGCGCGCAGGGCCGCCTCGATCTCACCAGGCTCGATGCGGAAGCCGCGCAGCTTGATCTGGCGGTCGCCCCGGCCGGCAAACTCGACCTGGCCGTCGGGCCGGTAGCGCCCGAGGTCGCCGGTGCGATACAGCCGTTCACCACCACCGGCATCGGCCGGCGCAAAACGTTGCGAGGTCAGCGCCTCGTCGTGCAGGTAGCCGCTGGACAGATAGGCGCTGCGCACGACGATCTCGCCGACCTCTCCGATGCCGCACAGCCGGCCGGCGCGATCGAGCACCAGCAGCTGCACCCCGTCGATGCCGTGCCCCAGCGGCACGCGGCTGCCGGGCGCAGGCAATTCGTCTGCCAGCACATGCCAGGCCATGGCCTGCGGGGTTTCGGTGGTGCCGTAGAAGTTCACGCAGGTCACCTGGGGCGCCAGCCGGCGCAATGCGGCCACGGTGGCCGCGCCGAGCAGCTCGCCGCCGAAACACGCGCGGCGCAGTTGCGGCAGGCCCGCCGGGGTGGCGTCGAGCGTGATCAGGTCGGCCATCGACGGCGTGAGGTGGCACACGGTGATGCCGGTATCGCTCATCCACACTGCCAGATGGCCCGGCGACATCATCCGGGTCGCGTCGGGCAGGCACACGCAGGCCCCGGCCCACAGCGCACCGACGGTGTCGCGCAGCAGCGGGTCATGGGCCAGCCCCGACAGCACACTGACCCGGTCGTGCGGGCCGAGGCCGGCCGTGCGTGCATGCCAGTCGAAGAAGTGCCGCAACGGTGCATGGGTGCCGGCCACCGCCTTGGGTTGCCCGGTCGAGCCGGAGGTGAACACCACGTAGGCGAGATCGTCGTCGGACGCTTCTTCGGCCAGCGGCTCACCGTCCGGCACGAGCGCCTCGGCGGGCCTTGCCGGCCCGTGCAGCACCGGCCGCCCGGTCTGTGCCAGCCAGCGGGCCACGGCCTCGGGCAGCACCGCGCCATCGGGCGCGATCAGCGCGCGCGGCTGGGCGATGTCGAGCTGGCTGACCAGGCGTGGTGCAGGATGGGCCGGGTCCAGGATCAGGAAGGCCGCCTGGGCCTTCCACACGCCCACCATGGCCCAGGGCAGCGCCACGCTGCGCTCGCCGAGCACGGCGACCACGTCGCCCCGGCCGAGGCCCAGGGCCCGCAGCCGGCCCGCCAGTTCGCTCGTGTGCTGGTCGAGCTCGCGCCAGCTCCAGGTGCAGCGGCTGTCCTGCACCGCGGGCCGGTCGGGCTGCTGCCGCAGGTGCAGGCGCAAACGCTGCTGCAGGCTCACGCCGGGCTCGCGCGGCAGCCGCGCGAGCGGATCGGGCAGCACGGCGCGCGCCTCGGGCGTCACCAGCGGCAGTGCCATCACGGCAGCCTCGGGCGCGTCGGCGATCGCACCCAGCAGGTGCCGGTAGGCCGCCAGCAGGGCCTCGATGCGCGGCGCGTCGAACAGGTCGGAGTTGTAGATCGCGGTGACCCCCAGGCCCTGCGGGCCGTGCGAGAGATACACGGTGAGGTCGAACTTGGCATCGGCCGCGCCGGGGTTGGTGGCCGGGGCCGGTGTCATGCGCAGCCCGGGCAGCTCGATGCTGCGGAAGTCGGCCACGTCCAGCAGATTGAGCATCACCTGGAACAGCGGCGAGCGCGACAGGTCGCGCTCGGGGGCCAGGGCCTGCACGACCGCCTCGAAGGGCAGGTCGCCATGGGCATGGGCGGCCAGCAGCGTGGCCCGCACGTCGGCCAGCAGGCCCGGCAGCGTCTGCCCGGCCTCCAGGCGGGTGCGGATCACCACGGTGTTGATGAAGGCGCCGACCAGCGGCTCGACCTCGGAGCGCGAGCGGCCGGCCACCGGCACACCGATGCACACGTCGTCCTGCCCCGACCACCGCGCCATCAGCACCTGGAAGGCCGCCAGCAGCACCGTGAACGGTGTGGTGCCGTGGGTGCGTGCGATCGCGTTCACGCGGTCCGACAGCGCGGGCGAAAGCACGGTCTCGGCCACGGCACCGCGGTAGGTCTGGCGCGGCGGGCGGGGCCGGTCGGTGGGCAGGTCCAGGTGGGGTGGCGCACCATCGAGCGCCTGGCGCCAGTAGGCCAGCGCGCCCTGCCCGGCCGGGCCGGCGGGATCGGACTGCTGGCGCTGCCACACCGCATGGTCGGCATAGTGCAGCGGCAGCGGGGCCAGCGCCGGCAGGCTGCCCTGGTGTGCAGCGCGGTAGCGTGCGGCCAGCTCCTGCACGATCAGGCCCAGCGACCAGCCATCGCCGACGATGTGGTGCAGGCACAGCACGAGCACATGGTGCTCGTCGGCACACCGCAGCAGCAGGCCACGCACCAGCGGCGCCCTGGCCAGATCGAACGGGCGGGTGATGAAGGTATTGCCATGCTGCTGCACCGCGGCATCGACCTGGTCGGCCGCGACCGGCGCAAGCGTCAGCTGCTCCAGTGGCCAGGGCATGGCGGCGTGCACGACCTGCATGGGCAGGCCGTCGATCGGCACGAAGCTCGTGCGCAAGGCCTCGTGGCGCGCCACGATCTCGTCGAGGCAGCGCGCCAGCAGTGCCGCGTCGAGACGGCCGTGCAGCTGGAACATCATCGGCAGGTTGTTCACCGCGCTGCCGGGCTGCACCTGGTCGAAAAACCAGAATCGCTCCTGGGTGAACGAGGCCCGCACCGGCGGGCGCTGCGGCGCACCGGCGGGATGCGCCTGCACCGCCTGCACGAAGCTGACGATTGCCGCGCGGTGCGTGGCCACCTGGGCCCGCAGCTCGGGCGTCAGCACACCGGCCGGCGCACGAAAACGCAGCTGCTCGCCCTCGCACCAGAGCTGCACGCCCAGGGTCGAGAGCCGTTCGACGAGTGCGGCCGCGCTCACGCCCGCCTCCGGCACGTTGTGGTGCGCTCGCCCGGGCTGCTCACAGCTCGCCCTCCTCCCAGGCGGCCGGGGTGGCGCCGACCGCCCCGGTGGCCTGCGCGGCCGGGGTCGCGCCGGCAGCCGGCGCCATCAGCGCGAGCACCTGTTGCGCCAGCTCCTGCAGGCTCGGCCCGCGCAGCAGATCGGCCACCGACACCTGCACCTGCAGCGCAGCCTGGATGCGGTTGCGCAGCTCCATGGCCATCAGCGAGTCCATGCCCATGTCCATCAGCGAGCGGTGCGGATCGGCACGCTGTGCGTCACCCAGGGCCAGCACACGCACCACCTGCCCGGTCAGGAACTGCTGCAGCAGCGCGGGCCGGGCCGTGTCGACGGCCTGCGCCAGGCGGGCCAGGATGTCGTCCGGCGCGCTGGCCGCCACGGCCGCCACCCGCGGGCGCGGGCGCAGCTCGCGCAGCAGCGGCGGCACCTGGGCCGGCAGGCGCGAGCGCACCAGTGGCAGGGCCGCAAACTGCGCCGACTCGGCGCCGTCGATGAGTTCGCCCAGCATGCGCGTGCCCTGGGCCGGCTCGATCATCTGCAGCCCGAGCGCCGCCCAGCGCTTGCGGTGCTGTTCGTCGACGTCGGCGGCCATGCCGACCTCGGACCAGCTGCCCCAGTTGATGCTCAGCGCGGCCAGGCCGCAGGCGCGCCGCATCTGGGCCAGTGCATCGAGGAAGGCATTGGCCGCCGCATAGTTGGCCTGCCCTGGCGAGCCCAGGATGGCGGCCCCCGACGAATACATCACGAAAAAGTCCAGCGGCCGATGCAGCGTGAGCGCATGCAGGTGCCAGGTGCCCTGCACCTTGGGCGCCATCACGCGGGCCAGGCGAGCGAGGTCCTGCTGCGCCAGCATGGCGTCGTCCACCAGGCCGGCGGCATGCACGATGCCGCGCAGCGGTGCACCGGTGGCGTCCACCCGCTGCAGCACGGCCGCAAGCGCAGCCGCGTCGGCCACGTCGGCCTGCTCGACCTGCACCTGCACACCCTGCTCGCGCCAGCCGGCCAGTTGCGCCTCGGCGGCCACCGACGGGGGGCGCCGGCCCAGCAGCACCAGGTGGCGCGCACCGGCATCGACCAGCCAGCCGGCCGCGGCCAGGCCCAGGCCACCCAGGCCGCCGGTCACGAGGTAGGCGGCATCGGCGCGCACCTGGGGCCGATGGTGCTGGGTGATGACGACCTTGCCGGTGTGCAGGCCCTGGCCCATGTAGCGGAAGGCCTGCTCGGCCTGGGCGAGCGGCCAGCAGCGCTGGGGCAGCGGCTGCAGCACGCCGGCATCGAACTCGGCCAGCAGTTCGCGCAGCATGTCGGCCACGAAATGCGGCCGCTGCGCGGTCACCTCGCCGAGGTAGAGCCGGTGGTAGCTCACGCCGGGGTAGCGCTGTGCGACGGTCTGCGGGTCCCAGATGCCGGTCTTGCCGATCTCGACGAAATGCCCGCCGCTGCGGCGGATCAGCCCCAGGCTGGCCGGGATGAACTCGCCGGCCAGGGAGTTCAGCACCATGTCCACGCCCTCGCCGGCCGTGGCCGCAAGGATGTCGTCGACAAAGGCGAGCGAGCGTGAGTCGCTGACATGCTGCACGCCCATCGCGCGGGCCAGCTCGCGTTTGGCCGGTGTGCCGGCCGTGCCGAACACCACCGCCCCGGCGCGCAGCGCGAGCTGGGCGGCGGCCATGCCCACACCGCCGGTCACGGCATGGATCAGCACCCGCTGCCCGGGCCGGATCGCGGCCAGGTGGCGCAGCGAGTATTCGGCCGTCAGGAAGGTCACCGGGATGGTGGCCGCAGCGTTGAAGCTCAGGCTGGCCGGCTTGCGCACCGTGAGTGCGGCCGGCGCCACCACCCAGGTCGCGAAGCTGCGGTCGACCATCGCCACGACCTCGTCGCCGGGACGCAGGTCGTCCACACCGGCGCCAACCGCCGTCACCACACCGGCACATTCGTTGCCCAGCGGACCCGGATCGCCCGGGTACATGCCCAGCGCATTGAGCACGTCACGGAAGTTCAGGCCGGTCGCCAGCACACGGATCTCGACCTGCCCCGGCCCCGGGGCCTCGCGCTGCACCGCGCGCAGGCGCAGGTTCTCGAGCATGCCGCGCTCGTCGATCTCCAGCCGCTGCTGGGTCACCTCGGCCGCAGCGAGCCGGCCCGGCACCAGCCGCGCCACACGTCGGGCGCCCTGGCGCAACGCCACGCGGTCTTCGTCGTCGGGTGTCCACAGCAGGTCGAAGAGCTGGGCGCGGTCGTCGGCCCGGGCGGCCGGGTCGAGGTCGATGCGCACGCAGCGCAGCGCCGGGAGTTCGGACGCCACCACCCCGGCCAGTGCCCAGATCGACGCCTGGACGAGGTCGGGCACCGAATCGGCCACGGCCTGCGCGCCACGCGTGAGCATCCACAGCCGGGTGGGCGTGTCGTGCAGCGCCTGGCACAGGTGCAGCGTGGCCGCCAGTGCGCGGTGTTGCGCCGCCTCGATGGGTGGCAACCGTGACGGCAGGGTCACGGCCGCGGTATGGCCGTCGCCGGCATCCAGCGTCCACATCGACACCACGGCATGCCAGGCCTGGCCGTCGGCCGGCGCAAGCACGGACCGCAACGCCTCGGCGTCCAGCGGGTCGACGAGGCATTCACCGGCCTGCGGCTCGCGGCCGGATTCGCTGGCCATGCGCACCACCACCACCTCGGCCTGCGCCTCGCGCAGGCGCGCCACCAGGGCATCGGCCTGACCGCCCGCGTCGGCCAGCACCAGCCAGCGCCCCGGCGCCTCGGTGCGGGGCCGCTGCGGCAGGGGCAGCACAGGCCAGTCGATCTGGAACAACCAGCTGGTGTCGCCCGCACCGGCGCTGGCGCGCCGCAAGGCCTCGCGCGAGACCCGCCTCAGCTCCAGGCCACGCAGCGTGGCCACGGCCCGGCCCTGGTCGTCGAACAGGTGCAGGTCGCTGCGCAGGCTGTCGCCCGCGGGCTCGGCCGCATGCACCTGCACATGGCACCAGACCGCATCGACAGCCGCCTGCCAGACCTGGGCCTGCGCCAGCCCCACCGGCACGAACACGTCGCTGCCGGCCACCCAGTCGAGTCCACCGCCGACCAGCTGGAGGCAGGCATCGAGCAGCGCCGGGTGCACACGGTAGCGGCCCGCCTCACCGGCCGGGCCGGGCGGCAGCACCACACGGCCCAGCACCTCGCGGGTGCCACGGTGCATCTCGACGATGCCGCGGAAGGCCGGGCCGTAGTGGGCCTCCTGGGTGGCCAGCCGGGTGTAGTACTCCTCGGGTGCCACGGCCTGCGGGCAGGCCGACACCAGGGCCGCACGGTCGAGGGGTGCGGGAACGTCGGCGGTGGCCGACGCCAGCGTCGCGCTGGCATGCAGGCGCCAGCGCTGCGGTTCATCGCCCGGCAGCGATGCGTCGGCGGCCAGGCTGTAGACCTGCGCTGCATGACGACCATCGGCCGCGGGTGTCACCACCACCTGAAGGTCGACCTGGCCCTGCTCGGGCAGGACCAGCGCCTCGGCAATGGTGAAGTCGCTCACGGCGCCGCGGTCGCCCAGCACCTGCGCGGCTGCGGCCTGCATCAACTCGAGAAAGCCGGTGGCCGGAAACAGCGTGTGGTCGTAGATGCGGTGATCGGCCAGCCACGGATGGGTGGCCAGGCCCAGCCGGGCCTCGAAGATGCGCACCGCACTCGACAGGGCCGAACCGAGCAGCGGATGGCCGCTGTCGCGCCCGGCCAGCGCACGTGCCGGTGCCGTGTCGGCAAATTCCTGCCAGTAGCGCTCGCGCTGGAAGGGGTAGGTCGGCAGCACGGCATGGCGGTCCACGCCGGCGGGCCACAGCGCCGTCCAGCGCACCGGCTGGCCCAGCGCATACAGGCTGCCCAGGCTGCCCAGCATCACCTCGCGTTCACCGCGGCCCTTGCGCAGGCTGGGCAGCCAGACGGCCGCCTGGGCGCCCTCGCAGCGCTGGGCCATGGCCGACAGCGTGGGCGTGGGGCCGATCTCGAGGAAGGTGGTGTAGCCGTCGTCCAGCAGCCGCGCGATCGCATCGGCAAACCGCACCGGCTCGCGCACATGGCGACGCCAGTAGCCCGCCGTGCAGATCTCGTCGCCGGCACGCTGGCCGCTGAGGTTGGACATCAGCATCAGGCGGGGCGGCGCCAGCGGCACCTCGGCCACGGTGGCCTCGAAGGCCTGCAGCATCGGTGCCATCAGCGGCGAATGGAAGGCATGCGACACATTGAGCCGCTGCGATTCGATGCCCGCGGCGCCCAGGCGCTCCAGCACCGCGGCCACGGCCTCGGCCCGGCCGGACACGACGGTGTTGAGCGGCCCGTTGACTGCAGCGATCGAGGCCTGCTCGTCCAGCCCGGCCAGGGCCTCGCGCACGCGGGTTTCGTCGGCAAACACGGCGGCCATCGCACCGTCACGCGGCAGCTCGCTCATCAGGCGCGCACGCTGCACGATCAGCCGCAGCCCGTCGGCCAGGGTGAACACGCCGGCCACGCAGGCCGCCACATATTCGCCCACGCTGTGGCCGAGCACGGCCGCCGGTGTCACGCCCCACGACATCCACAGCTGCGCCAGCGCGTACTCCACCGCAAACAGCGCGGGCTGGGTGTAGGCGGTGTCGTCGATCAGCGGCGGTGTTGCGGCGCCCGGCTCGGGCCACAGCACCGACAGCAGCGAGCGCCCCAGCCACGGATCGGCCAGCGCGGCGCATTCGTCCAGCGCGGCGCGGAACGCCGGTTCGCTCTCGTACAGCGCGCGGGCCATGCCGGGGTACTGCGCCCCCTGCCCGGTGAACATGAACACGACCTCGGGCGGGAAGCCCGTCGCAGCGCGACCTCGCGCGACGCCTGCAGGCGGCGAACGGTCGGCCTCGCTCGGGCCGTCGGCCCAGGCCTGCAGGCGCTCGCAGGCCTGCTGCGGGCTGTCGGCCAGCACCGCCAGGCGTTCGGTGAAATGCGAACGGCCGCAGGCCAGCGTGGCGGCCACGTCCGGCAGTGCGGGGGCGGCCTCGCCCTGCAGCACCCCGGCCAGGCGGCCGGCGGCGTCGACCAGGGCACGGCGCGTCTGCGCCGACAGCACCAGCAGCTCGGGGCCGTCGCGCCGCACCGCAGCGGCCGGCGCCACAGCGGGCGCTTCCTCGATCACGAGGTGAGCATTGGTGCCGCTGAAGCCGAACGAGCTCACGCCGGCACGCCGCAACCTGCCTTCAGGCACGTGCCAGGGCACGAGTGCGGTGGGGACGGTGACCGGCAGGCTGTCCCAGGGGATCAGCGGGTTGGGCCGGCGCAGGTGCAGATGCGGCGGGATGGCGCGGTGCTGCAATGCGAGCACCACCTTGATCACACCGGCCACGCCGGCCGCACCTTCGGCATGGCCGATGTTGGTCTTGACCGAACCGACCATCAGGGCCTGGTCCTTCGGGCGCTCGCCGAACACCTCGCCCAGCGCCTTGATCTCGATCGGATCGCCCAGCGAGGTGCCGGTGCCGTGGGCCTCGATGTAGCCGATGTCCTCGGGCGCCAGGCGGGCATTGGCCAGTGCGGCGCGGATCACCGCCACCTGGGCCGCACCGTTGGGGGCGGTCAGGCCGCTGCTGCGCCCGTCCTGGTTGATCGCGGCACCGCGGATCACCGCGTCGATGCGGTCGCCATCGCGCAAGGCGTCGGACAGGCGCTTGAGCACCAGCATGCCGCAGCCCTCGGCGCGCACATAACCGTCGGCCGACGCGTCGAAGGTCTTGCAGCGCCCGTCGAACGACATCATGCGCGCGCGGGAGGTGAGGATGGAGCCGTCGGGCGACAGCGTCAGGCCCACCCCGCCGGCCAGGGCCAGGTCGGCCTCGCGCAGGCGCAGGCTGCGCATCGCGCCGTGGATGGCCACCAGCGAGGACGAACACGCCGTGTCGATCGCCATGTTCGGGCCGTGCAGCCCCAGCAGGTAGGACAGCCGGCCCGAGGCCATGCTGTGTGCGGACCCCGAGGCCGAATACGCATCGGCCGTGCGGGTGCCCACCGCTTCCATCGTGCGCATCGCGTAGTCGTGGGTGCTGATGCCCACGTACACCGCCGTCTGTGTGCCGGCCAGCGCCGCGGGGGCCAGCGCCGCGTTTTCCAGCGCCTCCCAGGTCACTTCCATCAGCAGCCGCTGCTGTGGGTCGAGGTTGACCGCCTCACGCGGCGACACCCCGAAAAAGTCGGCATCGAAACGGTCGACGTTGTCGATGAACGACCCCCAGCGGCTGTAGCTCTTGCCGGGTGCATCCGGGTCGGGGTCGTAGTAGCGGTCGACATCCCAGCGCGACGCCGGCACTTCGGTCACGGCGTCGACCCCACGGCGCAACAGCTCCCACAGGGCCTGGGGCGTCTGCACCCCCTGCGCAAAGCGACAGCCCATGCCGATGATGGCGATGGGTTCGCTGACCGCCCCTTCGGCGGCCGCCAGCCGGGCCTTGAGCTGGTCGATGGCCACGAGCGAGCGCTTGAGCAGCGCGCCGTAGTCAGGTTGCTGGGGGTCGCTCACGGATGCTCCTGCAGGCCGAGGTCGTCGAGCTGGCGGGCCAGCTGGGCGGCCAGTTCGTCGTCGCTCAATTGATCGAGGGTGTCGGGGGGGACGGACGCGGTGTCCGTCATCGGGGCGCCGGCGGGTGCTGCCGCAGGCAGGGCCGGGGCCGGGGCCGCGCTGGCGCTCGGGCCGCTGCGCAGCTCGTCGGCAAAGGCCGTTTCGCCCAGGTGCCGTGCCAGGGCCGCCACGCTGGGGTGGTCGAAGGTCAGTGTGGCCGGCAGCACCTGGCCGGCGGCCTTGCCCAGCAGGTTGCGCAGCTCCACCGCCATCAGCGAGTCGAGTCCGAGCTGGCGCAGGGGTTCGTTGACGTCGAGGTCGTCGACACGCTGCAGGCCCAGCACCTTGACCGTCATGCGGCGCACCTGGTCGAGCAGCAGCGCCGCGCGCCGTGTCGGCGGCTCGGCCCGCAGCCGCTCGCGCAGGCTGCCTTCGGGCAGCCCGGTGGGGTCCGTCGCGCCGGCAGCCTGGCGCACTGGCGCGGCCAGCTCTTCAAAGACCGGCGCGGCCGCCATCGGCTGGCCGGGCTGGAGCAGGCGCTCCCAGTCGGCATCGAGCACACCGGCCTGCGGCCGCTCGAAACCGATGACCGCGCCGCGCGAGCCCCGCCCGATGTGCCGCATCAGGTGGCCCAGCGCCGCCAGTGCGTCGTCCGGCGGCATCGGCCGCAGGAAGGCGGCGGCGCTGAGCGCAACCTGGGCGGCCGCTCCGACCTGGGCCCAGGGGCCCCAGTTGATCGACAGCGTGGGCAGGCCGCGGGCCTGGCGATACCACGCCAGGGCATCCTCGAAGGCATTGGCCGCCGCATGGTTGGCCTGGCCGGGCGACCCGGCCAGCGAGGCGCCGGACGAGAACAGCACCAGGAAGTCGAGCGGGCCGGCCAACTGGTGCAGGTGCCAGCTACCGAGCACCTTGGGCGCCAGCACGGTGGCAAAACGCTCCCAGCTCTGGGCGGACAGCACGCCGTCGTCCAGCACGCCGGCAGCATGCACCACCCCGGCCAGCGGCGGCAGCGCCGAGCGCAGCCGCGCCAGCGCGGCGGCCACATCGTCGCGCTGGCTGACGTCGCCGTGCAGTTCCAGCACCGTCACACCGCGCTCGCGCAGCGCCGTCAGTTCGGCCTGGCCGGCCGCATCGGCGGCGCGCCGGCCCATCAGCGCGAGGTGGCGGGCGCCGCAGTCGGCCAGCCAGCGCGCCACCCGCGGACCCAGGCCCCGCAGGCCGCCGGTGACGAGGTAGCTGCGCTGCGGATCGAGCGCGGGCAGATCGTGTGGTTCGCGCGGTGCCGTCGCGCTGCGCACCAGCCGGCGCACCAGGCGCCGCCCGGCCCGCCAGGCGATCTGGTCGTCGCGGCTGGCGCAGCGCAGTTCGGCCACCAGGTCGGCCATGCCCGTGGCGGGGTCGGCCTCGGGGTCGAGGTCGACCCGGCTGCAGCGCAGTTCAGGGTGTTCGGTGGCGATCACATGGCTCATGCCCCAGGCCACGGCCTGGCCGGGGTCGGCTGCCGCGGTGTCGGACGTGGCCTGCGCGCCGCGCGTGACCAGCCACAGCCGGGGCGCCCTGCCCCCGTCCGGCGTCGTGTCGGGCGACACACCGAGCGTGAGTCCCTGCAGCAGCGCCAGCCGGCCCCGCACCAACTCGGACTGCTGCTGCCACAGCGCCGTGGCATCGGTGGTGTCGTCGGTGTGCAGGTCCAGCGCCCCCAGGTCGACCACCGCATCGAACGGCTCGCCGCGGGACTGTCGCGCCAGTTCGGCCTGGCAGGTGGCGGCATCGGCCAGTGCACCGTCCGGCAGCAGGCTCACGCTGTCGCTTTCACGGCTCAGGGCTTGCGCAAGCCGCGCGGCCACCCCCTGGCGGTCAGGCACGATCAGCCAGCGGCGCTGTGGCAGGTTGGCCGCGCGGTGGGGCACCTGGGCGAGGAACACCGCCTGCTGCGACAGCACCGGGTCGGGGTTGTCGCCGGGCAGGGCCACCACGTCGGCAAAGCCCTGCTCGCTCAGCACCTGCGCCCATTGCGCCCGATCGATCAGTGCATAGCGGCGAAGCGCCAGGTCGGCATAGGCCCACCAGCCGTCGAGCAGCCCCACGGTCAGGTCACCAAAACGCTGCGGTGCCGTGGCCTCGAGCAGCAGCAGCAGGCCACCCGGCGCCAGCAGGCGGCGGATGTGGCCGGCGGTGACGGCCAGGTCGGGCGTGGCATGCAGCACGTTGGCCGCCAGCACGACGTCGAAGTGGCCGGGCTTGAAGCCCTGCACCGCAGGGTCGGAGGCGATGTCCAGCAGATCGAAACGCAGGCCGGCCTGGCCGGCGAACTTGTCGCGTGCGCGATGCAGGAACAGCGGCGAGACGTCAGTGAAGGTGTATTCGAGGGCCACGCCGGCCAGGCGGGGCAGCACATGGGCCGTGGTGCTGCCGGTGCCGGCGCCGATCTCCAGCACCCGCAGCGGCCGGTCGGCCGGCGCTGCACGGCGGATCGCCTCGACGGCGGCGGCCATCAGGCCGTTGTAGACCCGTGCGGGTGGCGACTCCTGGTAGAGCCTTTCGGTATCGGCCAGCGACCCCCCGGGGAACAGCAGCGACAGCGGGTCGGTGTGACCCTGCAGCACGGGCGCCAGGGCCGCGCCGCAGCGGTTGGTCAGCACCAGCTCGGCCACCGCCTGCGGGAAGGCCTGCTTCAAGGCCTCGCCTTCAGATGCAGGGTCGACCGGCGGCGGCGTGTGCGCCACGCGCCACATCGAGGCCTCGGCCACCAGCACGCCCTGCTCGGCCAGGATCTCCAGCATGCGGGCCCACAGGCGCCGGTGCGGTTCGACCACCCCCAGGCGTTCGCGCAGGCCTTCGGCCGAAAAACGCTGGCCCGGCTCGAAGCCGAAGCCCAGCGCGCGCAGGGCCTGGACGATGTAGTCGGCCACCAGTGTGTTCAGGCGTGGCACGAAGGGGGCATAGGCGTCCAGCGCATGCTGCCCGGCCAGTGCGGCCAGGGTGGTGCGCAGCGCCGGGTCGAGCTCGGTCGGGGCGGGCAGCCGCTCGGCCGGCAGCGGCCGCTCGCGCCAGGCGACCTCATGCAGCAGGGCCTGCACCTGCGGCGCCAGGCCGCGCGCCACCAGGGCCTCGGGCCGGGCACGCTTGAAGTGCATGCCGTCGAACTGCAGCATCACGGCCCCGTCGTCGTCGATCAGGCGCAGGCAGGCACCGAAGGTTTCGCGCCCGGTCAGATCGAGGCTGTCGACCTGGGCATGGACCCAGAACGTTCGGCCGGCCTCGGCCCAGGCCTGCAGCCGCTCGACATCGAGCAGCAGGAAGGCCTGGTCGACCGCCTCGCCCGCACCAGGCATGGCCGCGCCGATGACGTGGAAACACGCATCGAGCAAGGCCGGGTGCAGCCGCTCCCGGTGCCCGGCCAGCCCCGCGGCCAGCCCCGTTGGCAGCGCCATGCGGGCCAGGGCCTGGCCGTCGCGCCGCCACAGCGTGTCGATGCCTCGAAAGCGCGGCCCGAAGGCCAGGCCCAGGCGTTCCAGGCCGGCGTAGTAGGCGGACACGTCCACCGCTTCATCCACCGTGTGACGCAGGGCCGCCAGATCGATCTGGGCAGGGCGTGCCGCCTGCGGGGCGTGCACCACGGCGCTGGCATGGTCGTGCCAGCGGCCCTGCTGCGGGTCGTAGGCGGCCACCCGCACGTGGCGTGTGCCATCGGCGCCGGGGGCGCCCAGCACCAGCTGCACGCGCACCGCCGCACCGTCGTCGCAGGCCAGCGGGCGTTGCACCGCAAAACGCCCGAGGTGCAGTGCAGCAGGGCCGGCCGGCGTGCCGGCGGTCAGTGCAGCCTCACTCGCGGCCTGGATCAGCGCCAGGTGAACGGGCGAGGGCAGCAGCAGCCGACCGCCGATGCGGTGATCGGCCAGCCAGGGCCAGCGTGCCACGCTGATCTGGGTTTCGAACACCCGATCGTCGCTGGCGGCCTGCAGCACTTCATGGTCGAGCCAGGGGCCGAGGGCGCCCGCCAGCGGGGCCGCCGCGAGCGGGTCAGGCGGTGCACACCAGTAGCGCTCGCGCTGGAACGGATAGGCCGGCAGGGTGCAGCGCTGCACCGGCTGGCCGGCGTCGAGGGCGGCCCAGTCAGGCAGCACCCCCAGGGTGTAGAGCCGGGCCAGGCTGTCCAGCAGCGGCTCCCAGACGTCGCGCCCGCGGCGCAGCGAGGGCAACCACACGGCCGTGTCGGCCTGCACGCACGCACGACCCATGCCGATCAGCGTGGGCTGCGGGCCGATCTCGAGGAAGACCTCGCAGCCGGCCTGCGCCAGCGCCTGCATGCCCTGGGCAAACTGCACCGGTGCGGTGACGTGCCGCGCCCAGTAGCCCGCCTCGGTGCCGGCCTGGCGGTCGAGCCGGCCGCTCAGGTTGGAGATGAAGTCGATCGCGGGCGCGGCAGCATTCACCTCCCTTGCCACCGACTCGAAGGCCTCGGCCATCGGCGCCACCAGCGGCGAATGGAAGGCATGCGACACACTCAGCCGCGTCGTCTGCACACCCTGCGCGGCCAGCGTGGCCAGCACCGCCTCGATGTGGCTGGCCGGACCGGAGATCACGGTGTTGGCCGGGCCGTTGCAGGCCGCGATCGTCACCTCACCCGAGGCCGGCAGCAGCGGCTCGACCCGCTCGGGCGGCAGCATCACGGCGGCCATCGCACCGCCTTCGGGCAGCGCCCCCATCAGCCGGCCGCGTGCGGCGATCAGCTTCAGGCCGTCTTCCAGGCTGAACACCCCGGCCACGCAGGCCGCCGCAAACTCGCCCACGCTGTGACCCATCACGGCCGCGGGCTGCACGCCCCAGGCCATCCACAGGCGCGCCAGCGCCACTTCCAGCGCATACAGCGCGGGCTGGGTGTAGCGGGTGTGGTCGATCGGTGAGGTGGCCCCGGGGGCCGGGTACAACACCTCGCGCAGCGACCAGCCCTCCTGCGCCACGAGCCAGCTGTCGCATTGGTCGATCACCTGACGGAACACCGGCTGGGTGTCGTACAGGCCCTGGCCCATGCCGACGTACTGCGCGCCCTGGCCGGTGAACAGGAAGGCCACGCGGGGTGCGCGGGCGGGTGCCAGGCCGCGTCGCAGGCCGGTGGCGCCGGGGTCGGCGCCCTCCCCGTCGCCTGCCTGGACGAGCTGGCGCAGGCGACGGGCCGCTTCGTCGGCGGACGCGGCCACCACCGCCAGCCGGTGGGGCCAGTGGGCCCGCCCGGTGTTGGCGGTGTGGGCATGGTCGGCCAGTGGCACGCCGCCGGTCTCGAGCAGGCTGGCGTGGCGCCCGGCCAGTTCGGCCAGGGCCGCGGGCTGACGGGCCGACAGGGCCAGCAGGTGCAGCGGGCGCACGCCGAGGCCCGAGGGCGCGGGCACAGGGGCCGGCGGGGCTTCCTCGATCGTCAGGTGCACATTGGTGCCGCTGAAGCCGAAGGAACTGACCCCGCCCACGCGGCGTCCGCGCGCCGGACGCAGCCAGGGCCTGCCCTCGGCGGGCACCTGCACCGGCAGCTCCTGCCACGGGATGTGCGGGTTGGGTTGCTGCAGGTGGATCTGGCCCGGCACGCGGCCGTGGCGCAGCGCCATCACCATCTTGATCACCCCGGCCACACCGGCGGCGGCTTCGAGGTGGCCGATGTTGGCCTTGACCGAACCGACCAGCAGCGGGTGTCCCGGGTCCCGGCCCGCACCCAGCGATTCGGCCAGCGCCTGGATCTCGATCGGGTCACCCAGCGAGGTGCCGGTGCCGTGGGCCTCGACCACGTCGACCTCGTGCGGGGCCAGTCCGGCATCGGCCAGCGCATCGCGCACCACGTCGACCTGGGACGGGCCGTTCGGTGCCGTCAGGCCATTGCTGCGGCCGTCCTGGTTGGCGGCCGAACCGCGGATCACCGCGAGGATGCGGTCGCCACGCGCCTGGGCATCGGACAGCCGCCGCAAGACGAGCACGCCGCAGCCCTCACCGCGCACGAACCCGTCGGCACGGGCATCGAAGGCCTTGCACCGCCCGTCGGGCGCCATCATGTGGGCACGCGACAGCGCCACCGTGATGTCGGGCGCGAGCATGAGGTTCACGCCGCCGGCCAGCGCCAGGTGGCATTCGCCGCGGCGCAGGCTCTGCACCGCCTGGTGGATCGCGACCATCGACGACGAGCAGGCGGTGTCGATCGACACGCTGGGCCCGCGTGCGCCCAGCACATAGGACAGGCGCCCGGAGGTGATGCTGTGCGCCGTGCCCGAGGCGGTGTAGGCGTCGAAGCTGGCCCAGCCCGCTGCGCGCAGGTGCTGGTAGTAGTCGCTGGCCGACAGCCCGACAAACACGCCGGTGCGCAGCGCCGCCACCTGATCGGGCGCGATGCCGGCATGTTCCAGCGCCTCCCAGGCCACTTCGAGCAGCAGGCGCTGCTGCGGATCCATGCTCTGCGCCTCGCGCGGCGAGATGCCGAAAAAATGCGGGTCGAAGCGGTCGACCTGGTCGATGAAGCCACCAAACCGTGTGGCCATGCGGCCGGGCGCGTCCGGATCGGGGTCGTACCAGGCGTTGATGTCCCAGCGGTCGGGCGGCACTTCGGTGATCGCGTCGACCCCTTCGTCGATCAGCGTCCAGAACTTCTCGGGCGTGTCGGCGCCGCCGGGGAAGCGGCAGCCCATGCCGACGATCGCCGCCGGCTCGTGACGGGCCGCCTCCAGGGCGCCCACACGCTCCTGCAGCTCGGCGGCCAGCAGTGCCAGCCGCTTGGGTGAAAAGTGACTGATCCTTTCCAGGAAGTCTTGCATTCAGGGTCTCCGCATGCGCTGCGCCAGCAGCGCCTCGACTTCGTCGTCGCTCAGGTCGTCGATGGCGCCCACCGTGTCGGCGCGGGGTGCGGCTGCCGCAGGGGCCACGGTGCCGGCCGGGGCACGCGGGGGGCTGTCGTCCTGCGGGAACAGCTGCTTCAGAAGGTAGTGGCTCAGGGCGTCGATCGTCGGGTGATCGAACACCAGCGTGGCCGGCAGGCTGCGACCCAGGCCCAGTTGCTGGCCCAGGCGGTTGCGCAGGTCCACGGCCATCAGCGAGTCGAGGCCCAGCTCGTTCAGGGGCTGGCGCAGGTCGATGCGTGTGGCATCCGGCGCCTGGATCACCTGGGCCACCTGTTCGGCCACGAGGGCCTGCAGCAGCTCGGGCCGGCGCGCAGCGCTCGCCTGCCTCAGGGTGTCGATCGGGTCCGGGCCGGCGGCAGGTGCTGACCCGGCCGCAGCGGGGACAGGCAGCGCGGCGGCGGGCCGGGGCGACACCGTCACCGCACGCGCCCGGGGCGGCGGCATCACCTGTTCAAGGAAAGGCGGCACCGTTGCCCCGCCCTCGGCCGCCTGCAGCCGGGCCCAGTCGACCGGGAACACCACCGCGTGGGTGGGGCCGTGCGCCATCAGCGCGTCCAGCCAGGCCAGGCCCTGCGTTGGCGTGATGCTGCCGATGCCGCGTTCGCCCACACGCCGGTCGACCTCGCGGTCGGCGGCCGCACCGATCTCCGACCACGCGCCCCAGGCGATGCTCTGTGCCGGCAGGCCCTGGGCACGCCGGTGGGCCGCCAGCGCATCGAGGAAGGCGTTGGCCGCCGCATGGTTGCCCTGGCCCGACGACCCCAGCGTGCCGGCCACGGACGAATACAGCACGAAAAAGTCGAGCGACCGCTCGCGGGTCAGCACATGCAGCGCCCAGGCGCCGCTCAGCTTGGGCCCGAGCGGACGCGCAAAGCGGGCCCAGTCCTGCTGCATCAGCGCACCGTCGTCGAGCAGCCCGGCGCTGTGCACCACACCGCGCAGCACCGGCAGGTGGGCATCGGCCTCGGCCAGCACCGCGGTCACGTCGACGCTCCGGGCCAGGTCGGCCTGCATCGTGCGCACCTGCACGCCGGCCGCACGCCAGGCGGCGATCTGCCCGGCTGCGGCCTCACCCGGGGCACGCCGGCCCACCAGCAGCAGGTGGCGCGCGCCATGCGCGACCAGATGGCCGGCCGTCAGCAGCCCCAGCCCGGACAGCCCGCCGGTCACGAGGTAGCTGCCGTGCGGGTCGAGCCGGTCCGTGCGGCTGCGTTCGCCGCGTTCGGTGACCAGCACCACCTTGCCGACGTGCCGGGCCTGCGCCATGCAGCGGAAGGCCGCCGCGGCATCGTCCAGCGCAAAGGCCTGCACCGGCAGCGGCCGGATCTCGCCGCGCCGCAGCAGCGACACGACCTGCTCGAACAGCGCCCGGGCGGCCGGCCGATCGGCATGGCGCTGCGCGGCCAGGTCGATCATGTGATACCGGGCCCGCGGCCGCACCTGCGCCACCTGCGCGGCGCTCCAGATGTCGCGTTTGCCGATCTCGAGGAAGCAGCCGTCCTCGGCCAGGCAGGCCAGGCTGGCCTCGATGAAGTCGCCCGCGAGCGAATTGAGCACCACGTCCACACCGCGGCCCCGGGTCAGCTCGTGCACGCGCGCGGTGAAGTCGAGCGTGCGCGAATGCAGCACATGCGCCACGCCCTGGGCCCGCAGCAGGGCCTGTTTCTCGGGGCTGCCCGCGGTGGCGATCACGGTGGCACCACAGCGCTGCGCCAGCTGCACCGCGGCCTGGCCCACCCCGCCGGCCGCGGCATGGATCAGCACCGTCTGGCCGGCGCGCAGCGCCGCCAGCTCGACCAGCGCATGCCACGCGGTCATGAACGCAAACGGCACGCTGGCCGCCTGGGCGTGGGTGACACCGGGGGGCAGCAGGCAGACGTCGGCGGCCTCGGCCAGCACATGGCTGGCAAAACAGCCGGCGGCCGTGGCCAGGACATCGTCGCCGACGGCCAGCCCCTGCACGCCCTCGCCCACCGCCACGATGCGCCCGGCGCACTCGCCACCCAGCGGTTCGGGGTCGGTGCGCAATGCCACGGCATTCATCACGTCACGGAAGTTCAGGCCGGCGGCCAGCACGCGGATCTCGACCTGGCCCGGGCCGGGGGCGACCGGTTCGGCCGGCACCAGGTGCAGCGCATCGATCACGCCGGAGTCGGGCGCGGCCAGGCGCACACGCGCGGGCAGCGGCGGGCTTTCGGGCATGGGCGCGAGCCGGGCCGCGCGGGTCTGGCTGCCGCGGCGGGCGAGCTGGCGCTCGCGGCCGGCCTGCGCCAGCAGGCCCGCCACCGCCGGCGCCTGCAGCGCGGCCGGCTGGGCCGGGTCGAGGTCCAGTGTGGTGGTGCGCCATTCCGGGTGTTCGCGATCGATCACCCGCGCCAGGCCGGCAACGGCCGCCTGCGCCGCATCGAGCGGATGCACACCGTGCACCGGCTGCGCGCCCCGGGTGAGCAGCCACAGGCGCGGCAGGCGGCCCGGGTCGAACGCCAGGGCACCGAGGGCCTGGACCACGTCGAGCACCGGCGCGAGCAGCGCCTGGGCCGCATCGGCGCCGGCATCCGGCCGGCTGTCGTCGAGGGCCGGGACGTCGAGCGCCGACAGCACGATCACCCCGGCCGCCTGGGCCGCATGGGCACCCAGCCACGCGCGCAGGTCGGCCTCGGGGGGGCGAACCAGGCACTCGCCCGGCATCGCCGCCAGCGCCGCGGCCAGGCCGTCTCCCGACCCGATCAGCAGCCAGCGGCCCGATGGCAGCGCAGGCTGCCGATCGCGTTGCGGGCGACGCGCTGCGAGCACGACTTCGCGGGCACGGGGGTCTTCCGGGTCCAGGGCGTGGGCCTCGAAGTCCAGGTCGGCCAGCAGCTCCAGCCAACGGGGCCGGCCCAGCAGGGGTTGATGGGGCCGCAAGGCGGTGTCGGTGAAGCGCCACCAGCCTTCGGTGAGTCCGAAGCTCAGGTCGATCCAGCGCTCGGGCGCGGTGACCTCGATCATCAGCAGCAGGCCACCGGGGGCCAGCACGGCCCGCAGGGCCGACAGCGTCTGGCGCAGGTCGGCGGTGGCGTGGATCACGTTGGCGGCCACGATCAGGTCGAAGGGCTCGTCACCCAGGCCCTGGGCTGCGAAGTCCTGCTCCAGGTCGAGCGTGGCGAAGCGCATGAAGGGATGGTCGGGGCCAAAGCGTTCACGTGCCCGCGCGACCAGTGCAGCGCCCAGGTCGGTGAACAGGTAGTCGCAGGCATCAGCAGGCAGTGCAGGCGCCAGCCAGGCGGTGGTGCCGCCGGTGCCGCCGCCCACCTCCAGCACCCGCAGGCGCCGGCCGGCGGGCCGTTGCGCCTGGGCCCGCACGACGGCGTCGCGCACGAACTGCTGGTACACGCGGGCCTCGGGCGTGTCGCGGTACAGAGCCTCGGCCTGGGCGGTCGATCCGTCGGGGAACAGCACCTGCAAGGGGTCGAGCGTGCCCCGCAGGATGTCGGGCAGGGCCGGGCCGCAACGCGCGATCAGGTCGAGGTGAGGCCGTGAGCCGGGGTGGCGCTCGTGCAGGGCCCGCACGGCGGCCAGGGGGTCGCCCTCGGGCAGGGCCTGGGCCACCACCCAGACCGGCGCATCGTCACCGCCGTCGGTGATGCCGGCCTCGGGCCGCAGGCAGCCGATCTCGCCCAGCACCGCCAGCCAGCGGTGCAGCAGCCGGCCGTAACGCGGCGCCACACCGAGCTGACGGGCCAGTGCACTCGCCTGCACCCGATCGCCCGGGTGCGGGCGCCAGCCCAGCGCCCGAAGCGCCAGCGCCATCCAGGTGGCGCTGTGGTGCTCGATCTCGACCATCGCGCGATGGTGGTCATCAAGCCCTTCGCGTGTGGCCAGCGCATCGAGGTGGCCGGCCATCGCCGCGGCCAGTGCCGCAGGCGCGGGCCAGCCGCTGTCCTCGGGCCGGGCCGTCCAGCTCACCTGGTACCAGGCTGACCGGGCTGGCGCAGCCGGACGCAGGGTGATGCCCGCCAGCCGGGCGGCCAGCCCCAGGGCATCGTGCACCGTGACCTCGGCCTGCAGCACACCGGTGCTGCGGCCGGGCTGCACCACGGCATGGCTCCAGACGGTGCCCTGCAGCGGGCGGATCAGCTCGATGCGGTCGAACACCAGCGGCAGGTAGGCGCCTTCGGCGCCCACCGAGGCCGGCAGTGCCGCGGCCACGACCTGCAGGCAGGCGTCGAGCAGGGCCGGGTGCGCAAGATACGCGCCGCCGCCGGCCGCGGCCGGCAGGTGCACCTCACCGAGCGCCTGGCCCGTCGGCCCGGCCTCGCCTTGCCACAGGGCCTGCAGGCCGTGCAGGCTGTCGCCGAACTGCAGCCCGTGGTGCTGCAGCCGTGCCCGATGGGCGGTCACGGTCAAGGGCTTGCCGCAGGCGGCGCGATGCTCGGCCAGCGTCAGGTCGGCTGCGCCCGGCGTGGCCGGCGCCAGCCGCGCCTCGGCATGGCGGTGCCAGGTGTCGGCGGCGGCATCGAGCGACAGGATTTCCAGTGACGCCTCGTCCGGGCCCGATGGGCGCACCAGCACCTGCACCGCCCGGGCCTCGCCCTCGTCCACGACCAGCGGCTCGCCGATCACCAGACCGTGCAGCGCCGCGACGCGACCCAGCACGGCCTGGCCGGCCGCCAGGGCCAGTTCGATGTGGCCGGTGGCCGGCAGGATGATGCGGCCCTGCACACGATGGTCGCGCAGCCAGGGCAGTTGGCGTGGGTCGAGTTCGGTGTCGAAACACACCAGACCCGGCACGGCCGAGCGCAGGCGCACGCCCAGCAGCGGATGCCCGCTGGGTCGGGCCAGGCCGGTCGGCAGCCCGCCGTGTGGCCCGCCGTGTGGCAAAACAGCCTGCGCGGGCGTGAACCAGCAGCGCTCACGCTGGAAGGGGTAGGCCGGCAGATCGACCAGGCGTGCTGGCGCCGCCGCATGCACCGCCCGCCAGTCGATCGTGACACCGGCCAGGTAAAGGCTGGCCAGGGCCTCGCGCAGCACGTCACCATCGGCGCGGCCGGCGCGCAGGCTGGGCACACGCGCCACGTCATCCCCCGTGTCGGCATCGGCCCGTGTCAATGCGAGCAGGGTGGGCTGGGGCCCGACTTCGAGCAGCACGTCCGCGCCGGCAGCGCGCAGCGTGGCCAGCCCCTCGGCGAAGCGCACCGGCTCGCGCACATGGCGCCGCCAGTAGCCCGCCTGGGTGAGCTCGTCGGCGCGGGCCCATTGCCCGCTCAGGTTCGACACGATCCGAAGCGCCGGACGCTGCATCGGCAGGCTGGCAGCCACGGCCTCGAAGGTGTCGAGCATGGGCTCCACCAGCCGCGAATGGAAGGCGTGCGACACCGGCAGGCGCTGCGAACGCACGCCCTGCACCGCCAGCCGCTCGCACAGCTGCTGCACCGCGGCTTCAGCGCCTGCCACCACGACCTGGTCGGGCGCGTTGAGCGCGGCCAGATCGACCGGCAGGCTGCTGGCCTGCAATGCCGCCTGCACCACGGCCTGCGGCGCCTGCAGTGCCGCCATCGCGCCACCGGCCGGCAGTGCCTGCATCAGCCGGCCGCGCTCGGCGACCAGGCGCAGGGCGTCGTCCAGCGTCATGACACCGGCCACGCAGGCGGCGACCAGTTCACCGACCGAATGCCCGATCAGCGCATCGGGGCGCACGCCCCAGGCCGCCCACAGGCGGGTCAGGGCGTACTCGACGGCAAACAGCGCCGGCTGGGTGAAGGCGGTGCGATCCAGCCGGACGCGCGGTGCCGTCGCGTCGAACACCACGTCGTGCAGCGACTCGCCCAGCAGCGGGTCGAGCACCGCAGCGCATTGGTCGAAGGCTGCGCGGAACACCGGCTCGTCGCGATGCAGCGCCGCGGCCATGCCGGGGTATTGCGCACCCTGGCCGGTGAACAGGAGGGCCACGCGCGGCGGGTCGCGCCGGCTCACGCGGCGCTGGCGCAAGACGGGTGACGGCCGTGCGTCGGCCAGCGCCTGCAGACCCTCGCGCAGTTCGGCCATGCTGCGCACCAGCAGCGTGGCGCGCTCGGGCAGGCTGGCGCGGGCCACGGCGGCGGTGTGGCAGACGTCGCGCAGGGCCTCGTCCCCCAGTGGCGCGAACGCCTGTGCATACCGGCGCGCCAGCTCGGCCAGCGCCGCGCCGTTGTGGGCGCTGAGCACGAAGAGCTGCGTGCCGGACACGGGCGCAGGCACGGCGGCCGGGGCAGCGGTGGGTGCGGGTTCGGGCGCCTGCTCGACCACGATGTGGGCATTGGTGCCGCTGAATCCGAAGGAGCTGACACCGCCGATGCGCCGCCCGTCGATCGGCTCCCAGGGTTCGAGCCGGGTGGGCACCCGCACCGGCCAGAGCGACCAGGCGATGTGCGGGCTGGGCTGCTGCAGATGCAGATGCGGCGGCACCTGGCCGTGGCGCAGCGCCAGCACGAGCTTGATCAGCCCGGTCACGCCGGCCGCCGCCTCGAGGTGGCCCAGGTTGGTCTTGACCGACCCCAGCCACAGCGGGCGTTGCGCATCGCGGCCCGGGCCGAACACATGGCCCAGGGCCTGGACTTCCAGCGGATCACCCAGCTCGGTGCCCGTCCCGTGGGCCTCGATCACGCCCACCTGCTGCGGCTGCAGGCCGGCGCGCTGCAAGGCCTCGCGGATCACGGCCTCCTGGGCCGGGCCGTTGGGCGCAGTCAGGCCGCTGCTCGGGCCGTCCTGGTTGACGGCGCTGCCGCGGATCACGGCCAGCACGCGGTCACCATCGGCCTGTGCATCGCTCAGGCGCTTGAGCACGACCACCCCACAGCCCTCACCGCGCCCGAAACCGTCGGCGGCGGCGTCGAAGGTCTTGCAGCGGCCATCGCGCGCCAGCATGCGGGTGTTGGAAAACGCGACGAACAGCTCCGGCGAGAGCATCAGGTTGACCCCACCGGCCAGGGCCATGCGGCATTCACGCGCGCGCAATGCCTGGCAGGCCAGGTGCACCGCCACCAGCGACGACGAGCAGGCCGTGTCGACCGTGACGGCCGGGCCCTGCAGGCCGAGCAGGTAGGACACCCGGCCCGACGCCACGCTGTGCGCATTGCCGGAGGTGTAGTGCGCATCGAGCAGCGTCGGGTCGCCGGTGCGGATCTGCAGGTTGACGTAGTCGCTGCTGCACACGCCGAAGTACACGCCGGTGGCGCTGTGGCTCAGGCGGTCGGGCGGCTGGGCGGCGTGTTCCAGCGCCTCCCAGCTCACTTCGAGCAGCAGGCGCTGCTGCGGGTCCATGCCGTGTGCCTCGCGCCGCGTGATGCCGAAGAACTCGGGGTCGAAACCGGCCACGTCGGGCAGGAAGCCGGCCTCGCGCGTGACGCTGTGACCGGGCCGATCGCCCTGGGGGTCATGGATGCCGTCGAGGTCGAAGCGTCCGCCGGGGACCGGGCCGACCGCGTCGACCCCGCGGCTGAGCAGCTCCCAGAACGCCGGCGCATCGGCCGCCCCCGGCACGCGGCAGGACAACCCGATGATCGCGATCGGCTCGCGCGCGCCCGCCTCGGCGGCGGCCGCACGGGCCTCGGCCCGCTCCAGCGCCAGGAAGGCACGCTGCAGCGGGCTCAGTTCGGGCGCACGTTCGGGCGCACGTTCAGGCGGACGTTCGGGCAGGTTCATGACGACCCCAGCCGCTGCAGCAGCAGCGCCTCGATCTCGGCATCGCTCATGGCGGCGACCTCCTGCGCCCGGCCGGTGTCCACCGGCTCGGGCGCGGTCGGCGCGGTCGCTGCGGCTGGCGCAGTGGGCGCAGCCGATGTGTCG
The DNA here is from genome assembly GCA_946482595.1 of uncultured Comamonadaceae bacterium. The sequence goes on from CAMLSD010000011.1 coordinate 37,434, forward strand.
GCCAGACCGAGGCGTTGCAGCAGGTAGGCCGCGATGGCATCGATCGTCGGATGGTCGAACATCAGCGTGGCCGGCAGGGGGTCGGCCAGCGCCAGGTCACGCCCGAGCTGGCTGCGCAACTGCACGGCCATCAGCGAATCGAAACCCAGGTCCATCAGGCGGTCACGGCGGCCCGGTGGCTGAGCCGGGTCCAGGCGCAGCACCTGGATCACCCGATCGCGCACCAGTTCGCGCAGCAGATCGGGGCGCTCGGGCGGGGAGGCATCGCCGAGACGGGCCGGCCAGTCTGTCGCGGGGTGGGTCGCGGGTTGGGTCACGCCGTCCACCGCGGCCGGGGCGCTGCCGGCCGCAGCCAGCGCAGCCTCGGCGGCACGCAGCGGCATCGCGCCGGGCACGCCGGGGGCCGAGGCCACGATCAGGTGTTGCGCAATCTCGCTGGCGGGGTGGCCGGCCGGCGGCCAGGCCTGGGCCTGCACGAAACCGCTGTCGCGCAGGGCCTCGACCCATCGTTCCGGGCTGAGCAGCGGGTTGTCGTCGCGCAGGTCATCCTCGAAGTGCTGCCAGCCTTCGATCAGGCCGGTGCTCATGTCGAACCAGGCCAGGTGGTCGGTCGACTCCACCAGCATCAGCAGCCCGCCGGGCGCCAGCAGGCCGCGCAGCCGCTGCAGGGCGGCACGCAGGTCGCGCACTGCATGCACCGCATTGGCGGCCACCACCAGATCGAAACCGCCTTCGGGCACCCCTTGCGCGGCGGCCTCGCGTTCGAGGTCGAAGGCCTGGAAGCGCACCTGCGGCCAGCGCGCGAACTTCTCGCGCGCCCGGTCCAGGAACACCGGGGTGATGTCGGTGAACCAGTAGCTCGCACCGGACGCCGGCAGCAGCGGGATCAGGCTGGACGAGGTGCCGCCGGTGCCGGCACCGATCTCCAGCACACGCAGGCCGGCACCGGGGCCGCGGGCGGCCAGCAGCGCCTGCAGGCCCGCCTCGGCCAGTGCGTTGATGTAACGCGCCGGACCGGAGCGCTCATAGATGCCTTCGGCCAGGTCGAACGATCCGCCGGGGAACAGGGTCTCCAGCGGGCTGCAGCGCTGGGCGATCACCTCGGGCAGCAGCCGGCCGCAGTGGTTCAGGTAGGCCAGCAGCGTGGGGTTGTCGGCCAGCGCCCGCGCGGCTTCGTCCTGGCAGGCGGCCAGCGGCGCCTCACCCAGTGCCTGCGGGCTCACGTACCCCTGGCCGTCGTGCTGCAGCCGGCCGGCGGCGACCAGGCGCTGCAGCCAGCGCGTCAGCAGGTGGTCGTAGGTGGCGGCTGCACCCAGGCGCTCGCGAACCTCGACGACGGTGGCGCGTTCGCCCGGGCGCGCGAACAGCCCGGCGCGGTGCAGCACGTCGTGGGCATGGGCGGTGGTGAGTCGCTCCAGCACCGCCCAACGCAAGGCGTAGCCACCCACGTCGACACCCAGCGGTGCCTGCGCGGCCTGGCGGTCGAGCGCACGCGACACGCTGGCCCACTGGTGCGCCTGGCGCTCGCTGGCGGCCGCACCGGCCGGGTCGGCGCCCAGCCACGGCGCCCAGTGGCGTCGGCGCTGGAAGGGATAGGTCGGCAGGTCTTGCGGTGCACGCGGCAGGTCGTCCTCGACCCGGTCCCAGCGCACCGGCAGTCCGGCCGCGTACAGCGCCTGCAGCGCGGCCAGCAGGGTCGGCCAGTCGGTGTCGGCCGCGGAGGGTGTGGCGTCGGAGCCGCGCAGCGACGGCAGCCACACGGGGGCGGGTCGCTCAGGCGTTTCACCCAGCACACGGGCGGCCATGCCCAGCAGCACCGGGGCCGGCCCGATCTCGACCACATGGGTCACGCCCAGATCGGCGAGCGCCTGCACCCCGTCGGCAAAACGCACCGGCTGACGCACCTGGTCGCGCCAGCAGGCCGCTCGTGTGAGGTCACCCGGGTCGGCCAGTCGGCCGCTCAGGTTGGACACCAGCGGCAGCCGCGGCGCGCCATAGGCCAGCCCGGCAATACCGCGCTCGAAGTCGTCGAGCATGGGTTCCATCAGGCGTGAATGGAAGGCATGCGACACGTTCAGGCGCGCATGACGCACGCCCTGCGCCGCCAGCGCCGCACAGGCCGCCTCGACCGCCTCGGCCGGGCCGGTGATGACCTGGTGCTGCGGGCCGTTGAACGCTGCAAACTCGACCCCGGCCGCCGCCACGGCGGGCTCGACCTGCTCGCGGGTCGCAAACACGTTGGCCATCGCCCCGCCGGCCGGCAGCGCCTGCATCAGCCGGCCCCGCAGGGCCACCAGGCGTGCGGCGTCCGGCAGCGGCAGCACACCGGCCACGCAGGCGGCGGTGATCTCGCCCAGGCTGTGGCCCAGCACCACCGCGGGCTCCAGCCCCCAGTGGCGCCACAGGGTGGCCAGGGCGTATTCGAGCGCAAAAAGTGCCGGCTGCGCGGCCTGGGTCTGGTGGATCGGGGCGGACTCGCCGACCGGCGCGTCGGGGAACATCAGGCTCAGCAGCGGCTGCGGCAGCAGCGGATCAAAGGCCGCAGCGCAGGCCTGCAGGGCCTCGCGGAACACCCGGCTGTGGCGATACAGCGCACGGCCCATGCCTTCGCGCTGCGCGCCCTGGCCGGTGAACAGCCACCCGACCACCGGCCGGCTGCCCGGCTCGCTGGTGCTGGCCGCCCAGCGCGGGTCGGCCCGGCCGGCCAGCCAGGCATCGAGGGCATCGGCCAGCTCGGCGGCGCTGGCCCCGCTCACGGCCAGCCGGTGGGCAAAGTGGGCGCGGCCGGCGTTGGCGGTGGCCACCCACGCGGCCAGCGGCACCGCGTCGCGGCGCAGGGCCTGGGCATGGCGCTGCACCAGGGCCTGCAGGCCGGCCGGCGACGGCGCCGACAGGGCCAGCAGGTGGTGCGGCCGCGGCGTGTGGCCGGCGGGTGGGGATGCGGCTGCGGCTGCGGCTGCGGATGCAGGTGCGGGTGTCGGCGCGGCTTCGAGGATCACGTGCGCATTGGTGCCGCTGAACCCGAAGGAGCTGACCCCGGCGCGCGCCGGGCGGCCGGTGGCCGGCCAGGCCTGCAAGGTGGTGGCGATGCGCACCGGCCAGCGGTCCCAGTCGATCAGCGGATTGGGCTGGCTGAAATGCAGATGCGGCGGCACCTGGCCGTGCTGCAGGGCCAGCACCAGCTTGGCCAGGCCGGTGATGCCGGCAGCGGCCTCGAGGTGGCCGAAGTTGGTCTTGCTCGAGCCGACCCACAGCGGCTGCTCGGGCGGGCGGCCGGCACCGAGCGCGGCACCCAGCGCCTGCAGCTCGATCGGGTCGCCCAGCGAGGTGCCGGTGCCGTGGGCTTCGACCACGTCGACCTCGGCCGGGGCCAGGCCGGCCGCGGCCAGCGCCGCGGCGATGACCGCCTCCTGGGCCGGGCCGTTCGGCGCGGTCAGCCCGCCGCTGCGGCCGTCCTGGTTGACGGCCGAGCCGCGCACCACCGCCAGCACACGGTCGCCGCGGGTCTGGGCGTCGGACAGGCGGCGCAAGGCGATCACCACACAGCCCTCGCCACGGCCGTAGCCGTCGGCACGGGCATCGAAGGCCTTGCAGCGGCCGTCAGGGGCCAGCATGCGTGCCTTGGTGAAGGCAATGTGGGCTTCAGGCCCGAGGATCAGGTTGATGCCGCCAGCCAGGGCCAGGTCGCACTCGCCGCTGCGCAGGCTCTGGCAGGCCAGGTGCACGGCCACGAGCGAGGCCGAGCAGGCGGTGTCCACGGCCAGGCTCGGACCCTGCAGGCCCAGCAGGTAGGACAGCCGCCCGGCGATCACACTCGCGCTGCCGCCGGAGCCCGCATAGGCATCGATGTGTTCGGGCTGGCCGAACAGCAGGCGCATGTAGTCGCTGTTGCCCACCCCGGCAAACACGCCCGTGGCGCTGCCGGCCAGGCGGTCCGGTGCGATCGCGGCATGTTCCAGCGCCTCCCAGGCGACTTCGAGGAACAGGCGCTGCTGCGGGTCCATGCTGTCGGCCTCGCGCGGCGAGATGCCGAAAAACGCCGCATCGAAACCGTCGACCTGGTCGAGGAAACCGCCCTGGCGGGTGTACATCGTGCCGGGCTGGTCGGGGTCGGCGCTGAAGTGACGCTCGATGTCCCAGCGCCCCGGCGGAATCTCGCGGACCGTGTCGACACCGTCGCGCAGCACCTGCCACAGGGTCTGGGGGTCGGTCACGCCGCCGGGCAGCCGGCAGCCCATGCCGACGATGGCGATGGGCTCGTGGCGTGACGCCTCGGCCGCGGCCAGCCGCGCCTTGAGCTCGCGGATCTCGATCAGGGCCCGCTTGACCGGGCTCAGGGGATCGTCATGCCCCATCGGTGTGGCGCTCACGGGTTCAGCCTCCCTGACCCAGCTCGCGCAGCAGCTCGGCCTCGGCCTCGGCGTCGCTCATTGCCTGCACCGCCGCCACCGCGGCGGTAGCGACCGGTGGTGCCTCACTCGTCGCTGCACTCGGCGCTGCCCTCGGCATGTCACGCGGTGCATCAGCGGCCGGCAGCTGGGTCAGCAGCCAGGTGGTCAGTGCCTGCAGCGTGGGATGGTCGAACACCAGCGTGGCCGGCAGTCGCAGGTCCAGCGCCTGGGCGATGGCATTGCGCAGCTCGACGGTCATCAGCGAGTCCATGCCCAGCTCGCGCAAGGGGCGCTGCGGGTCGACCGGCTGGGTGGCGGGCAGGCCCACGACACGGCGCAGGATGGTTTCGAGGTGCTGGGCCAGCAAGGTGGCGCGGGTGTCGGACGGTGCGGTGGCCAGGCGCTCGCGCAGGGCCTGCGCCACGGGTGCAGCGGCAGCCACCGGCGCGGCCGCGCTGCGCAGCAGCCGCGCATGGCAGCGCGGCACCTGCTGCCCATGCAGTCGCGCCAGATAGCGTGGCCAGTCCAGCGGCAGCACGGCGGCCTGGGTCGTGCCTCGGCCGATCAACTCGAACAACACCTCGACTCCCTGTTGTGTGGGGATGGCGCGCACCCCCAGGTTCTCCCAACCGCTGTCATCGCGGGCCGCCGCCATGCCGCCTGCGGCCCACCGCCCCCATGCAATGCTCTGCCCCGGCAGGCCGCGGGCCCGCCGTGCGGCTGCCCAGGCGTCGAGTGTCGCATTGGCAGCGGCATACGCGGCTTGACCAGGCGCACCCAACCAGGCGGCACCGGCCGAAAACGCAACGCAAAAATCGAGTTCGGCACCCTCAAGCAGGGCGTCGAGCTGCAGCGCGCCGCCAAGCTTGGGCGCGAGCAGCGCGTCCAGGCGGGTCGCATCGAGGCGGTCGACGAGCGCATCATCCAGCACACCGGCCGCATGCACCACCCCGCGCCAAGGGGGGGCGGTGTCATCGAACGGTCGCGCGGTGCGCCAGTCGCGCAGGTCGGCCACGTCGCGCTGCACCACCTGCACGTCGGCGCCAGTGGCTGCCAGCGCGTCGAGCACGGACCGGGTCGCCGGATCGGGCGCGCGACGCGCCAGCAGCACCAGATGGCGTGCACCGCGCTCGACCAGCCCACGCGCCACGGCCAGGCCGAGCGCACCCAGCCCGCCGGTCACCAGGTAGCGGCCGTCGGCCCGGATGCGCGCCGCGCTGGCGGGCGGCTGCAGGTCCTGGTGCAGCACAAGCTTGCCGCTGTGTCGCCCCTGTGCCATGGCACGCAAGGCCTCCTGGGGGCGCGACATGCGGTGCACCGCCACCGGCAGGGGCAACAACTGCCCGGCAGCGAGCCGCTGCACCAGGGTGGCCAGCAGGTCGGCCGCCAGCGCAGGCCGCTGGCGGCACTCGTCGCCCACGTCGAAGGCGAGGTAACGCCGCCCGGGCCAGCGCTCGGCCACCTGGGCCGGGTCCAGCAGGTCGCGCTTGCCCATCTCGAGGAACCGCCCGCCGGGGGCCAGCACGTCCAGCCCGGCCGCCACGAAGTCACCGGCCAGCGCATTGAGCACCACGTCCACACCCCGGCCGCCGGCGACGGCCAGCAGTTCGTCACGGAAGGCCAGGCTGCGCGAGTCGTAGACATGCGCCACCCCTTGGGCGCGCAAGGCCTCCCGCTTGGCCGGGCTGCCGGCGGTGGCATGCACCTGCGCGCCCAGCAGCCGGGCGAGCTGGACGGCCGCACTGCCCACACCGCCGGTGGCCGCGTGGATCAGCACCGACTCGCCGGGGCGCAGGCCGGCAAGGTGTTCGAGCGCATAGCTTGCGGTCATGGCCGCCACCGGCAGCGCGGCGGCCTGCTCGCGGCTCAGGCCTGCCGGCCGCGGCACCACAAAGGCCTGCGGCACGCACACGGCCGTGCCCAGGCTGCCGGGGGCAAACGCCATCACCTCGTCACCCGGCGCAAGACCGGCCACGCCCGGGCCGACCGCAGCCACCACGCCGGCACATTCACCCCCGAGGGCCTCAACCCGGCCGGGGTAGACACCGAGCACACACAACACGTCACGGAAGTTCAGGCCGGCGTGCAGCACGTCGATCAGCACCTCGCCCGGGCCGGGCACGGGCCGGGGCACCGGCAGGGTCTGCAGGTCGTCGATCTGTCCCGAGGCCGCCGGCAGCAGCCGCCACGCCTGCCGCTCGGGCAGCGGCACATGGCGCAGCACCTGCGCCTGAGCGCTGCGGATGGCCCACTGGGTTTCCAGCGGGGCGGCCGCAGCCAGGGTGTGCGCGGCGGCCTGCAGATCGGGCTCGGCCGGTTCGGCCGGCAGGTCGAGCAGGCTGAGCTGCAGCGCCGGGTGTTCGGTGCCCGCGCTGCGGGCCAGTCCCCACCAGGCCGCGGCCCGCGGGTTCACCAGCTCCTGCGGCTGCACGGCCTGGGCGGCCCGGGTCAGCACCCACAGGCGCAGCGGCGTGGTCGGGCTGTCGGCGATCAGGGCCTGGATCAGGCCCAGGGTGTGATGCAACGGTACGCCACCCGACGCGCCCTGAGCGGGTGCCGACCCGCCCTGGCAGGCCAGCACCTGCAGCGGCTGGCCGGGCCAGCGGGAGCGGGCCTGCTGCAAGGCCGCCGCCACATCGGCCGGCTCGGCCACGGCCATCACCTCACTGCCCTGCGCCGCAAGCGCACGCCCGAGGGCGGCCGCCAGCATCGCGCCCTGCGGTTCATGCACCAGCAGCGTGGGCCAGGACAGGCGGCACAACGGCGAGCCGGGCGGCAGCAGCGCGGCTTCTTCGTCAGCGCCAACCCACTGCGGCACCAGGCTGGCGGCCAGCAGCGCACCCACCTCGCCCTCTCCCTCGCCTTCGCCCGCGCGCATCACAGCCGTTTCGGCGCGGCGCAGCCGCAGGCCGTCGACCCGTGCCACCGGGCGGCCCTGTTCGTCCCAGACCGTCAGGTCGGCACGGCGGGTGCCGGCGGTGTTGTCGTCGCGCAGGCGGGCGTGACACCACAGGGCCGTGCCCGGTGTGTGCCACCAGTGCAGTTGGTCAATCGCCTGCGGCACCCACAGCCCGTCGCCGCCCTCATCGCCGTCACCACCGGCGAGGAAGGCGAGGTGAAAGCAGCCATCGAGCAGCACCGGGTGCAGGCACACCGCCTGCCCGCCGAGCTGCCCGGGTGTGTCGCAGGCGACCCGGCCCACGGCCTCGCCGGGTGCCACCTGGATGTGCTGCAGGCTGCGAAAGGCCGGCCCGAACTCCACGCCCTGTTCGTGCAGGCGATCGTAGAAGCGATGTGGGTCGACCGCCTGCTGGCAGCGGGCCAGGGCCGCGGCCCAGGGCGCGGGTGCAGCCGCAGGTGCGGCGGCCGGTGCAGCCTCGCCACGCGCCAGCACGGCCTGGGCAAAACAGGGCCAGGGTGTGGGCTCGTCGGCCTGGCCCGGCGGGGCATCGGGTGCGTGGCAGCACTCGGCTGACCAGTCGCCCCCGGCCTGCGGCTGCAGCACGGTCTGCACCGTCACGCTGCGCGACTCAGGCAGCACCAGCGGCGCCAGCAGCTGCACGGCCGCCAGCTTCAGCGGGCCCGGCCCCAGCCGCTGCTGCGCCGCCTGCAGCAGCAGTTCGGTGGTGGCGCTGCCCGGCCACACGGTGCGGCCCCGCAGCCGGTGCTCGCGCAACAGGCCGTGCGCGGCGGCACCGGCCTCGGTTTCATGCACCACGGTGTCGCCCGCCAGGCGCAGGCGGCGCCCGAGCAGGCCGGGCGCGGCATCACCTGCCGCCGCACTGCCGGCCCGCGCGTGCGGTGCCGGCGCGGCCTCAGGCGCATCGATCCAGTAGCGCTGGCGCTGGTAGGGGTAGCGGGGCAGGGCCACGGCGGTGCGCGCCTGGCGACCGGCGACGCCGCTCCAGTCGTTGGTCACGCCGTCCACATAGGCCTGGGCCAGTGCGGCGCGGTCGGCGGCCAGGTCGCCCGGACCGCGGCGCAGCGCGCCCAGCCAGGTGATGCCGGCCTGTGGCAGACAGCGCCGCCCCAGGCCGCACAGCACCGGATGCGGCCCCAGCTCGATCACGTGGGTGATGCCCTGCTCGGCCACGACACGGATGGCCTGCGCATGCCGCACGGGTGCTGCGGCCTGACGCACCCAGTAATCCGCCGAGCCCCAGCCGGCATCGGCCAGCTGGCCACTGAGCGTGGACACGATGGGCAGGGTCGCCGCCCGGGGCTGCAGCCCGCGTGCAGCATCGTCGAGCGCCGCCAGCATCGGCTGCATCAGCGGCGAATGGAAGGCATGCGACACCGGCAGCGGCTCGCAACGCACACCACGCTGCGCCAGGGCAGCGCACAGCGCGGCCACGGCAGCACCGTCACCGGACACCACGGTTTCGTCGTCGGCATTGAAACCGGCGAGTGCCACCGGGCCCAGGCCGGGCGGCAAGGCCTGCAGCGCCTGGGCCACGGTGGCCTCGTCGGCCATCACCGCGGCCATCGCACCGCCGGCCGGCAGCGCCTGCATCAGGGCACCGCGGCGCACCACCAGCCGGGCCGCCTCGTCCAGCGTCAGCACCCCGGCGCAGCAGGCCGCGGCGAACTCGCCCACCGAGTGGCCCATCACGACGGACGGCACCACGCCGCGGTCGAGCCACAGCCGGGTCAGTGCCCATTCGATCGCAAACAGCGCGGGCTGGGTCAGGGCCGTCTGGTTGAGCGCGACGGCGTCGTCGCCCCACATGCGCCCGCGCAGCGAGTCGCCAATCAGCGGATCGATGACTGCCGCGGCCTCGGCCAGCGCGTCACGGAACACCGGCTCGGCGGCCGCCAGCGAACGCCCCATGCCGGGGTACTGGGCCCCCTGGCCGGTGTAGACGAAGGCCACGCGCGGGCGGCGGCCCCGGGCCGGCTGGCCGGCCCAGCATCCGGCCGCAGCAGCATCGCCCGCGCTGGCCTGCGCGGCAAGGCGCAGGCGCTCGGCGAGTTCGTTCACGTCGGCCCCGCTCACCGCCAGGCGATGCGGCCCATGGGCGCGCGCGGCGCTGGCTGCACGGGTGTAGGTGGCCAGGTCGGTGTCGCCCTGCGCCTGCAGCCGATCGGCGTGCCGACGTGCCAGCTCGGCCAGCGCCGGCTCACACCGTGCCGACAGCGTGAGCAGCCAGGGGCCCGGGTGCGGCTCGGCGGCCGGTGCCGTGTCGGCGGGGGCCGCGGCGGGCGCTTCTTCAAGCACCACATGCGCATTGGTGCCGCTGAAGCCGAAGCCGCTGACGGCCGCCAGCCGGCGCCCGTGCCGAGGGGCCCATTCGTGCAGCCGGGTGGGCAGCAGCACCGGCAGCCGGGTCCAGTCGATGTGGGGCGACGGGGTGTGGAAGTGCACATTGGCCGGGATCTGACGATGCTGCATGGCCAGCACCACCTTGATCAGGCCGGTGACGCCCGACGCGGCTTCGAGGTGGCCCACATTGGTCTTGACCGCCCCGAGGCACAGCGGGTCGGCGGCCTCGCGGCCGGCGCCGTAGACGGCGGCAATCGCCTCGACCTCGATCGGGTCGCCCAGCGTCGTGCCGGTGCCGTGGGTCTCGACATAGCTCACCTCGGTGGGCGCCACACGGGCATTGGCCAGGGCCTCGCGGAACACCGCCGCCTGGGCCAGCCCGTTGGGCACGGTGAGCCCGCTGCTCGGGCCGTCCTGGTTGACCGCCGAGCCGCGCACCAGGGCCCAGATGCGGTCGCCGTCGGCCTGCGCATCGGACAGGCGCTTGAGCAGCACCACGCCGCAGCCCTCGGCCCGCACGAAACCATCGGCCGCGGCGTCGAAGGTCTTGCAGCGGCCATCGGGCGAAAGCATGCCCCAGCGCGACAGCGACATCAGCATCTCGGGCGCCAGCAGCAGGTTGACGCCGCCGGCAATCGCCATGCGGCACTCGCCGTCGCGCAGGCTGCGGCAGGCACGGTCGATCGCCACCAGCGACGATGAACAGGCCGTGTCCATCGCGATGCTCGGCCCGTGCAGCCCGAGCAGGTAGGAGATGCGCCCGGCCGCAGCATTCAGCGTGTTGCCCGAGGCCACATAGGCGTCGATCCGGGCCGGCGGCAGCCGGTCGGTCAGCAGGCGCAGGTAGTCGGTGGTGGTCAGGCCGATGAACACGCCGGTGCGCGAGCCGCGCAGGCTGTCGCTGGGGATGCCGGCCAGCTCCAGCGCCTCCCAGACCACCTCGAGCAGCAGGCGGTGCTGCGGGTCCAGGCACTGGGCCTCGCGCCCGCTGATGCCGAAAAAGTCGGCATCGAAACGCTGCACGTCATCGAGCAGGCCGGCGCGATGCAGCACGCGGTGTTCACCCTGAGGGTCGGGGCGGCTGTAGCGGGCCACGTCCCAGCGGCTGTCGGGAATGTCGACCACGGCATCGCCCCCCCGGGCCAGCAGGTCCCAGAAGGCCTCGGGGCCGTCGGCCCCCGGCAGCCGGCAGCCCAGGCCGACGATGGCCAGCGGCTCGTGGCGCGCCGCCTCGGCGGCCTCCAGGCGTTCACGCATGCGGCGCAGGGCCTGCAGCGCCTGGCGCTCGATGTCGCTGCTGTTGCGGGGCGAAGGGTCGGCACTCATCGGCGGCTCGGCTCTGGGGGGTGGTCGTCGAGCAGGTCACCGAACTCGGCCAGCAGTTCGGCGCGCACCTGTTCATCGGACAGGGCGGCAACCTCGCTGGCCGGCGCGGCGGCCGCCGGTGCCGCCGGCATGGCGGCTGGTGCAGGCGCTGCCGCCGCCGGGCTGGCCGTGCCGCCCAGGCGCTCGAGCAGGTGGGCGGCGAGTGCCTCGATCGACGGGAAGTTGAAGGTCAGCGTGGCCGGCAGCGACTCGCCCAGGGCGGCCGACAGGCGACGGCGCAACTGCACGGCCATCAGCGAGTCCAGGCCGAGGTCGAAAAAGCCGGTGCGCTCGCCGATGCTGTCGGGCGGCAGCCCCAGCACACGGCCCAGCTCCTGGCGCACCAGCGCGGTGACCCGATCGGCACGATGCGCCGCGCTGGCGCCCTGCAGTTGCGCACGCCAGGCGGACGCATCGGGGGCCGCACTCGACGGGGCCGCCGTGGCGGTCTGCGACGCTGTAGCAGGTGCGGCGGCAGGCGGTGCGGTGAACAGGCGAGCCAGCTCGGCCAGCATCGGCCGCGGGCCATGCACCTGGTAGGCCTCCAGGGCGATCGGCCAGTCGACCCGGGCCACGACCTGCTGGCGCACACCGGCACCCACCAGATCGCTCAGCCAGCCGAAGGCCTGCTCATCGGGCAGTTCACGCAGGCCGAGGGCTTCGGTGTTGCCACGCCTTGCCATGCCCTGCGCCCGTTCGTCGTGCCAGGTGCCCCAGTCGACACACACCGCCGGCAGGCCACGCGCAGCACGCCAGCCGGCCATGGCCTGCAGGAACTGGTTGGCCGCGGCATAGGCGGCCAGCCCCTTGGCACCCAGCACGGTCGTGATCGACGAAAACAGCACAAAGAGGTCGCACTGCGGCCCGGCCAGCTGTTCATGCAGCCACCAGGTGCCGTCGGTCTTGGCACGCATGGCCGCCAGCAGCGCGGGCAGGTCCTGCCCGGCCAATGCGCAGGGCTCGAAGCCGGCCGCGGCATGCACCACGCCCCGGATCGGGTGGCCGGCTGCGCGAGCGCGCTCGAACACGGCCGCCACGTCGGCACGCCGCGCCACGTCACCGCGTTCGGTGTGCAGCGTCACGCCCTGGGCGTGCAGCCGGGCCTGCAGGCCCGCCAGCCGCGTGGCATCGGCGGCCTGTGGCCCCTGGCGCCCCATCAGCACGATGTGGCGCGCACCCAGCCCCGCCAGCCAGCGGGCGATGCGTGGGCCCAGGCTGCCGTAGCCGCCGGTGACGAGGTAAGCCCCCTCGGCCGACAGCGTGGGCGCCGCCGCGCCGGGCCGGGCCGTTGGTTGCAGCCGCGGCACGTGGCGACCCGAGCGCCGCCAGGCCACCTGGTCGTCAGCGTCTTTTCGCTGCAGTTCATGCCGCACCGCGGCGGCCGCTTCAGTGGGCGCAAGGGCCGGGTCCAGATCGACCAGGCCACCCCAGGCCGCCGGATGTTCCAGTGCCATCGAGCGGCCCCAGCCCCACAGTGGCGCCTGTGCCAGCGCGACGTCGGCCTCGCCGGGTTCAACCACCTGGGCGCCTTCGGTGACGATCCACAGCCGCGCGCCGCCGGACTGCGACGATCGGGGCGAGGCCAGGGCCTGGCCGAGCCGCACGGCCGGGGCCAGCGCCGCGGCCAGCGCCGCCTCGGGCGACTGGCCCGCATCGGGCACCACCGGGGTGTCCCACACCACCACACCGTGCAGCCCGGCAAGTTGCTCGTCGAGCAACACCTGCGGCATGGCGAGCACGGCCTCGGGCGCCAGCAGTCGGGCGGTCTGCCCGGCCGCCGCCAGGGTGTCGGCCAGGGCCTGCCGCGCGCCGTGTGCCGGCCCGACCAGCCACCAGCCGCCGCCGGGGCTGAGCGTCGTTGCCGTTGTCGTTGGCGCTGCCGCGGCACGTGCCACCAGCAGGGCCTGCGGATGCAGCGCCCGCGCCGAGAGCTCGGCACCCACGGCCACGACCTCGTCGAAGCCGCTGTCGCGCAGCAGCGGCAGCCAGGCGTCGAGCGGCAGGGTCGGGTCGCGCTGGCGCAGCCCGGGGTCGCGAAAGCGCCACCAGCCGGCCGTCAGGCCGAAGGTGAGCGAGGTCCAGCGCCGCGGCGTGAGGGTCTCCAGCAGCACCAGCAGACCGCCGGGCGCGAGCAGCGACCTCGCCTGGGCCAGCGACTCGCGCAGATCGCCCGTCGCATGGATGACGTTGGACGCCACGACCACGTCAAAGCTGCCCGGCGCCAGGCCCTGGGTCGCCACGGGTTGTTCGATGTCGAGCGTGCGGGTCTCGAAGGCGTCACCCCAGTGCGCAAAACGCTGGCGTGCCGCATCCAGGAAACCCGCGGACAGGTCGGTGAAGCAGTACGGCGTGCCGGGTGGCAGCACGTCGAGCAGGCAGGCGGTGGTGGCGCCGGTGCCGGCGCCGATCTCCAGCACCCGCACCGGAGCACCCCCACGCTGCTGCACGGCCAGCGCGACGGTGCGCGCCAGCAGCGGGTTGTAGACCCGCGAGGCCCCGGCGTCGCGATACAGGGTGCTCGCCGACACAGTGTCGTCGTCGGGGAACAGCAGGCTCAAGGGCTCGACGCGGCCGCGCAGCACGTCGGCCAGGGCGGCGCCACAACGCTCCAGCAGGGCCAGCTCGATGCGCCCGGCCTCCGCCGGGCTGAACGGCACTGCCGGCCGGGGCAGCGCGGCCGCGGGCATCACCCGCAGGCCGTTGCCGTCGCGCTGCAGCACGCCTTCGTCGCCGAGGATGTCGAGCACCCGCTCCCACAGCCGGGCATGGCGTGCGGCCACGCCGTGGGCCTGCGGGTCGGCAGAGACGTGCCGGTCGGGCACCAGCGGGCCGGCCAGGGCCAGCACCGCGGCCAGCGCATGCTCGGCGGCGCGGCGTTCGACCCGGGCCATCAGATCGGATTCACCCGCCAGCTCGGCCGCGCCCGGCAGGGCCTGCGCGGCGGTCGCGGCCTGCGCGGCCAGCGCGGGCAGGTCGACGGCGGGCATCGGGTGCGCCAGGTCCGCGCCGGGCGTGCGCTGCCAGTGCACCGCCAGGCCGAGCGAGTCGCGTGCAAGGTCCGGGTCGGCGCGGCCGGCGTCCCGCGCGCTGTGGCCGAACGCGTGGAACACCAGCGCCGCCGGGTCGGGGCGGGGCAGCCACAGGTGCTGGTGCTGCCACGGATAGGCCGGCACCGGGACGACTTGCGCACCCGGGGCCGACAGCGCCGCCCAGTCGACCGGCGCGCCGGCTTCGGCCAGACGGGCCAGGCCCTCGAGCAGCGCGGCACGCGCGGGGCGGCCCTTGCGCAGGCTGGCCACCACCACGGCCTCACGGCCGCGACGGGCGGCACCGTCGAGCACCGCCGCCGACAGCGAGGGGTGCGGGCCGACCTCCACGAAGGTCGAGAAACCGGCCGCCAGCAGTTCGTCGATGGCCGGCGCAAAACGCACCGGCTCACGCACGTTGCGGGCCCAGTAGGCCGCGGCGAAGTCCCCGTCGCGCGACCAGCCGCCGTGCACCGTGCTGACCACCGGCCGTGCGGCGGGCTGCACCACGATGCCTGCCAGCGCCTGCGCCAGCGGCTCGCACACGGGCTGCATCAGCGCGCTGTGGAAGGCAAAGGCCACCGGCAGCTCGCGCAGGTCCGCGCCTTCGCGCCGCAAGGCCTCGCTCACCGCCTCGATGGCCTCGGCGCTGCCCGACAGCACCGTGGTGGACGGCCCATTGAGACCGGCCACCGACACCTGCCCCGCCCAGGGCAGCAGCACCGCCTGCAGCGTGTCGGCCGCTCGGTCGACCTGCACCATGCGGCCACGGGCCGCACCGGCCTGCATCAGCCGTCCGCGCTGGTGCACGACCCGCACCGCATCGGCCAGCGTCAACATGCCCGCGGCATGGGCTGCCGCCACCTCGCCCACGCTGTGGCCCACCACCGCCGCCGGCACGATGCCCCACGACTGCCACAACGCGGTCAGGCCGACCTGCATCGCAAAAAGGGCGGCCTGGGCGGCATCGGTGTCCTGGAGCCGGTCCGCGGCGTCGGGGTCACGCAGCAGCTCGATCAGCGCACCGCCAGCCAGTGCGTCGAAGGCCTGGGCCACGGCCTGCACCGCCTCACGGAACACCGGCTCGGTGTCGAGCAGCTCGCGGCCCATCGTGGCCCACTGGCTGCCCTGGCCGGTGTAGACGAACACCGGCGCGGCCGGCTGTTCGACCGGCGGGGGCAGGTCGTCGCCGCGCGCTGCGAGGGCGGCGGCCAGTTCGTCCGCCGTCGAGCCGGTGACGGCCACGCGCCACGGGCCGTGCGAGCGGCGGGCGTTGGCCGTGTGCAGGTAGTCGTCCAGGCTCGACTGCGAAGACGACGGCGACTGGGCAGCCAGCTTGACCAGGGCGTCACGGTGGGCCTGCATCCAGGCCTGCCGTGCCGCCGGGCTGCGCGCACCAAGCACCAGCACCCGGGGCCGCACCGGGGCCGCCGCAGGTGTGGCCACGCCGGGCGGGGTGTCGGGCGCGCACAGCACCACATGGGCGTTGGTCCCGCCAAAGCCGAACGAGCTGGTGCCGGCCACGCGGGGCCCGGCGATGGCCGGCCAGTCGCGGGTCTCCAGCGGCAAGGCCAGCGGCGTGCCCTCCAGCCGGATGTGCGGATTGACCTGCGTGAAATGCAGGTTGGCCGGGATGCGGCCATGCTGCACGCACAGCATCGCCTTGATCAAGCCGGCGATGCCGGCCGCCGCCTCCAGATGGCCGAGCTGGGTCTTCAGCGCACCGAGGTAGCAGGTGTGGTCCGCATCACGGCGCGGGCCGATGACCTCGGCCAGGGCCTCGACCTCGACCGGATCACCAAGCGCTGTGCCGGTGCCGTGGGTCTCGACCAGGCCCAGCCGGGCCGGGTCCACGCCGGCCATCGCCAGCGCGCGGCGCACCACGGCGACCTGGGCCGGGCCGTTCGGGGCGGTCAGCCCGTTGCTGGCACCGTCCTGGTTGACGGCCGAGCCCAGGATCACCGCCAGCACCGGGTCGCCGTCACGCTGCGCATCACGCAGGCGCTTGAGCACGACCAGGCCGCAGCCTTCACCGCGGGCAATGCCGTCGGCCGCAGCATCGAAGGTGCGGCAGCGGCCCTGCGGCGACAGGATCTCGAGCTGGGTGAACAGCAGGCTGGCCGTGGGCAGCAGCATCAGGTTGACACCCCCGGCCAGCGCCAGGTCGGACTCGCCGGTGCGCAGGCTCTGGCAGGCCTGGTGCACGGCCACCAGCGAGGACGAACAGGCGGTGTCGATCGTCATCGACGGCCCGCGCAGGTCGAACACATACGACAGCCGGTTGGCCAGGATGGCATGGGCCGAGCCGGTGCTGGCATGGCTGGCCAGCGCACCGGGCTGGGCCAGCTGCAGCAGGTGGTAGTCGACGCTCAGGCTGTGGGCACCGATGAACACCCCCACCGCCTGGCCGGCCAGGCGTTCGACCGGCAGGCCGGCGCGCTCGAAGGCCTCCCAGCCAAGTTCGAGCAGCAGCCGCTGCTGGGGGTCCATCAACTCGGCCTCGCGGGGCGAGATGCCGAAAAACGCCGCGTCGAAGGCGTCCACCGCATCGAGAAAGCCCCCGGTCGGCGCCGCGATGCGGTCGCCCGACTCGGCCGGCGCCGACAGGGCCGCACCATCCCAGCGTTCGGGGGGCACCGGGCCGACGCCGTCGCGGCCCTCGCACAGCAAGGCCCAGAGGTCTTCGGGCGAACGCACGCCACCGGGCAGGCGGCAGGCGGCCGAGACGATGGCGATCGGCTCGACCGCCGGCGTGGGTGCGGGCACCGCCGGCGCCCGGTCCCGGGCCGCCAGCCGTCGGGCCAGCTGCTCGCGTTGCGCCGGTGTCAGCCCGGCCAGTCGATCACGCAGGTCGCTCATGCGCCCTCCCCCGCCGCCGGGCCGTCGAGCAGGCGCTGGAGTTCCTCGTCGTCCAGATCGGCAAGCGCTGCGACGAGGTCGTCGACCTCGGCATCCGGCGCGGGTGCCTCCGGCGGGGGGGCTTCAGGCGGGCTTGCCGGTGCCACAGCCTCGCCGGCCAGGGCCAGACCCAGGCGCGTGGCCAGGTGCTCGCCGACCGCCACCACCGTGGGATGGTTCCATACCAGGGTGGGCGACAGCGAGAGCCCGGTGCGGCGCTCCAGGCGGTTGCGCAGTTCGAGCGCCATCAGTGAATCCATGCCGAGCGACTTGAGGGGACGATCCAGCGGCACCCGCGCCGGTGACAGGCGCAGCACCTCGGCCACCTCCTGGCGGATCGCGCCGTGCATCAGGTTGCGCCGGAGTTCCCCCGGCGGGGCGGCGCGCAGCCGATCGGGCAGCGGCACCTCGGCGGGTGCGGCGGCCCCGGCCGCCTCGGCGGGCGCCTGCTCCGCCACCAGGCCGGCCGCGTGCTCGCGGCGGGTGGCCTCGTGCCAGCGGCCGGCATCGAAGGCCATCGCGGCGCCCTGCGTCAGGCCGAGGCCCCAGAGCAGGTCGAGGGCCTCGATGGCCTGGTCGGCGGCCAGACCGTCCAGGCCCAGCCGGGACAGCGCAACACCGCGCTGGGCATCGGCCGCGGCCAGGCCCACGTCGGCCACCGGCCCGAGCTGCACGCTCAGGCTGCGCAGGCCGCGCGTCTGGCGGTGCTGCGCCAGTGCATCGAGAAAGGCGTTGGCGGCGGCGTAGTTGCCCTGGCCGGGGGTGCCCAGCACGGCGGCCACCGACGAGAAAAAGACCATGGCATCCAGCGCATCGGCGCTGGTATGGCGATGCAGGTGCCAGGCGCCGAGCACCTTGGCGGCCCGCGGCAGGCGCAGGTGGGCCGGGTCGAGATCGGCCAGCAGCGCATCGGCCAGCACCCCGGCCGCATGGAACACGCCGCGCAGCGGCGGGCCGCCGGCCCGCAGGCCGGCCAGCAACTGCACGACCTGGGCCTCGTCGCTGACGTCGGCCGTCATCACCTGCACATCGCAGCCCTGGGCCGTCAGCGCCTGCAGGCCGGGGTCGGTGGCGGCATCGACACCCACACGGCCGACCAGCACGATGCGCCCTGCCCCACGCTGTACCAGCCAGGCGGCCACGCGCCGGCCCAGCGCACCCAGGCCACCGGTGATCAGGTAGGTGCCATCACCGCGCACCGGCAGCGCATCGCCGGGGCTCAGCGTCACCTGCGAGGGCAGCGGCGCCAGCCGCACCACATGCTTGCCGATGTGCTGGCCCGGCATCAGCGCCTGGAAGGCCGCGGCCAGCGCGTCGGCCTCGAACACACGGGTCGGCAGCGGTGTGAACACACCCTCGGCCACCTTGCGCATCACCTCGTTCAGCAAAGCGCCCACACGCTCGGGCCGCTGGCGCATCAGCCGGTCGAGATCGACGGCGTGGTAGGACAGGCTGCGGGTGAAGGGTTCGAGCGAGATCGGCGTGCCGGCGTAGATGTCGCGTTTGCCCAGTTCGATGAATCGCCCGTCGATCGCCAGGCAGCGCAGGCCCTCGGCAATGGCGCCGCCGGACAGGGCATTGAGCACGACGTCCACGCCGCGCCCGCCGGTGGCGGCCAGCACGCCCTCGGCAAAGTCACCCTGGCGTGAATCGAACACATCGGCCACGCCCTGGGCCTGCAGCCAGGCCCGCTTGTCGGCCGTGCCGGCCGTGGCCAGCACCCGCGCGCCAAGGTGGCGCGCCACCTGCAGGGCGGCCAGCCCGATGCCGCCGGCCGCCGAGTGCACCAGCACGGTCTCGCCGGGCTGCAGTCGGGCCAGGTGATGCAGGGCGTGCCAGGCCGTCAGGAACACGATGGGCAGGCCGGCCGCCTGGCAAGCATCGAGCGATGCCGGCCGGCGGGCCACCAGCCGCGCGTCGAGCGTGGCAAAACGGGCCAGGCAACGCGGGCCGACCCCGAGCACCGGGTCGCCCACCTGCAGGCCCTGCACCTCGGCACCCAGGCGGGTGATGCGCCCGGCCGCCTCGATGCCCAGCGGGCCCAGGCCGTCGGGATAGCCGGGATAGGCGCCCAGGGCCGACAGCAGGTTCAGGAAGTTCAGGCCGGCCGCCTCGACCTCGATCTCGACCTCATGGGCGCCCGGTGCCACACGCACCGCGCTGCGCCAGCCGAGCCGCTCGGGCATGCCGACCTGGGGCTGATGGGCCTCGAAGCTGGGCGGCACGCTGCCCGGCTGCAGCACGGCGGGACGCTCCAGCGGCAGCAGCTGCAGCGCCTGCCAGGCGCCCGCGCGGCGCACGATCTGGCGCGGTGCCGGCGGACGGTGCAGCAGCTCGGCCAGTGCCGCGCCGACCTCTGCCGCGTCGTCCAGATCGACCAGTGTGGCGTCCAGGCCCGGGTGTTCATGCTGCAGCACCCGCACCAGGCCCCACAACGGCGCCTGTCCCAGCGCGGGGGCGGCGTCGGCCAGGGCTTGCCGGGTGATGAACCAGCAGCGCGGCTGCCGGCCCGGCGGCAGGCCGGCGGCCTGCACGCCCTGCAGCACCTGCAGCGCGGTGTCGAGTGTGGTGTGCCAGGCGGACTCGATCCAGTCGGTGCCGGGCCCGTCGGTCGGAGTCGACAAGGCCAGTGCATGCACGATCGCCGCGCGCGGCCCGTCGGCAGCGGCCTCACGCGCACACCAGGCGCGCACCCGCTCGCTCAGCCCGTCATGGCCGTGGTCCGGCTGGGCCGGCACACCGGCCGCCTGCAGCGACACCGCATGGTGCGCATCGGCCAGCAGCAGCACCGGGCCGGACGACTGCGATGCGGGCAAGGGGCAGTCGACCCGCACGAGGTGATGCAGCAGCCGGGCGGTGTCGATCGCGGCGGGCGCACCGACCCAGGCCAGAGCCACATCGTCGGCCGAGGCCAGGCATTGACCGGTGTTGTCGAACACCACCACCGATCCGGCGGCACCCTGGGCGTCGAGCCGGTGCAGCCGGGCCCGGGCCTGCAGCGGCCGGTCGTTCGGCAACGGCGCATGCAGGCGCACCCGGCCGATCGACACCGGCAGCAGGCAGGCCGCTCCCGCGGACGGCGCCACGGCCAGCAGCACCAGCAGTTGCAGGGCCGCATCGAACAGCGGCGGGCAGGCCAGGCAGGCACGGGTGGGGCGATCGACCTGATCGGCGGCCAGGCCCAGCGTGGCCCAGGCGGTGTCGTCGAGCATCTGCACGGCCTGCAGGCCGCGGAAGGCCGTGCCGTAGTCCAGACCGTGACGGGCCAGGCGGGCGTAGACGTCGTCGAGCGGGCGGGCGGCGTCGGGTGCCGGCTGCCAGGTCGGCCGGTCCGCCGCGGCGGCCGCAGCGGCTTCACGGCGCACCAGACGGGCCGTGGCCTGCCGCTGCCACGGGCTGCCGGGCGCCGGGCTGCTGCGGCCATGGATCTCGACCTGGGCGCGAGTCGCGGTGGTCGGCTGCAGCACCACCTGGAGCAGAGGCGGCGACGCTGCCGGTGCCGCGTCGGGCAGTTCGAACGCGGCCAGCAGGCGCAGCTCGTGCACATCCCAGGCAGCGCCGGCTTCGGCGGGGGCCGCGGCCTGCGCTGCCGCCAGGGTGGCTTCGACATAGGCAGCGGCCGGAAACACCACCCGGCCCCGCACGCGGTGGTCGCCGAGGGCGGCATGCCGTGCGAGCGCAAGCTCCGACTGCCACACCACACCGGCGGTGTCGGCCAGATCGAGGCGACGCTGGAGGTAGGGATGGCCGTCGGCCGGCGGCAAAGCGCCGTCCAGCGCCCCGGGTTGCACCCTGAAGTCGGCGGCCTCGCACCAGTGGTGCTCGCGCTGCCAGGGGTACAGGGGCAGGTCCACCGGCTCAGCGTTCGGCCACAGCCGTTGCGCGTCGAGGCGCTGGCCGGCCACCCACAGGGCGCCCAGCCCCTGCAGCAGGGTGGCCTGTTCGGGTTCGTCGCGCCGGCCGCTGGCGACGGTGGTCACGCGGCGGCCGGCCGCTGCGGCGGTCTGCTGCACGGCGCCAAGCAGCAGCGGGTGCGGGCCGATCTCGATGAAGGTGTCGATGCCGTCGGCCAGCATCTGCGCGATCGTTTCGCCAAACTGCACCGGCTGGCGCAGGTTGCGCCCCCAGTAGGCTGGCGCCAGCTGCTCGCCCCCCAGACGTGCCACGTCGACGGTGGAATACATCGCCAGTTGCGCCGGCCGGGGCGCGAGGCCGGACAGCCCGTCGACCAGTTCACCCACCAGCGGGTCCATCTGCGGGCTGTGCGAGGCCACGTCGACCTTGACCAGGCGGCAGAACACCTGCTCGCGCTCGAATCCGGCCAGCAGCCCGGCCACCGCCTGCGGATCGCCCGAGATCACGCAACTGCCGGGACTGTTGCTCACGGCCACCGACACGCGCGCCGCATCGCCCGCCAGGCGCTTCGCCACCTCGGCCATCGGCAGCTCGACCACCGCCATCGCACCCTGGCCACTGGTGCGCTGCATCAGCGCACTGCGCAGGCAGACGACCCGCATCGCATCGTCCAGGCTCAGCGCGCCGGCCCAGTGCGCCGCGGCCACCTCGCCCATGCTGTGGCCGACCACGGCCTCGGCGACCACACCGTGGTGCGCCCACAGCCGCGCATAGGCAATGGCCACGGCGGTGAGCACCGGCTGGATCACGTCGATGCGGTCCATGCGCCATGCGGCGTCGCCGGGGCCGGACTGCAACTGCTCGATCAGCGATGCAGCACACCACGGCCGCGCCGCCTGGTCGCAGGCCTGCAGCGCCTGCAGGAACACCGGCTCGCGTGCCATCAGTTCGCGGGCCATGCCCAGCCATTGCGCGCCCTGCCCCGGGAAGATCATCGCGATGCGACCGCTGCGCTGCGCATCGGGCTCACCGCTGAGCCCGACCGGTTCACCGTTGGCAAAGGCCGCAAGCTGGGCCTGCATGGCCACGGTGTCGTCGGCGACGAAGGCCACACGCACCGGCAGGGCGGCGCGCCGCCGGGCCGCCGCGGCACACACGGCCCGCAGCGACGCATTGGCCAGCCGCTCGCGGTAACGACCAGCCAGGGCCCGCAAGGCGGCCTCGCTGCGGGCGGACAGCACCAGCAGCCCGGGCGCCGGCGCCGCCTCGCCCACCGACGGGGCGGGCACGACCGGCGGGGCTTCCTGGAGCACCACATGGGCATTGGTGCCGGCGATGCCGAAGGCACTGACGCCGGCCACCCGTGGTGCGCCGTCACGCCGGGGCCAGGGGGTGAGTGCGGTGGGAATGCGCAAGGGCAGTGTCGCCCAGGGCACGGCCGGGTTGGGCTGCTCGAAATGCAGGCTGGGCGGCACCGCCTCGTGGTGCAGCGCCAGGCTCGCCTTGATCAGCCCGGCCACGCCGGCGGCGCCCTCGGTGTGACCGAAGTTGGTCTTCACCGATCCCACGAGACAAGGCGCATCGTCGCGACGACCGGCGCCCAGCACCGCGCCCAGCGTAGCCAGCTCGACCGGGTCGCCGGCACGCGTGCCGGTGCCGTGGGCTTCGGAGTAGCCGGTGTTCGCCGGATCGATGCCGGCATCGCGATAGGCCTCGCGCAGCATCTCTTCCTGGCCGGTGCGGCTGGGCGTGCCCAGGCTGCCGCTGCTGCGGCCGTCGTTGTTGATCGCGCTGCCCCGGATCACCGCATAGATGCGGTCGCCGTCGGCCAGCGCGTCGCGCAAGGGCTTGAGCAGCACCAGGCCCGCGCCTTCGCTGCGCACATAACCGTCGCCGGCCGCGTCGCCGAAGCGGCAGCGCCCGGCCGTGCCCATCATGCGGCTCTGCGAGTACGCGATGGTCACATGCGGCTGGAGGATGACGTTGACGCCCCCGGCAATCGCCAGACGGCTTTCGCCGCTGCGCAGGCTGCGGCAGGCCAGGTGCACGGCCACCAGCGACGACGAGCAGGCGGTGTCCAGCGTGAGGCTGGGGCCGCGCAGGCCCAGCGCATACGACAGGCGGCCCGAACTGGCGTAGCGGCCGCTGCCTTGCAGCATGAAGAAGTCGAGCTGTTCGGGCCGGGCGAACAGCCGGCCCTCGAAATCGCTGAGCCACTGGCCGACAAACACGCCGGTGCGTGAGCCGTCGAGGGTCGTGGGGTCGATGCCGGCGTCTTCCAGGGCCTCCCAGGCGGTCTCGAGGAGCAGGCGCTGTTGCGGGTCGAGCCGCTCCGCCTCGCGCGGCGACATCTCGAAAAACCCGGCGTCGAACGCCTGCAGGCGCTCCAGGTAGCCGCCCATGCGCGAGGACATCTGCCCGGCGGTGGCGGGGCGCGGGTCGTACCAGCTGGCCAGGTCGATGCGGTCGGCGGGGATCTCGGTGATGGTGTCCACACCCGAGGCCACGGTGTGCCAGAACGAACGCGCATCATTCACGCCACCGGGGTAGCGGCAGGCGATGCCGACGATGGCCACGCCCTCGGTGCCAGCGGAGTCGGCCACCTCGGTCACACCGGCGCCTCCAGTTCGGTCTGCGTGTGCCACAGGGGCGACAGCCGCTCGCGCAGCAGGGCCAGCACCGCGTCGCGCTGCGGCGTCAGGTAGAAGTGGTCGCCCGGCAGCAGCCGCACCAGGCAGTCGGCCCGGGTCTCGCGGCGCCAGGCCTCGAGGTGGGCCGGCGGCGAGAGGGCATCGGACTGCCCGCCCAGCACGGTGATGGGACAGGCCAGCGGGGGCCGGGGCGGCGGCTGGAAATTCTCGAGGGCGGCGATGTCGGCGCGCAGGCACGGCAGCAGCAGCGCCATCAGGTCGGCATGCTGCATCACCTCGGGCGGGATGCCGCCGTAGCGGCGCTGGATCTCCAGCACGAACTCGGCATCGGACAAGTGTTGCAGCGGCGCATCAGGCGAGCGCAGGTGCGCCGGGCGCCGCGCCGACACCACCAGGTGCGCGGGTTGACGCAGATCAAGACTCGCCAGCCGACGCGCCACCTCGGAGGCGATCACCGCGCCCATGCTGTGCCCGAACAACGCGTAGGGACGGTCCAGCCAGGGGCAGATGGCATCGACCACCGCCTCCACGATGGCCGCGACATCGCTCATCGGGGTTTCGCGCAGGCGCTCGGCGCGCCCAGGCAACTGCACCGGCAGCAGCTCCAGCGCCTCGGGCAGCTCGGCCGCCCAGCCCCGGTAGGCCGAAGCCGCCCCGCCCGCGTGATGAAAGCAGAACAGGCGGGCACGCGGCTGGGCACGCGGCAACGGCCGGTGCAGCCAACCCTCGGCGATGCGATGCGACATGCAGTACCACTCCCCCAACTGACTTTGAACTACCGGCGCGCTGCAGGCCCCCGGAAGGATCCCACAGCCGCAGCGGGACGCACTGTGTCTGGCGTCGGATTCACATTGTGTTTCAGACCAGCGGCAGATTCGGCCGCGCGAGCGTGTGCCCCCCCTGAATGGGGGCACACCGGACACCGTCTGTCAGGCGCCGAGCGGCAGGCCTTTCAGGGCGGCGGCGAGCTCGGGCCCCTGCATCAGCCGCACACCCTCGCGCGCGGCCAGCTCCGCCGCCTGCTCCGACACCGGGTTCAGGCATACGTAGACGCAGTGGTCGGCCTCGCGCTTGCGGGCCAGGGCCAGCAGGTCGCGCACGGGCTCGACGCCGGTGCGGGCGGCCTTCCAGCGCCGACAGGCCACCAGCGTGGTGCGCCCGCCCTGTTGCAGCAGCAGGTCGGCCGCCTGCCCCTGCAGGCGCTCGACCTGGTAGCCCTGGCGCTCGTAGGCCTGCGCCATCAGGGCACCAAAACGCTCCCAGCTCATGCTGGAGACGGCCTGCAGCGTGTCCTGCACCTGGCGGGTGCTGGGCCGGTGGGCCTGCTGCCAGGCCGCGATGATGCAGATCACCACAAACGGCAGCGCGCCGGAAGCACCGACCCAGGCATAGGCTTCCGGCAACAGCACATGCGACAGCACGACCACCGCCACGGCGACCGCACCGCTGACCCACCACGACGAGCGCAGCAACACGGCAAACAGGGAATTGGGGGCCATCTTCAGTTTCACGGGGAGTCCTCGATCGGATCGGCAAGGTTGCAGGGTCAGGCGGGCAAAAGCGTGATGTGCGGGGCGAAGTGGCGCCGATTGTCGTCCCACCGGGGCGCGGTGGGGCGCTACCATCACGTCAAGTGGAGGCTGCTGTGTCCTTCACGTCCCGTGGGGTGAACGTCGCGATGATGGAAAAGATCCTGGCCAGCCTGGGGCTGGTGGTGTGTGTGGCCCTGCTGGTGCACATGGCCCTGGGTCCGCGGCGGCGCCAGGCCGTGGACGCCGCCGTGGCCCGCGCGCTGCAGGCCCTGCGGCGTACGGCATGGGGCCTGTGGCACTGGCGCTCGACGCGCGAGACGGCCCGCCGCGAAGCCGACGACGCGATCCAGCGCGCGCGCCAGGGGCGCACCCAGGGCCAGTGGGACGGCAATGTCTACCGCCCGCGGTCGTTCAAGGGACCGAAAAAGCCGCATTGACGCGCCCGGTGCGGGCGGCCACGGCATCAGGGGGTCAGGGGGTCAGAGCGGCGCTGCCGCGGTATCCACCGCGTCCGCCTTCGTCTTGGGCTTGGCCACGGGAAGCAGCCCGTCCGGTGTGCGGACCGACGCCGCGGCGACGGGCTGTGCCGCCGGGCTGAATGATGAGGCGATCAACCATTGGGCGGCCCAGTAGGTGCCCATCGCCCACAGGTAGGTACCAGGGATCCAGCTCACGAACTGCGAGACGGCGATCACGATGTCGGCCGTGACGAACAGCAGGCCGCCGATCGCGGCACGGCGCGCACGGGCCTCATCCGGGGTGCCGCGCGTGCGCCACCACCAGGCGTCGCTCTGGGCGGACATCAGCCCCAGCGCCGCAAGGTAGACGAAGGCCGGCAGTACCACGGCCTGCGGGGCGCCGGACCACAGGTACATCATCGCGCCCACCGCCACGCCGTGCAGCGCATAGGGCTGCCACATGCGCCCGAAACCGATGTTCACCCGGAAGGCGGCCAGATAGCACAGCTGGGTGACGAGAAACAGCGCCAGCCCGAGCAGGAAGCCGCCCGGCCAGGCCAGTGCGGCGTCGCCCAGCACCGAAAACCCGAGGCCGGCGAGGATCCAGCGCTTGCGTGCGGTGCCGTCGTCCGGCAGACGCCAGGCGTAGACCATGATCATCAGCGTGGCCAGCGGCTTGCAGACGAACCGCAGCTCCTGCAGGCCGATCCAGCGCGAGGTGCTGGCGATCGCCAGGGCCGCACAGACCAGCGCGAGCCAGGGCAGCATCCGGTGCCACAGGGGCGTGGGCGCGGAGGGGCTGGACGGCGAGGCAGGCGGCATGGACGATCCGGGAGGTGATCGCGGATTCTAGAAAGCCCGGCGCCCGCCGCATCCTCAATTTGCGGGTTTCAGGCCCGAACTCCCCCCAAAGGGGGGGTCGGCACGGCGCCCAGGCGCAGTTTGTTACGCATCGGCGTCGACCGGCGCAGCACATCCTCGGCCAGCCACAGCGCCGAACGCCAGGCGCGTTGCGCCACGGTGGGCAGCGGGAGTTGCTGGTAGTCGTCGTTGAAGACCTCGAAGCTGTAGTCGCCACGGTAGCCCAGCCGGTCGAGCCGCAACACCAGGTCGGCGAGCTGGTCGCTGTGCACGCCCTCCCCCGGAAACACCCGGAAATGCCGCGCCGTCGTGATGCGCTCTTCGGGCGTGCGCACTTCGTTCCACATGAAGTCGGACAACTGGACCAGGAAGATGCGGTCGGGGTCGATCTCGTCCAGCGGGTCCAGCGGGGTCTGGGTGGCCAGGATGTGATACGAGTCGATGCCCAGACCCAGGTTGGGGCAGTCGGCCTGCTGCACCGCCTGCCATGCCGTGGTGTATTCATTGATGCTGCGACCCCAGGACAGGCCCTCGTAGGCCACGCGGATGCGCAGCGGCACGGCCAGCATGGCCAGCTTGCGCAGGTCACGGGCGACGCTGGTGACGTCGGTGGCCGCATGCTGGGAGGTCGACGAGCAGGCCAGCAGCACGCGGCAGCCCAGCGCGTGGCACATCTCGAGCATCGAGCGGGCGATGTCGACCTTGTAGTCGTGCAGATGCCCGCTCAGCCCTTCGAAGTCACGCAGCACCTGGAAGCCGGTCACACGCAGGCCGCTGTGGCGCACCGCGCGCACCGCGGCATCGATGCCGTCCGGGTGGCCGACCAGGTCGCGCGCCGACAGCATGATCTGGTCGAAGCCCGCCTCGCGCACTGCGCGCAGCCGGGCCTCCAGCGGCCCGGCCAGCGTGATGGTGTCCATGCCGAAGTCGCGCAGCGTCATGGTCAGGCCTCCGCGCCTGGCAGTGCGTGGTGCACCAGCTCGAACGACACACCCTGCAGCTGGGTGCGGGTCAACGCACCGCGGGCCTCGCTGTGCAGGCCGCCGGGCTGCTCCACGAAACTCACGCCGCGCTGGCCGAGCACACGCACGGCGTGCAGCACGTCGGGCGTGCCGAAGGCGATGCGATGCAGGGTTTCGTCCGGGTCGGCGTCCAGCGCATCGAGCTCGGGCTCGATCAACTGCAGGTAGAAGCGCCCGCAGGGGCTGCGCAGCACCCGCCCGCGCGGCAGGATGCCGAAGCGGGTTCCGTCCGGCAGTGCGGTGTAGCCGAACAGCTCGCCATAGAACTCGGTCCAGTCGTCCATGCGGTCCAGGCCGATGTACTGCACCACACCGAACAGATGGAGCCCGGCCAGGGGCTGTGCACCCGGCACGGTGCGCGGTGGGGCCGTGCCCGCGGTGGACAGCGGCACGAAGTCGACGTCGTAGATCGAGAAGTCGTTCCAGCGGTCGACAAAGTAGATGCGGCTGGTGCCCACGCCATGCACCGCCGGGATGTGCAGCTCCATCGGTTCAGGGTGAGGCGGCACCGGCCAGGCGCCACGCTCGACGGCCCGCCGCCAGGCGGCCCCCGCGTCGCGCACCCGCAGCGCGATGGCGGCGATCTGCGGCACCGGGGTGGGCTGCACGGCCGCGGGCAGGCCGCTGGCGTGGGCGTTGACGATCAGGTTCATCGTGCCCTGGCGGTACAGCAGCACCTCGCGCGAGCGGTGGCGGGCCACCGGCTGGAAGCCGAGCTGCTCCAGCAGCTCGCCCAGGGCCTGGGGCCGCGAGGTCGAGAACTCGATGAATTCGACGCCGTCCAGCCCCAGCGGGTTGGGCGGCTCGCCGATGGCTTCCCGATCGTGGGTTCGATGCATGGTTTCCTCCTGGTGGGCCGGGGCTCAGCAGCCGCCGCGTTGCGCCACAAGACGCCGGAAGTGCGCCTGCATGCGATCGGCATCGGGCCGGCGGCCGGTGAACAGCTCGAAGGCACCGACCGCCTGCCCCACCGCCATGCCCCCGCCATCGACGGTGGCGCAACCCATGGCCCGGGCGGCCCGGAGCAGCGCCGTGTCGAGCGGGAAGTACACGACCTCGGCCACCCACATCGAGGGCCGCAGCAAGGCGACATCCAGCGGCAGCCCCGGCAGCTTGTCCATGCCGGTCGGGGTGGCATGGATGAGGCCGGTCGCATCGGCCAGGGCCGCGGCCAGCTCGGGCGCAGCGTCCCCGGTGGCGGCCACACGCCCGGCGCCATACAGCGCACCGAGCGCTGCGGCCAGGGTGTCGGCGCGCGGGCGTTCGCGGTCGACCAGGGTGAGGTGCTGCGCGCCCAGGCGCAACACCGCATGGGCCACCGCCGCGCCGGCGCCGCCCGCGCCCAGCAGCACGACCTGGCGCAGGTCGGCCTGCGGCAGGCTGCGGTGGAAGGCCTGGCCCCAGCCGGACCAGTCGGTGTTGTGGCCGATCAGCCGGTCGCCACGGCAGACCACGGTGTTGACCGCACCCATCGCGCGGGCATCGTCGGACAGCTCGTCCAGCAGCGGGATCACCGCCTGCTTGCAGGGGTAGGTGATGTTCAGGCCCGCAAAACCCATGGTGCGCACCGACTGCATCAGCGCCGGCAGGGCCTCGACACCGGAACCGGTGCGGTCCAGGTCGATCAGCTGATAGTGCAGGCGCAGGCCGTGATGGCGCGCCTCCTCTTCATGCAGCAGCGGCGACAGCGAGCGCTGGATGCCCGCGCCCACCAGGCCGACCAGCACCTTGGTGGGCGCCGGGTCGGCCGCCTGGGCGGGCTCGGCATGGACAGTGGCAGTCATGGTGTGCAACCTCGGGCGACAGGGTCGGGGGTCGGGGCCTTACTTGCGCACCTTGGCCAGTTCGGCATAGACCTCCTTGACCGTGGCTTCGCCGACCGCGGCGGCATGCTTGTCGACCACCGGCTTGACCTTGTCGCGCAGGCGCTGCAGTTCGGCGCTCGAGAACTCGGTCACCTGCATGCCCAGCTTCTTCAGCTCGGCCAGGGCCTCGTCGGCCTGGGAGCGCGACAGCTGGCGCTGGTAGGCAGTGGCCTCGGCGGCCGCCTCGGTGAAGATGCGCTTTTCGTCGGTGCTCAGGCCGTCCCAGAGCTTGCGGCTCACCAGCAGCGCCTGCGGGTTGTAGACGTGGCGCGTGACCGCGAGGTGCTTCTGCACCTCATAGAACTTGGAGCTGCGGATCAGCGTGAACGGGTTTTCCTGGCCGTCGATGGCCTTCTGTTCGAGCGCCGGGTAGACCTCGGGGAAGGGCATGGGCGTGGCCGCCGCGCCCAGGGCGTTGAACATGTCGATGTAGATCGGCGACTGGATCACGCGGATCTTGAGGCCGGCGATGTCCTCGACGCGGTTGATCGGGCGCTTGCTGTTGGTCAGGTTGCGAAAGCCCAGATCCCAGTAGCCCAGGCCGATCAGGTTCTTGTCGGCCAGGCGGGCCATCAGGTTCTTGCCGACCGGGCCGTCGGTGACGGCGTCGACCTCCTGCGCATTGGCGAACAGGAAGGGGAAGTCGAACACGGCGAACTCCTTCACCTGCGCGGTGAGGATGCCGGCATTGAGCACCGTCATCTCCACCGTGCCGCCCTGCAGCGCCGAGACGGTCT
Source organism: uncultured Comamonadaceae bacterium (assembly GCA_946482595.1). Next base: position 67,358 of record CAMLSD010000011.1, read on the forward strand.
GCAGGTCACCGCCCAGGGTGCCGCCCGGGAACAGCCGGACCTGGATGCGGTTGCCGGTCTTCTGCGCGATCAGGTCGGCGAACTTCTGCGCACCCTCGGCCTGGGGGTGGCCTTTCTGGTTCTGGAACGCGAACTTGATGCTGCGCTCCTTGATGTCCTGCGCCATCGCGGTGGCCAGGGGCAGCAGGGCCGCCACGGCGGCACACAGGGCAGTGCGGATCAGTTTCATGCTTGTCTCCTTGGGTGGGGGTCGCCGGGGTGGGCGCCGGGGTCAGAAAAGGGGGCTGAAGGGACGAGGTGCGGGGGCTATTGCGTGAACCAGCGCAGCGGCACCAGCACGATGGACGGGAACATCACCAGCAGGAACATCACGATGAGCTGGGCGCCCATGAAGGGCAGCACGCCGCGAGTCACGTCGTCCATCTTCATGCGGCCCACACCGGCCACCACGTTGAGCACGGTGCCCACCGGAGGCGTGATCAGGCCGATGGCGTTGTTCATGATGAACAGCACGCCGAAGTAGACCGGGTCGATGCCGGCGGCCTTGACCACCGGAATCAGCACCGGGGTCATGATCAGGATGGTGGGGGTCATGTCCATCGCGGTGCCCACCGCCATCACGAGCAGCATGATGGCCACGAGCAGCAGCGTGGGATGTTCCAGGAAGGGTTCGAGCAGGCCGATCATCCGGCTGGGCAGGTCGGCCACCGTGATGAGCCAGGCCGAGACCATCGCGGCGGCCACGAGGAACATGATCACCGAGGTGGTGCGGGCCGCACCGATGAACACCTGCACGAGCTGCGCCGGCCGCAGTTCGCGGTAGACCACCGTGGCCACGAACAGCGCGTACACGGCCGCCACCACCGCCGCTTCGGTCGGGGTGAACACGCCCATCTTCAGACCCACCAGCACGATCACCGGCAGCATCAGGGCCCAGGTCGAGTCCTTCAGGGCCTGCCAGCGCTCGGCAGCGCTTGCCCTGGGCGGCGGCTCGATGTTCTCGCGGCGCGCCACGAGGTGCCAGGCCACGGCGATGGCCAGACCCATCATCAGGCCCGGCACGATGCCGGCCAGGAACAGCTTGCTGATCGACACGTTCGCGGCCACGCCGAAGATCACGAAACCGATCGACGGCGGGATGACCGGCGCGATGATGCCGGCCGAGGCGATCAGCCCGCCGGCGCGGGCCTTGTCGTGCCCGGCCTTGACCATCATCGGCAGCAGCAGCGCGGCGAGTGCCGCGGTGTCGGCCACCGCCGAGCCCGACAGCGCCGCCAGCAGGCAGGCTGCCACGATGGCCACGAAACCCAGGCCGCCGCGGCGATGGCCCACCAGCGTGAGTGCCAGGCGCACGATGCGCCGGGACAGGCCGCCGGCATTCATGATCTCGCCGGCCAGCATGAAAAAGGGCACGGCCAGCAGCGGGAAGCTGTCGGCACCGTTGATGACGTTCTGCGCCAGGATCTGCGCATCGAACAGGTCCAGGTGCCACATCAGCGCCACACCCGACAGCAGCAGTGAAAACGCGATCGGGATGCCCAGCGCCATCGCGCCGAGCAGGGAGCCGAGGAAGATCAGGACGGTCATGAACGGGCTCCCTGGCGGCCGGGGCCGCGCGCGTCGTCGGCGGCAGGGGCCGGCGCGAGATCTTCGGATTCCTGCACCATCACGAGCTCGGTGTCCTGCAGCTGGCCGGACAACAGGCGCAGCAGATTGCTGACCAGCATCACCGCGGCCGACACCGCAAACACGACACCGGACGCATAGAAGATCGCCACCGAGGCGCCGGTCACCGGGGCCTGCACGTCGAGGTTGATGCGCGCCTGCGCCAGGCTGCCTTCGAACAGCAGCCAGGTCACGTAGAGCATCAGCGCATGGCCGATCACCAGGCAGGCCTTGCGGCCCCACACCGGCAGCCGGGAGACCAGCAGGTCGGTGCCCAGGTGCGCATGCTCGCGCAGGGCCACGATCGCACCGAGGAAGGTCATCCACACGAACAGCCAGCGCGACACCTCCTCGCTGACGGTGATGCCGGAGTTGAAGGCATAGCGCAGCACCACGTTGCCGAACACCAGCACGACCATCACGGCCAGGAAGGCGGCAATCAGGCCGTCGAGCAGGCGGCAGTAACGGTCGATCCAGAGGTTCACGCGGTCTCCTTCGGCACGCTCTGCCAGGAGGCCGGCCGTGCGCCCCGGTCCGAGGTGCACGGCGTGTCCTTGAGCTGGCGCAAGCCGTGGCTCAATAATGTACGAACTAGTTAGTTTTTCGCTAGGTGTTTACCCGGGACACCGACCCACACGCCAGGATGTGAGCACCCGCTACTTGCAGACGTGCCGTGAAATCATCTCGACGATGCTGGCTCGCCGTGCGGCGATGGCCTCGGGCGTGTCGAGGTCGCGCTTGAAGATCAGCGCGAAGGTGTGCCGGTTGGACACGTTGAAGAAGCACAGCGCACTGATCGACATGTGCAGGTCGACCGGATCGATGTCGGGCCGGAACACCCCTTCGGCGCAGCCCCGCTCATAGACGGCCCGCACCGCATTGATGGCCGGCACGTTGAGCTCCTGGATGGTCCGCGACTGCGCCAGGAACTCGCCGTTGTGGATGTTCTCGTTCATCACCAGCCGGATGAAGTCCGGGTTGGCAAGCTGGTAGTCGTAGGTGAAGCCGACCAGCGTGCGCAGCGCCTCCACCGGCGGCAGGTCCTCGAGGTGCAGCTCGCTTTCGATCTGGCGGATGCGCCGGTAGGCCTCCTCGAGCACGGCGATGTACAGACCTTCCTTGCTGCCGAAGTAGTAGTAGATCATCCGCTTGCTGGTGCGCGTGAGTGCGGCGATCTCGTCGATGCGTGCCCCGGTCAGACCCTTGTTCGAGAACTCCTGCGTCGCCACCTCGATGATGTTCTGCATGGTGCGCTCGGGGTCATTGGTGCGCGGCGCGGCAAGTTTGGGCGAGGCGGAGGTCATACGGACTGTTTCGTTCACGCAAGGTCAGGCGCGCATCGGGGTGATGCGCCCGGCCATTATCGGGGCCCGCTGCGGCGGGGCCCCTGTGCTCAGAGATCCTGCGCGTAGGGCGCGAACTGCCCCAGCAGGTAGGTCAGGAACGGCGGCACGCAGCCGATATGGCTGGACGGCACAGCCGGGCAGTCGACCAGCGTGACCAGATCGCCCGCGCCGCGCGCCTGCATGGCCTGCAGCGTGCGCACCGAACTGGCGTAGGGCACGGTGCGGTCGTCGCGGCCATGGAACAGTCGCACCGGCAGCTCGGGTTTCCAGTCGTGCACGCTGCTCAGGGTGGCGATGGCCTGCACATCGTCGTCGAGGTAGTTGTCGATGAACGTGGCATCGAACACGACATCCGCATCGTCAGGCAGCAGCCGCTCGAGGATCTCGTCGCGCAGGTCACGGCGCACGCTGGACGGCAGGTTCTTCAGGAAACCGGGGTTGAGCAGGGCACCCAGCAAGGGCTCCTCGTCGCGCACGATGTCGAGCAGTCCGTCCAGCGTGGCCTGCACGTTGTACGGCCCCGACCCGGGCACCACCACCTTGAGGCCCTGCAGCAGCGGCGAACCTGTGGCCTGCAAGGCGCGGTGGGCCGCCATCGTGACGTAGCCGCCTTCGGAATAGCCGGTCATGAACAACTGCCCGTTGTCGACCACCCCGGCCTGACGGCGCCAGGTGCCCGCTGCGGTGAGCAGGTCCACCACGGACGCGGCCGAGGGCTCGGCCAGCAGGTAGGGATGCGGCTTGCCCTGCGACACGCCGTAGCCCACATAGTCGGCCGCCACGACGATGTAGCCCATCGACGCGAGGATGACCGAGATCTCGGAGGGCACCGCGTTGTTGCTGGGCGCCTCGGCGTTGCGGAAGATCGTGCCGTGCTGGTAGCTCAGCACCGGGCTGGGTGCCCCGGCCTGCTTGATCGGCACGCTCACCAGGCCCGAGGCACGCACCTCGGCCCCGTCGGCGTCGCGCGTGAGGTACTCCAGCCGGTAGGACATCACACCGTAGACCGGATTGACACCGGCCACCTGCGTGCCGTTGGTGGCCAGGGCCTGAGTGATCTCGTTGACGGCGATCGTGCCCAGTTCGGTGGCGGCCTTCAGTTCGCCCGGGCCGGTGGGGTCAGGC
>CAMLSD010000012.1 GCA_946482595.1 uncultured Comamonadaceae bacterium
CGACCGTCGGTTTCATCAACATCAACCAGAACAAGATCATCCGCATCTTCTCGGTCGCCAGCGTGGCGCTGCTGCCGCCCACGCTGATCGCCAGCATCTACGGCATGAACTTCCAGCACATGCCCGAGCTGAACTGGCAGTACGGCTACCCGTTCTCGATCGGGCTGATGGCGATGACGGTGATCGCGCCGTTCTGGTACTTCCGGCGCAAGGGCTGGCTCAAGTAGGCCGCAGCCTCAGCGCGCCACGACCGGCAGGCGCTCGCGCAGGTCCAGCAGTTGCCGCGCCCAGGCCTGGGCCGCCTGCACCCGGCCCTCGGCGCTGAAGTGGCAGCCACCGGCATCGCGTGCGGTGCCGCTCAGGCGGTCGGTGTCCGGGCCGGGCAGCACCCGCTCGATCGCGCCCGTCGCGTGCAGACGCGCCAAGGCGCGGCGCAGGGCACCGGTGCCCAGGTGGCGGCAGTAGGTCGAGGTGGCCACCACCAGCGGCGCCCGCAGTCCATGTGCATCGAGGCGCTGCCGCAGGGCGGCCAGGTCGCGCAGGTACTGGTCAGCGGAGGTGCCTGCAACCATGTCGGCCTCGCCCTGCTGCCACAGCACGGCAGCCACCGGCCAGCCGGTGCGGGCCACGTCGGCGAGGTGACGGTCAAGTTCATCACGCAGGCGCCCCGGCCCGACCCAGGCCGACAGGCGGGTGTTTTCGACCGCCAGCGGTGCCAGCACGACCTGATGCCGCGGCCACAGCGCCGGCCAGGTGTCGACCAGGGCCGTCCACAGCGAGGTGCCGGCCCCGGTGGTGCCGGGCAGCGGGTCGCCCGCCATCACGCACCGGCCCTCGCGCCAGACCGGCACGGGTTGCGCTGCCACCGCGGTCGCGCCGGATGCCGTGACCGGGTCGGCATGGCTCGCCGCATTCGACTGGCCCATCACCAGCACGATCGTCGGTGCCACCAGCGACCCGCAGCCGGGGCCCTGGTCCGCGGGGGCCAGCGCCCAGTCGGCGGGCGGATGCGCGTGGCGCAGCCGGTTCACGGCCGCCGGTGCGAGCCACAGCCCGGCCAGCAGCACCAGCATGCTCAGGCACCAGACGGCCGGCCGCCGGAGCGGACTCGCGGCTGGCGCGGCACGGGGCAGACGACGCTCCAGCGGCCGCTGCACCAGCATGTGCAGGGCGGTCGCCACCAGCAGGGCCATGGCCGTGGCGGCCAGCACCGCGACGATGCTGCCCACCCTCGGCACCAACGCCAGCATCACCAGCGTGCCCACCGTGCCCTGCACAAGAAACAGCGGATAGGCCAGCGCACCCACCGGCGCCAGGGTCCGGCAAAGCCGGGCCGGCAGGCGCCCGGCCTGGGCAAGCTGCAGCAGGCCCACTCCCAGCGCCGCGATCAGCGCGGCTGCCCAGCCCTGCCACACCACCACGGCCAGCCCGCCCAGGGCCAGCACCAGACGAGCGGGCAGGCTGGCCGTGCCGCCACGCGGGCCGGTGGCATCAGCATCCGCCCCCGCCGCCACGGCGGCACCCAGCACGAACCAGGGCACCCACGCCAAGGCCAGCAGATCGACCAGCCGGCGCACGGTGCCGGCCAGTGGCTCAGGCAGGCCGCCCAGCAGGGCCGCCCCGAGCAGGCTGAGCCCCAGCCAGCCGGCCAGCGCGCGCCACACCCGCTGCGCTTCCAGCCAGCCCGCCTGCCAGACGAACAGCCAGCCCAGGCCCACGATCAGGCCGGCCTGCACGGCCCACCAGGCGTCGTCGACACGTGCGATGCCCAGTTGCTGCGGCACCAGCAGCGCATGGCCGAGCAGTTCGCGGGGGGACCGCACCTGTCCGGGCCAGCCCGCCAGTGCCACCAGGCCGCCACACAGCAGCACCGCCACCCAGTACAGCGGCACCAGTCGCAGAGCGCGCCGCAGGCACCAGGTCAGCGGGTCGGGCTGGCGGAGCGTCGAGCGCCACAGGCCATGCCCCACCAGCAGGAACAGGCCTCCCACCCCCCAGTGCGCCACCTGCGGCCAGACGCCTTGCCAGAAGGCCGGCCAGGCCAGCCCCTCATGCACGAGGCGCTGATCGAACCCCACGCTCAAGGCCAGGGCCAGCGCCCACAGCGCTGCGAGCCCTCGAAGCGCCTGCAACGGCTGGGGGTGCATGGGCCGGCTCAGTCGGCCCGGTGCAGCATCGTCCGGGCGAGCGCCCGGCCACTGAGCCAGGCCCGCTCGATGCCTTGCGCCTCGTCGCCCGCGGCCCAGGCATCACCGCAGCTGCCAATGCGCAAGCCAGGCACCCAGCCGCAGGCCGCATCGAGCGGCTGACGCACCTGGGCGTAGCGCCAGCGGTGCGCCTGGCTGAAGACGGGGCGGGCCAGACGCACGCCCAGGCACTGCGCCCAGGCCTCGATCAGCCGCTGCACCACCGCGGCCGGTGCCGCGTCGAGGTTGTTGGCACTCCATGCGGGGTCGGCATGCAGCACCCAGCGGCTGTCGACCCCACTGACACGTTCGCGCCCGGGCAGCACATCATCGCGCCGCACCTGCGCGAGCACACCCACCGCCGCCGCCAGGTCATCGCCTTGCCAGAGCCACTGCCGTGTCGGCAGGGGGCCCGGCCAGGCGGCCAGCACCGTCCAGCAGGGTTCGCTGCGCACGCGGCGCAGGGCCTCGGCCAGCTCCGGCGCGGCGGACAGCAGGTTGACCGCCTGTTCGGCGGGCGTGGCAACGACCACGTCGTCGAAAGGCCGGGCCAGCGCGTGCTGCGCCGGGGGTGTGCCGCCATCCGGGCCCGGGTGGGCACGGAGTTGCCAGCCTTGGCCATCCGCAGGGCCCGCAGGCTCGCAGGCAGCGATCTCGGTGTTCGTGTGCACCGTCAGCCCGGCCGCCGGCGCGCGCGGCAAGGCATTCATGCCGCCCACCGGCCACCAGGCATCGGGTGCACCGGGGTCGGGCACCACCCAGCCGGCCCGGGCCCACTGCGCCACCTCGGCCTGGAACTCGTCCCCCTCGGCCGTGAAACCCGGGGCGCCGTGGTCGAACCGGCCGGCGTCGCTGCGCCGGGTGGCACAGCGCCCGCCAGGGCCCCGGCTCTTGTCGAACACATGCACCTCCTGGCCGGCCTCGCTCAGCACACGGGCGCAGGTCAGGCCGGCGATGCCGGCCCCGATGATGGCCACACGGCGCGCGCTCATGTGCTGGCCCGGCGCTTGAGCCAGCGCATCAGCAGCTTCACCAGCGGCAGCTTTTCGTAAAGCTCCTCGGCCGCGTCCCAGTAGTCGCGGTGCAGCACCACGCGGCCCTCGGCATCGAAGCGCAGGTGAGATGCACCTCGCACCACCTGCGGTCCGGCCACGTGGCGCCGGAACTCGAACAGGAAATCCCAGGTGAGAAAACACTGGTCGCCCTGGGCCACCGCCTCATGCACCACAAAGCGGGGTTGATGCAGTGCCTCGAACATGTGCCGGAACACCCCCTGGGTCGCGGCCACGCCGCGCACCTCGTTGAACGGGTCCTTGAACAGGCAGTGCTCGCTGTAGTGCTGGCCCAGCCGGGCGACGTCGGCCGGCTGCAGGGACTCGAAGAACTGGATCACGCGCGCTACGCGCGGGTCGGCATGTCGGCTCATGGCGGCAAGCTTAGCGCGGCCCGGGCCCTCACAGTCCGGTGGTGCGCTTGACGGCCGCGAAGTAGATGCCGTCATGCAGGTGGCGCAGCGCCTTGAGCCAGCGGGTGAATCGCTTGGGGAAGTGGATCTCGAACTGCCCGCGCTCCCAGCCCCGGACGATCTCGTGGGCCGCCTGCTCCGGCGTGATCAGCGCCGGCATGCGGAAGCGGTTCTGCGCCGTCAGCGGTGTCTCGACAAACCCGGGGTTGATGACCGACACGCCCAGCCCCAGGGGCGCAAGGTCAAGGTAGAGGATCTCGGCGAGGTTGATCAGCGCCGCCTTGGTCGGCCCATAGGCCAGCGCGTTGGGCAGCCCGCGGTAGCCGGCCACGCTGGCCACCAGGCTCAGGTGGCCCTGCCCCTGCTGCTGCAGCACGGGCAGCACGGCATCGAGCAGGTACAGCGCGCCGACATAGTTGACCTGCTGATGGCGCAGCATGTCTTCCAGATCGAAGTCGGTGGCGCGCATCGCGCGGTAGTGGCCCGCACAGTACATCACCAGGTCCACCCGGCCGTGTTCGACCAGGATGCGCTCCAGCGCCTGCACAGGCGCCTGGCGGTCGGTCACGTCCAGCGGCACGGCCGTGGCACCGCGGTGTTGCGCGACAAAGGCATCGAGTGCCCCGGCATTGCGGGCCGACACCACCACCCGGGCCCCACGGGCATGCAGCAGCGAGGCCGTGGCGCGGCCGATACCGCTGGAGGCACCGACCAGCCAGACGGTGCGGCCCTGCCAGTTGTCGATCTTGGGATTGAGCGCCATGAAACTGCCTGCGCCTGCATCAGGGTTTGACAAAACTGAGCGTCACTTCGCCCAGCCGGAATCCGAACTTGCTCATGACGGCCTTGTTGAGCATCACGCGGTCGTCCATCAGGTACATCCAGTCGTCGAACTGCACCTCGTAGACCTTGCCGTCCACCGGCAGGCGCAAGGTGTAGCGCCAGTTGAAGGCGTTGCCGCGCACCTGGCCGGTGGCCTCGCCGACCACGTCGCCGGCGGTGCCGGTGTAGCGGCCGTCGGGCCCGCGCCGAAGGCGCCACACGCGCCGCTCGGTGCTGCCGTCGGAATAGGTGAAGGCCTCGTCGAGCACGCCTTCGTCGCCGTTCCAGCTGCAGTCCATCACGACATTGAAGCGGCGCACGACACGCCCGGCGCGGTCCTGGAAGATGCCGTAGGCCAGCACCCGGCCGTTGAAGTAACGCGCCAGGTCCAGGGCCGGCTTTTCGGCCGCGTAGTCTTCGATCTGCTGGCTGGCGCAGCCGCTCAGGCTGGCGAGCCCGCCGGCGGCCAGCACCAGGCCGGCCGTGCCACGCAGCATCTGGCGTCGTTTCATCACGATCGGTTTCCTTCCGGTTCCGGATGGCCGGGCTGGCGCATCCACAGCAGGTAAAGCGCGCCGGCAGCACCCAGCTTCAGCACACAAGGCAGCACGCAGTACACCAGCGACAGCGAGCGCAGTGCCGCCTCATCGCGGCTGCCGGCCTCGTAGCCGGCCCACTGCAGCAGCGGCAGCGCCAGCCCCGCGGCCAGCGCGAGATTGAGCTTGGTGGCGAAGTTCCACCAGCCGAAGTAGGCGCCTTCACCGCGCCCGTGCTGGCCATCGCGCTGGATCACGCCGGCAAGCATGGCCGCCGGAATCGTGAGGTCAGCCCCGAGCGCCACGCCGCTGGCCAGGCAGACCAGCGCATACCCCAAGGCGTCGCCCTGGCCCAGCCCAGCAGCCCACACGAATGCCGCGGTGGCCAGCAGCATGCCGGCCAGCCAGGTGGGTGCCAGCCCGAAGCGGCGCACGGCCTTCACCCACAGGCCCACCGCCAGCGCCGCCGCCGCAAAGTAGATCGCCAGGAAGGCCGGCTCCCAGGCCGGCAGCTGCAGGCGGTCGCGGATGAAAAACAGCACCAGCGTGGCCGGCACGGCACTGGCCGTGCCATTGAGCAGGAAGACCAGCAGCAGGCGCCGGAAACCGGCCGAGCCCCAGGGCTGCCAGACCGAACCCGGGTCCGTGCCGCTGCGCGCCTGGGGCCGCGGGGCACGCCCCAGCACCAGCACACCCACCGCCAGCAGCAAGGCAAAGGCCACGCTGGTCACGCCCAGCCCGGCCACCGAAGGCAGCACGCTGGCCACCAGCACGCCCACCAGCGCAAAGCCCTCGCGCCAGCCGACGATGCGGGCGCGCTGGGCATCGTCACCGCCGAGCATCGCACCCCAGGCCTGGTGGATCACGCTCACGCCGCTGTAGGCGAGGTAGGTCAGCCCCAGGCAGGCGGCACACCACCACAGCAGGGCCTGCGTGCCGCGCACGGGCGGGAAGAACAGCAGCGCAAACCCGGCAGCCAGCACCACCGACACCAGCACGGCCACGACCCAGGCGCGCTGCGTGTCGGCCGCGAACAGACGGTCGACGCCGCGGCCGATGAAGGGGTCGGCGACGGCGTCGAGCAGCCGCGCTGCCAGCAGCACCGCGCCCAGCCAGGCCAGCGGCACACCAAAGGCCTCGGCATAGTGGGCGGGCAGCACCACGTACAGCGGCAGCGCCACAAACGCCAGCGGCAGCCCGAGCAGCCCGTAGCTCACGCCCTGCAGCGGCGAGCCGGTCCAGCCCGGGCGGGGCAAAGGTGTCAACGGAGCCGGCCTGCGCGGGGCGGCCGGAGCGGCGAGGGTCATCGTGCCGCCCGGGTGTCACCCAGGCCCAGCAGGCTCACGCGCATCTCGGGCTGCGAGGTGCGGCTTGACAGCCAGATACCGAAGAACAGACGGGCAAACTCGCCGTCACCGACTTGTCCGCGCGGCTCGCCGTTGTAGAAGAAGCGGGCCGCTTCGCCAGGCCGGTGCAGGCCCACGATGCGATCACCGTCGCGCACGTCGGGGAAGGTCTGACGCATCGCGTCAAGCCAGCGCTGGCCCTGGGTCGCGTCGACACTGCCGACACGACGCATTTCTTCAAGTGAACGCTCCGCGATGGCCGGGCCGTTGAGGGCGCGCAGGTAGTGCAGCGCCAGCGCAAAACGTTGCTCGGCATAGCGGGCCGGATCGAACTCCGGCCCCACCCACAGCCGTGCGTCATACACCCGCAGGCCGAACCAGGTCAGCCGCGCCGAGCCCTGCAGCCGCGCTTCCGCCAGTTCACCCGCCAGTTCGGACGGTACGGCCGGGCCGGAACTGGCCTGCGCGACCCCACCGGCTGCCAGCCAGCAGGCGCCGGCCGCCAGCTGCACCAGCGCAGCGCGCCGGGGCATGAGGGTTCGGGGCGATGCGGATGCAGGTGCGGGTGTCATGGTGTTGACGCGTGAGAGGTGGGCTCAGCGGGGCTTGTGCAGCGTGAACTGCATGACGTCGGTGTTGCCGGTATCGAAGGCGGCTTCGCAATAGGCGAGGTAGAACTCCCAGATGCGCATGAAGCGTGTGTCGAAACCGAGCTTGCGCACGCGCGTTTCCTCGGCCAGGAATCGGTCGCGCCAGCGCCGCAGGGTTTCGGCGTAGTCGCGGCCGAATGACAGTTCCTCGGTGACCACCAGCCCCGCCTTGGCTGCCTCTGCCCGGAAGGCCGAGGGGCTGGGCAGCAGCCCCCCCGGGAAGATGTACTGCTGGATGAAGTCGGTGCCACGCACATAGCGATCGAACAGGTCGTCGCGGATCGTGATGCTCTGGATGCAAGCCCGGCCACCGGGCTTGAGCTGGCGCATCAGGGTGTCGAAGTAGCTGGTCCAGTATTCACGGCCCACGGCTTCGAACATCTCGATCGAGCAGATCGCATCGTAGGGGCCGTCGGCGATGTCGCGGTAGTCCTGGAAGCGCAGGTCGACCCGGTCCGACAGGCCCTTGGCCACCATGCGTGCCTGGCCGTAAGCCAGTTGTTCGGCCGACAGCGTGACGCCGGTGACCTCGGCGCCGAACTCGACTGCGGCCAGCTCGGCCAGCCCGCCCCAGCCGCAGCCGATCTCGAGCAGCCGTTCGCCCGGCTGCACGCCGCATTGCTGCAGCGCACGGCGCACCTTGGCATGCTGGGCCTGTTCCATCGGGCGGGAGTGATCCCCCTCGAACCACGCACTCGAATACGACATCGTGCTGTCCAGCCAGAGCCGGTAGAACTCGTTGCCGAGGTCGTAGTGGGCATGGATGTTCTTGCGGCTGCCCTGGCGCGAATTGCGGTTCAGCAGATGGCGCACGCGGTAGAGCATGCGGCCCCACCAGGTGCCGTAGATGACCGACTCGACGTCATCGCGGTTGGCGATGAACAGCTTGAGCAGCGCGACCAGGTCGGGCGTGGTCCAGGTGCCGTCGATGTAGCTTTCGGCAAATCCGATGTCGCCGGATTTCATCGCCTGGGCGCACACGCTCCAGTCGCGCAGGCGGATGGCCGCGCGCGGGCCGTCGCCCTGGCCGAAGCGGGTTGAACTGCCGTCGGGCATCTGCACGTCCAGCGTGCCATGCCGCAGGTGCTGCATCAGCCGGAAGACCGCACGCACCGAGGCCGGCGCGGATTCGGGCAGGGAGGATTCGGCGGGGGAGAAGGTCGTGGTCTGGTTCATCGCGACACTAGGGCTTGCGGAGGTTCCGGTTTTGAGATGAACGGCACGCGCTTCAACCACAGCCGCAGTGCCTGCCAATGGATGCGTGCCAGCACGCCGAAGGTCATCAGCGGCATGCCGAAGAAGGCTCGCCGCGTCGCTCGGTGTGTGAGCGGTTCCAGCACACCGCTGACGCTGGTCTGCAGCAGCGGGCCTTGCGCATCGTCGTGATCGATACGCACCACGGTGCGATCCGGATGCAGTGCACTGCCGCGGGCGGTGCGCATGAAGCGGAAGCGGTAGTCGCCCTCGACCTTGCAGAACGGCGAGACGTGGAACACCTTGCTCGTGCGCAGCTCACGCCCGTAGGCCAGCTCGGGGCCGTCGAGCAGGTAGCAATGCCGCTCGCCGAAGGTGTTGTTGACCTCGACCACGATGGCCGACAGGCTGCCGTCGGCGCGGTGGCAGTACCAGAAGCTCACCGGCTTGAAGACATAGCCCAGCACCCGCGGGTAGGTGTGCAGCCAGATCTCGCCGTCGGCGTCGGTGATGCCATGCGCGTGCAGCAGCCCTTCCAGCCACGCCAGCGCGTCTTCGCCGCCGTCCCCGTGGTCACGGTCATGAAAACTGATCAGGCCGAAGCGGTTGCGATGCAAGGCGTCATCCGGTTCACTGGCGAGCCGGCGCATCGGCAGCATCAGGAAGTAGGTCGGGTAGGCAAACGCATTGCGGGCCGGGCGCAGGCGCGTGTGGCGCACCTGGCCGCGCCCGAGCAGCGGGACCACGTCGCCTGCGCCGACCGGCGAATTCATGCGGCCTCCGCCATGGCCGGGGTGATCGACAGGCTGCGCTGCAGGGCCTCGGCGACGGCCAGGCCGGACTTCAGCCCGTCCTCATGGAAACCGTAGCCGGCCCACGCACCGCAGAACCAGGTGTGCTGGCGCCCCTGCAGTTCGGGCAGGGCACGCTGGGCCTCGATGGCGGCCTGGTCGAACACCGGGTGCGCGTACTCGAACTCGGCGATGACCCGGTCGGGGCGGGGGATACGCGCCGGGTTGAGCGTGACGACCACCGGCTCGGTGAAGGGCAGCGGCTGCAGGCGGTCGATCAGATAGTGCAGGCACACGGCCGCATGCTCGCGCCCGGCATCGATGCTGCGCTCGTAGTTCCAGGCGGCCCAGGCCTTGCGCTGGCGAGGCAGCAGCGAGACGTCGGTGTGCAGCACCGCGACGTTGTCGTGATAGCGGATCGCACCAAGCACCGCGCGCTCCCGGGCGGTCGCATCGGCCAGCAGGGCCAGGGACTGGTCGGAGTGGCAGGCCAGCACGACCTCGTCGAAGCGTTCGCTGCCGCTGTCGGTCGTGACCAGCACACCGGCCCGGCCGTCGCCCTGGGGCAGCCGCTCGACACGGCGCACGGGTGTGTTCAGCCGGGCATCGTCGAGCCGCTCGATGATGCGGCGCACGTAGTTGCGCGAGCCGCCGCGCACGGTGTACCACTGCGGCCGGTCAGTCACCTGGATCAGGCCGTGGTTGTGGCAGAACCGGATCATCGTGGCCACCGGGAACTTCAGCATCTGGTCGGTCGGGCAAGACCAGATGCAGCCGAGCATCGGCAGGAAGTACCAGTCGCGGAAGGCCGCGCCGAAGCCGTTGCGGTCGAGGAAGCGGTCGATCGGTTCGGCCAGCCGGCTGTCTTCGCCCGACACCGCCAGCGCCGTGGTCAGCCGGTTGAAGCGCAGGATGTCGCGCAACATGCCCCAGAAGGCCGGCTTGGCGAGGTTGCGGCGCTGAGCGAAAACGGCGTCCAGATCGGTGCCCGCCCATTCGAGATCGATCGCCGGGACCTGCACCGAAAACGACATGTCCGACTTGGCCGTCTCGACCTCCAGCTCGGCAAACAGCTTGAGCAGGTGCGGATAGGTGCGGTGATTGAAAACAAGAAAGCCGGTGTCCACACCATGCGTGACCGGACCGTTCGGCCCGGGCAGCGTGACGTCGACCGTGTTGGCATGGCCGCCAAAGTGGCCGCCCGCCTCGAACAGCGTGACACGGGCATGCGGGGCCAGACGATGGGCCACGGCAAGGCCCGAGATGCCGGATCCGATGATGGCGATGCGTCGCATGGCGGCTCCTCAGGCGAGCCGCGGCAGGTGCGCCGCATGAGGAGCGGCACCGGCGCGTTGGCCGGTGCCGCCGTCAGACAAAGCCGCTGCGAAGTGCCCCGGAGCGAAGGAGGGAGGGAGGGAGGAGGAGGAGAAGCGCTCCGGGATTTCAACCAGGAGACCCGGAAGCCTCCGCAGCGTGAAAACCTGTCGATTCAGTCGTGCCATGGACCTGCAAGCCAGGCCTGCTGCCGACACCATGGCCGACCGATCGTTGCCGTTTGGACGGTGCCCCGCCACGGAAGTTCCCGCGGCGGTGAAGTTCGATCCACGACGGACCACGAGACGTGACGAGGACATGGACACAGGCACCTGATGGGTTGAACTGATGAGTACACATTATGACTTAACAGTTTTCATTTTGCATCAAGTAGTTTTTCCAAGTCCGTGACGAGTTTGCGGTCTTGTGGATCGACCTGGCTGGCATGACTGATCACCGTGCGACCGTCGCGGCCGACCAGGTACTTGTGGAAGTTCCAGCCCGGGCGTTGACCGGTGCGCTGCGCGAGCTGTTCAAAGAAGGGATGCGCCGGTGCGTTGCGGCCTGACACCGAGGTCTTCACGAACATCGGAAACCGCACGTTGAACGTGTTTTCACAGAACTCGGCGATCGTGCGGTTGCTGCCCGGCTCCTGCGCGCCGAAATCGTTCGACGGGAACCCCAGCACGACCAGTCCACGCGCACCAAAGCGCTGCTGCAGTGCCTCCAGCCCCTGGTACTGGGGGGTGAAACCGCAGTAGCTGGCCGTGTTCACCACGAGCAGCACCCGGCCGCGGTACTGGCACAGGTCCTGCGGTTTTTCGTCCTGGAGCCGGTCGATGCGGTGCTGCAGCAGAGCCGGACAGGCGGTGTCGGCGGGCGCCGCCCGGGCAGCCAGACCCGGCCAGCAGGCCGCGCCCAGCGCGAACAGGCTCAGGCGACGACGATGGTGATCAGGCGTCGTGAACTTCTTGAATGGCATGACGTCTCCAGTACGAAGCATGGATACGCCTGCATTTGTAAGGGGATCGGCCACCGTCGCGCCGCCGCTTGACGGGAATCAAGGGTGCGCGCAGGGTGAAGCGGCACCCCACCGATAGAATCCGCCCGGTTTGCAAGCCTTTTCACACGACTGACAACGGGCTTGCATGACAATACTGCCTCGTTTGTCCCCGGCTTTCTCGTCGGGTCCTGTGCGTCCGGCCCGGCCGGCGCGTCTGCTTGTGAGTGTCTGAGCCATGTCTTCCACCGGAACCGGAACCCCCATGTTGTACCCCGAGCTGTTCAAGCAGCTGGAAGCCGTGCGCTGGAACATGGATCGCGACATTCCCTGGGACCAGTTCGACGCCTCCCTGCTGAGCGAGGAACAGGCCCAGACCATCAAGATGAACGCCATCACCGAGTGGTCGGCGCTGCCCGCCACCGAGATGTTCCTGCGTGACAACCGCGAGGACAGCGACTTTTCCGCCTTCATGAGCGTGTGGTTCTTCGAGGAACAGAAGCACTCGCTGGTGCTGATGGAATACCTGCGCCGCTTCCGCCCCGACCTGGCGCCGACCGAACAGGAGCTGCACGAGGTGCGTTTCGAGTTCGACCCCGCCCCGGCGCTCGAGACCCTGATGCTGCATTTCTGCGGCGAGATCCGCCTGAACCACTGGTACCGCCGGGCTGCCGAATGGCACACCGAGCCGGTCATCAAGGCCATCTACGAGACCCTGGCCCGCGACGAAGCCCGCCACGGCGGCGCCTACCTGCGCTACATGAAGCGCGCGATCACGCGTTTCGGTGACGAAGCCAAGGCCGCCTTTGCCAAGGTGGGTGTGCTGATGGCCAGCGCGCGCCGCACGGCCCAGGCCCTGCACCCGACCAACCTGCACGTGAACCAGACGCTGTTCCCGCGCGACACCATCCAGAGCCGCCTGCCCAACCCCGAGTGGCTGGAACACTGGCTCGACCAGCAGATCAAGTTCGACGCCGTCTGGGAGACCAAGGTCGTCGAGCGCATCCTGCACAACATGAGCCTGCTCATGGAGCGCAGCTTCAAGAGCGTTCAGGAGCTCAACCGCTTCCGCAAGGAAATGATGAGCCAGGTGGCCGCGGCCGCCCAGGGCGGCGCCTCGCCGCAGGCGCAAGGCACCTGAGCCGCTTCACTCGCAGCGTGGCCCCCGATGGGGTGGCCACGCCAGCGTGTCATCACAAGGGCCTCCACAAGGCCCCGCAGCCCGTGGGTGGTAGCCACGCCACAGGGCGACGCCACACCGCCCCCCGCTAGACTGCGACCCTCATTGACCGGGCAAGGACGACCTTGCCGACGCCCGATGCCGGGGGACGACCCCCATCAAGGGGAAACGCATGTCCTGGATCCTGTTGTTCATCGCCGGCCTGTTCGAGGTGTGCTGGGCCATCGGGCTGAAGTACACCGACGGCTTCAGCAAGCCCGTGCCGACGGTGCTCACCGTGGCAGCCATGGTGGCCAGTGTGGTGCTGCTGGGGCTGGCCATGAAGCACTTGCCGGTGGGTACGGCCTATGCGGTCTGGACCGGCATCGGCACGATCGGCACCGCCATCCTGGGCATCGTGCTGCTGGGGGATCCGGCGAACGGGCTGCGGCTGTTGTGCCTGGGCCTGATCGCGGCCGGGATCATCGGGCTGAAGCTGGTGAGCTGAGTCGCGCCCGCCGCCGGATGGCCAGCACCCCGGCGGCCGCCACCACCAGGCCGGCGACGGCCCCGCACGCGTGCGCGGCCACGGCCACCGGGAAGCCCCAGTCGGTCGAGGCCACCACGGCAGCGTGCCAGGGCGCTTCGCTCGTGATCTTCAGCAGCAGCCCCACGGCCAGCGCACCGCCGATCCAGCGCATGGCCGCGGCCTGCAGCAGCAGGTGCACCGCCGCCACGGCCACCCCGGCATGCAGCACGCCGGACAGGCCCGCATAACGCGCCGGTGCATCGGCCAGCCACAGCAGCACCTGGGTCAGCGGCCAGGCCAGCAACCAGGCGAGTGCGGCACCGGCCGGCAGGCGCGCGGCCCAGCCCAGCCAGGCGACGGCCGCGGTGCCAGCCAGATTGGCCAGCAGATGCAGGGTGTTCCAGTGCACCAGCGCCGCTGTCCACCAGCGCCAGGCCTGGCCCGGCAGCTCGCGCCGCCAGGCCCAGGCATCGAGGTCGGCGCCGGCCAGGGCATGCCCGAGCGACAGCACAAGCAACACACCCGCCAGCAGCAGCCAGGCGCGGCCAGGGCGTGTCAGTCGCTGAACACGTGTTGCCATAGCGCGAGCACGGCGTCGCGCTGCGGGGCCAGCGTGGCCGGCTCGAACTGGGTGGCCTGTTCATTGAGCCGTGCCTTGTGCTGGGCCCGGCGCAGCTCGCGGTAGGCGTTGGCCGCCTGCGTGCCCACGCCGGCCGGCAGCAGCCCGGCCTGCTCGGCACGCTGCAGCAGGGCGATGTTGCCGACGTTGTCGTGCAGCTCGGGGTGGGTGGCACCATGCGCCAGCACCAGATACTGCACCGCAAACTCGACGTCCATCATGGCGCCCGGGCTGTGCTTGACGTCAAAGCCTGCGCCGCGCACCGGATGCGCCTGACGCACCTTCTCGCGCATGGCCTTGATCTCGTCGCGCAGCGCTCGCTGGTCCCGCACGGCGGCGATCACGTCGCGGCGTACGGCCTCGAAGCGCGGTGCGATGGTGCTGTCGCCGGCACAAAAGCGCGCACGGGTGATCGCCTGGTGCTCCCAGGTCCATGCCGTGTTGCTGCCGCGACCGCGCTGGTAGTCCTCGAACGACTTGAGCGAAGTCACGAGCAGGCCGGAGTTGCCGTTGGGCCGCAGCGCCGTGTCGATCTCGAACAGCTCGCCGGCGGCGGTGCGCAGCGTGAGCCAGGTGATCAGCTTGCGGGCAAAGGCGGCGTAGATCTCGGGCGCGCGCTCATCCTCGTCGTCGAACAGAAAGACCACGTCGAGGTCGCTGCCGTAGCCCAGCTCCTTGCCACCCAGCTTGCCGTAGGCAATGACGGCAAAACGCGGCGTGTCGATGTGCCGCTGGCGCAGGTGTGTCCAGGCCCAGCGCATCGTGCACTCGACCGTGGCATCGGCCAGCAGCGACAGGTCGTCGGCCACCTGCTCGACGCTGACATGCCCTTCGACGTCGCGCACCAGGGTGCGGAACACCTCGGCATGGTGGGCCCGGCGCAGGGTGTCGAGCAGGGATTCTTCGTCGGCCTGGCCGGACCGGCCCCAGGCGTCGTGGCGCTGTTCAAGGTCGCGCACGAAGGCCTCGGGCTCGAAGCGGGTGTAGATCAGGCGCGGGTCGGCCAGTTCGTCGATGACCCCCGGATGGCGCATCAGGTAGCGCATCGGCCAGCGGGCCAGGCCCAGCAGGCGCAGCAGGCGACGCTGGACCTCGGGGCGCTCGACCAGCAGCGCCACATAGCTTTCGCGCCGCAGCAAGGGCTCGATCCAGTCGACAAAACGCACCGCAGCGTCGATCTCGCAATCACCCTGATCGACGGCCTGCGCGGCACGCAGGATGAGCTTGCCCAGGCGTTGTTTGGTCTCTTCGCGCAGCGCCGCGATGCGCGGGTGGTCGGCCCAGGGTTTGACGCGCTCGGCCAGCGGTCCGGGCAGGCGCTCGAGGAAGGCGTCCTGGTCGAGCGACGGCGCAGGCTGGCCACACCCTTTGCAGCCGCCCGAACCCGGCTTGGGCGCCTGGCCGTCGTGCAGCAGGGCGTCGAACTCGAGCGCGACGAACTCGCGGGTTTCGCCCAGCATCTCGAGCAGTTCGCAGGCGTCGGCGGTGCAGCTCATGCCCATGCTGCCGGCGATCCAGCGCAGGTCGCCGTCGCCGGTGGGCAGCATGTGGGTCTGCTGATCGTCGAGGTACTGGATGCGATGCTCCACGCGCCGCAGGAAGACGTAGGCCTGGGCCAGGCGCTCTGCCGTCTCGGGCTTGACCACACCCACACCGGTCAGGCGCTCCAGTGCCCGCAGCGTGGAGCGGGTGCGGATCTCGGGGAACTGCCCCCCACGCACGACCTGCAGCAATTGCACGGTGAATTCGATCTCGCGGATGCCACCACGCGACAGCTTGACGTCGTTGGCACGTTCGGGGCGGCCCGCCGCCCGGCGCTGCGCCTCGTCGCGCACCTTGCGGTGCAGGCTGCGCAGGCCTTCGAACACGCCGTAGTCGAGGTAGCGACGGAACACGAAGGGGATCACCACCTCGCGCAACTGGAGCGCCCGGCCGGACTGCACCGAGGCGATCGGCGCCACCACCCGGCTCTTGAGCCAGGCAAAACGCTCCCATTCGCGTCCCTGCACGAGGAAGTATTCCTCCAGCATGGCCAGGCTCACCACCGGCGGGCCGGAGTTGCCGTTCGGCCGCAGCGCGAGGTCGACGCGGAACACGAAACCGTCCTCGGTGGTGTCGCCGATCAGCGTGTACAGGCTGCGGGCCACGTGCGAGAAATACTCATGGGCCGTGATGACACCGCCGCCATCAGGCCGCCCGGCGGTCTGGCCGTCTTCTTCGTACAGGTAGATCAGGTCGATGTCGGACGAGACGTTGAGCTCGCGCCCGCCGAGCTTGCCCATGCCCACGACCCAGAAGTCGATGCGCTGGCCGGCCGCATTGAGCGGGGCACCGAAGCGCGCATCCTGCTCGGCCTGGGCTGCCGCCAGCGCGCGGTCGAGGGTGATTTCAGCCAGCTCGGTCATCGCCCGCGCCACGTCGGCCATCGCGGCATCGCATTCGACGTCCAGCACGGCCAGCCGTTCCAGCGTGAGCTGGCGCGCCACCCGCAGGGCCGACGGCAGGCCGCGGCCGGTGGCCAGCAGGGCGTCGATCAGGGCGGCAATGGTGTCGGCCCGCGGCATGCCCGGCGGCAGCAGGTTCAGCTCGTCGGCATATCGCCGGCGGATGCGCTGCACGAAACGGGAGTGGTCGGCCTGCACCCGGGGCACGCTCAGGCCGGCGCCGGAGCTCGTTACATCGTCAATGAAACCCATCGTACTGCCTCGGGTCTAGATGCAGGATACTGTGATCTGTGGCCAGCGCGCACTGCGGCGCGGTCCGTGCTGTGGCTTCCCGTTCATGTCCCTGTTTCCCTCTCCGACCTTGCTCGCGCCTGCATGGCGCATCCTGCGCACCGCTGTGCGCATCGTCGGCAGTGTGGTTTTTCTGGCGTGGAGCCTCATGTTGGTCGGCTGGCTGGTTCTCCACTGGGCGATTCTGCCGCGAATCAGCGAATGGCGCCCACAGATCGAGCAGGCTGCCACACGTGCACTAGGGGTGCCGGTCCAGATCGGCCACATCCGTGTCGAATCTCACGGCTGGATCCCCACCCTGGAACTGCGGGACGTCGTGCTGCGCGATGCCGCGGGCCGGGAGTCGCTGCGCCTGGAACGCGCCGTCGCGGCCGTGTCGACCACCTCGCTCGTCCAGTTCGAGTTGCGCCTGCGGCAACTGCTGATCGACCGGCCCACGCTGGACGTGCGGCGCGACCCCCAGGGCCGCATCCTGGTGGCCGGCATCGACCTGTCACCCCGGCACGCCGACCCCGACGCCTCGTCCGACTGGTTCTTCAGCCAGACCGAGTTCGTGATCCGCCAGGGCACGCTGCGCTGGATCGACGAGCTGCGCCAGGCCAGCCCGCTGGCGCTGGCCGACGTCGACCTGGTGTTGCGCAACGGCTCGCGGCTGGGCTCGCGGCGCCACGACTGGCGGCTCGATGCCAGCCCGCCGGCGGCCTGGGGCGGCCGGTTTTCGGTGCGCGGCCGCTTCACCCATCCACTGTGGGCGCGGCCTGGCGACATCTCGCGCTGGTCGGGCCAGGCCTATGCCGAGTTGCCGCACACCGATGTCAGCCGGCTGCGCGAGCATGTCGACCTGCCGTTCGAGCTGTCGCAGGGCCTGGGCGCCGTGCGGGCCTGGGTCGACATCGACGCCGGCCGGGTGGTGGGCGCCACCGCCGACACGGCCCTGACGGCGGTGAGCCTGAAGCTGGCCCCGGAGCTCCTGCCGCTGCGGCTGGCCGAGGTGCGCGGGCGCGTCTCGGGCCAGCACCATGCCAAGGGCTATGCCTTCGGCGTCAGCGGACTGAGCTTCACGGCCGAACTGACCGAAGCGCCTGCCACCGGCGCCACCCCGGCACCTGCCCCCCACGCGGGGGACACCGCCGTGACCATGGTGAGCTGGCCGGCGTCGAACCTGAGCCTGAGCTGGCAGCAACTGCCGGACCAGCCGATGAGCGGCGGTGAACTGAAGGCCGATCGCATCGACCTCGGCCTGCTGGCGCGTCTGGCCGAACGCCTGCCGTTGGGCCTGCCGGCCCGGCAGATGCTGGCCGACCTGGCCCCCCAGGGGCAGGCGCACGAACTGCGCCTGAGCTGGCAGGGGCCGCCCGACGCGCCGGTGGGCTATCGGGCCGAAGGACGTATCGAGGGGCTGCAGCTCGCGGCGGCCCAGGCCGGCACGCCCCGCAGCGGGCGCGATGGCGACCATCCCGTCGGGCGACCCGGCATCGAGGGCGCCACCATCCGCTTCAGCGCAACCCACCAGGGCGGCCATGCCCAGGTGACGATCCATGACGGCGGCATGACCTTCCCAGGCGTGTTCGACGAACCCACCATCGCACTGCAGCGTCTCAGCGCGCAGTTCGACTGGACCCTGGACCGCCCGCCACGCTCGCCGATCACCGATCTGGCCGGGGTGGAGCTGCGTGTCACTGAAGCCAGCTTTGCCAACGCCGACGCAGAAGGCGAGCTTCAGGCCACCTGGCGCACCGGCAAGCAGCCGGGCGTGGGCAGTGGCGCCCGCCTGCCCGGTGTGCTGGACCTCACCGGACGGCTCACGCGAGCCGACGCCACCCGCACCTGGCGCTACCTGCCCACCGGCATTCCGGCCCATGTGCGCGACTACGTCCGCCGGGCCGTGATCGTCGGCAGCTCGTCGGGAGTGGACTTCCTGGTCAAGGGGGATCTCTGGGACTTCCCCTATGGCGCCCCCGCCCAGGGCCAGTTCCGCATCGCCTCGCGGATCGACAACGCCAGCTTCGCCTACGTGCCGGCCGAGGGTGACCAGCCCTCGCCCTGGCCGGCCTTCACCCAGGTGCGCGGCGACCTGATCTTCGACCGCACCTCGATGCTGATCCGCAACGCGCGAGCCCGTCTGTACGGCTTCGAACTGCAGGGCGTGCAGGGCGGTATCGCCGACCTCGCGAACGATTCCGTGCTCACGCTGGAGGGCGCCGGCAGCGGCCCGCTGGCCGATGCGCTGAGATTTGTCGGCAGCACGCCGGTGAACGACTGGACCGGACAGGCACTGGGCCAGGCGACCGGCACCGGCGACGCCGGTCTGAAGCTGGCGGTGCAGATCCCGCTGTCGAACATCGACCGCGCGCGGGTGCAGGGGACGATCACGCTGAAAGGCAACGACGTGCAGATCCGCCCGGACCTGCCTCGGCTGGCCGAATCCCGCGGGCAGGTGGAATTCTCCGACCGGGGCTTTGCCGTACGCGGCGCCCGAGCGCAGGTGCTGGGCGGCGAGGCGGCCTTCGAGGGGGGCACCCAGAAGGACGGCTCGCTGCTGTTCACCGGCCAGGGGACGGTCACCGCGGCCGCCATGCGCCAGGCCAATCACTGGCCCGCCCTTCCCTACCTGGCCGAGCACCTGCAGGGTCAGACGACCTACCGGCTGCAGCTGGGGGTGCATGGCGGCCATCCCGAGCTGTCGCTCAGCAGCAGCCTGGCCGGCATGGCCATCAACCTGCCCGCCCCGCTGGCCAAGCCGGCCGGCACCAGCCTGCCACTCAAGGTCGACCTCACGCTCGACCGCAGCAGCCTGGCGGCGGGCCAGACGCCACGCGACCGGCTCGCCGTGGAACTGGGCCCGGGGGTGAAACTGGCCTACCTGCGTGAACTGGCCCCCGGCGGACCGCGCGTGCTGCGCGGTGGCGTGGGCATCAATGAAGCCGCACCACAGCCGGCCAGCGGCGTGGCCGCGGCGGTGGACCTGCCGGCACTTGACGTTGACGCCTGGCAGGACGTGGCCGAGACCTTCGGCACACCGGCTGGCGAGGGTGCCAGTGGCTACCTGCCCGGCACGCTCAGCCTGAAGACACGCGCGCTCACGCACAGCGGCCGCACGATCACGATGCTCAAGCTCGACGCGAGCGAACGCGCCGGCGTCTGGCGAGCCCAGCTCGATGCCGACCAACTCGACGGCTATGTGGAATACCGCCCCGGCACCGAGCGCCAGGCCGGCCGGGTGTTTGCCCGTCTGGGCCACCTGTCGATGCCTGAAAGCGAGGCCGACCCGCTCGCCTCGACCCTCGATCAGAACTCGCCGCAGGCCCCGGCACTGGACATCGTCGTCGACGACTTCGAGTTGCGTGGCATCCGCCTGGGCCGCCTGGAGATCGACGCGACCAACCGCCTGACCGGCGAGATCCGTGAATGGCGGATGAACCGCTTCAATCTCACGCTGCCCGAAGCCCAGCTCACTGCCAGCGGCAGCTGGCATGCCGTCAAAGGCGCCGTGGCCGGCACACCGCCGCGCGCCGAGATGGACTTCCGGCTCGACATCACCGACAGCGGCGGCCTGCTGAACCGGCTCGGCCAGCGCGACGTGGTACGTGGCGGCAAGGGCCGCATGGCCGGACAGATCAGCTGGGCCGGCTCGCCGCTGTCGCCGGACTTCCCGAGCATGGGCGGGCAGTTCAGTGTGGAAGTGCAGAAGGGCCAGTTCCTGAAGGCCGATCCCGGCATCGCCAAGCTGGCCGGGATCCTGAGTCTGCAGGCCCTGCCGCGCCGACTGGTGCTGGACTTCCGGGACGTGTTCCAGGAGGGGTTCGCATTCGACCTGTTCTCGGGCGACGTGAGCATCTCGCGTGGGGTGGCGCGCACCAACAACCTGAGGCTGCGCGGCGTGTCGGCCGCGGTGTTGATGGAAGGCAGTGCCGACATCCACCTGGAAACCCAGGATCTGCGCGTGGTGGTGGTGCCCGAGATCAACGCCGGCACGGCCTCGCTGGCGTATGCCGCCATCAACCCGGCCGTCGGGCTGGGCACCTTCCTGGCGCAGATGTTCCTGCGCAAGCCGATGATGCAGGCCGGCACGCGCGAATTCCACGTCACGGGGCCGTGGGCGGATCCGAAGGTCGAACCGATCGAACGCAAACCGGGCACCCCGCTGCCCGAGCAGCTCGACCGCGAGCCGGTGAGCCTGCTCGACGATCCGATCCGCACCGCCACGCCCTGAAGTCCCGCCCCCCGATGAAAGGCACCCCATGAAGATCGCAGCTGTCCAGATGGTGTCCGGCCTGTCGCGCGACGAGAACCTGCAGCGCGCCTGCGCACTGGTGGCCGAAGCGGCCGCCGCCGGCGCGGAGGTGGTGGGCCTGCCCGAGAACTTTGCCTTCATGGGCCGGCACGACCACGACAAGCTCGCACTGGCCGAGCCCGATGGCGACGGGCCGATCCAGGCCGCACTGGCCGATGCGGCACGCACCCACCAGATCGTGCTGGTGGGCGGCACGCTGCCGCTGCGGACCGGCGATCCCCAGCGGGTCACCAACACACTGCTGGTCTTCGGCCCGGACGGCTCACGGCTGGCGCGCTACGACAAGATCCACCTGTTCCGCTATGACGAGGTCACGCCCGAAGGCCGCAAGCAGTACGACGAGGGTGTGGTGCTCGCTGCCGGCCGCACGCCGGTCGCCTGCGAGGTGCACACGCGCTCGGGCCGCCGCCTGCGCATGGGCTTGAGCATCTGCTACGACCTGCGCTTTCCGGAGCTGTACCGGCAGATGATGCAGCCGCCGTGCGACCTGCTCCTGGTGCCCTCGGCCTTCACCTGGACCACCGGGCAGGCCCACTGGGAGCTGCTGCTGAGGGCGCGCGCCGTCGAGAACCAGTGCCATGTGATGGCGCCGGCCCAGGGCGGGCGGCACGAGAACGGCCGACGCACCTGGGGTCACAGCGTGGTGATCGACCCGTGGGGCGAGGTGCTCGCCTGTCACGCTGACGGCGAAGGCTGCGCGGTGGCCACGCTCGACGCAGAGGTCACCGCGCAGGTCCGCGCCCGCCTGCCCGCCCTGCAGCATCGCTGCCTCTGACCTGCGAACGCGCCGCCAGCGCGGCCGCAAGCATCGGCAGGAAGGGGCGGACCCAGGCCAGCACGCTGCGCAGGCTGCGTACCACCCGGGCCGTGCGCAACGCGGCCCCCTGTGCCGCCCCGGCAGCCGGCCGCGCCCAGGCGGCCGCGCGCCGCGGTGCACCTGACAGCAGCAGCACCGCCAGCAGCACGCCCGCCGCCAGCGCCGCCTCGGGGTGATCGGACAGCCAGCGCATCGTGTGACTGCGCGGGAATGCACCCCGCCCGGCCACATGAGGCGCGGGCCCGGCTGCCGCGGCACCGTGGGCGCGGGACGGCGGCGCATCGGCGCGATGGGGTTCGGCTGATGCCTCGGCTGACGCAGGGGGGGCCGCCGGCGCGCGCGCGTCGGCGGCCTCGGCGCGGGCCTCCAGCAGCGCCTGCCGGCCGGCGGCAATGCGGCGGCGCAAGGCCGCCTTGGCCGCCGCGCGGTCGCCGCCGGTATCGTCCGGCCCGCTCACCGCTCACCTCGCAGGGCCTGCAGGTCCGCCTCGAGTTCGGCACGCAGCATGGCGAATGCCTCGTCGCCACGACGCCATTGCCGCAGCGCCGCCATGCAGGCGACCGTGCAGCCCAGGCCGGTGGCCAGGGCCACCCCGGCCACGGCCCACAGGCGCCATGGGGTGTCCCAGGCCGCCGCAATCACGAACACCCCGACAAACACCAGGGTGAGTGCCGCCAGCACCACCGCCACCAGGGACATCAGCGCCAGACGGGCCAGACGCTCCTTTTCGTCCTGCCATTCCAGGCGGGCAAGCTCGAGGCGATCGGCAGCCATGGTGCCTCCCAGCGCCAGCGCGCGCCGGGCCAGATCAAGCACCTGCTCGATCTGCGGGGCCAGCCACCGTGCAAACAAGGACGCCACGGCGGACGTCCGCTCAGCGGCGCGAGATCAGCAGGCCGATGGCCAGGCCCGCCAGCGCCGCCATGCCGGCCACCTTCCAGGGCTGGTCATGGGCATAGTCGTCGGCCATGCTGGCGGTGTCGCGCACCTTGCGGCTGATGTCGTGCGTGACATCGGCCATCGCTTCGCTGGCGCGGTGCAGCGAGTCCTGCACCCTTTCCTTCAGGGCCCGCACCTCGGGCATGTCGCGTACGGCCGGGTTGGACACCAGGTCTTCGAAATCAGCCTTGAGGTCGGCCCATTCACGTTCCAGCACCGAGGCGCTGTCGCGCACGCCCTGGCTGGCGGCACGTGCCGCACGGCGGCCCACACGCGCCGTGTCGTCGGCAGCGGACGTCACGGTGTCTGCAAGGTCGGGGGGGGTGGTCGTTGCCATCTTCAGCTCCTGGTTGGTTGGACTGCAGCCCGGCGGGCCCGTCCGTTGTGAAATGATCCGACGCGCCATCGGTCAGGACGTCGACCGATCGGCCTGCGGCCGCCTGCGGTTGGACGGCCCGGCCTTGAAAACCATTGTCCTACACGCAGGTTGCGGCAAGACGACGGAAATCAAGGCGGCGGCCGCAACGCATCGAGCGCCGTGGCCACCTGGTCGAACTCGTTGGACTTGTCGAAGAAGTGGTGGGCGCCCAGCGCCATGCAGCGCTCGCGCATCGGCCGCGAGCTGCTGTTGGTCAGCACGAGGGTGAGGGGCTGCGGATGCAGCCGGCGCAGCGCCGCCAGCACGTTGAACCCGCTGCCCTGGCGCAGCTGGAGATCGACCACGGCCGCAGCAAAGGGGCGCTCAGCCAGGGCCCGCAGGGCATCGGCCTCGGTCTCGACCTCGGCATCGACATGAAACTCGGTGCAGCTGTGGATCAGGTCGACGAGCCGTTCGCGGATCAGCGCGGAGTCCTCGATCACGAGCACACCGCCTCGGCCCGGCGCGGAGCTGACCCGCTCAGGGGCACCTTGGGGGGTGCGCTCGGCCGGGGGCATGGATTGCGGCGAATGAAAGGATACGAGTGGGTTCATGGCGGGAACTCCTGCGTCCGGACAACCTGGCTTGGACGCGTCATGGAGTTCAGGGTAGGGGCAGGCGCTTGCGGTGTCTGTAGGCGAGCGCATGACAGGGCCACCGGTTCGCCCTGCAGGGTCACTGGATCAGACCGTTCTTGACGGCGTAGTAGGTGAGCTCGGCATTGCTGCCCAGCTGGAGCTTCTCGAGCAGGCGGCTACGGTAGGTGCTCACCGTCTTGACGCTGATGAACAACTCGTCGGCGATCTGCGTGACCGACATGCCGCCGGCCAGCTTGCACAGCACCTGGAACTCGCGCTCGGACAGTTCCTGGTGGGCCGGCCCGGCATTGGGCTGGTCCAGGCGGTTGGCCATCAGGTCGGCCACCGTGGGGCTCAGGTAGCGCCGGCCCTGCAGCACGACGCGGATCGCTCGCAGGATCTCGTCGATGTCGGAGTCCTTCTTGAGGTAGCCGTTGGCGCCGGCGCGCAGCAGGTTGATCGCGTACTGTTCTTCGGGGAAGGCGCTGACGATCAGCACCGGAATGTCGCCCAGGTGGTTGCGGATCAGCCGCAGGGTGTCCACGCCGGTGCGGTCAGGCAGCGAGATGTCGAGCAGGACCAGGT
The DNA here is from genome assembly GCA_946482595.1 of uncultured Comamonadaceae bacterium. The sequence continues at coordinate 23,978 of CAMLSD010000012.1, forward strand.
CCCACTGGCCCTCACGCAGCGCGGCCAGGGTTTCGGCACTGGTGGCGGCCTCCCCGGCCACGCACAGGTCAGGTTCGGCGTCGATCAGTTGCTTGAGGCCGGCGCGCACGATCTTGTGGTCGTCGGCGAGAAGTATGCGTTTGCGCTCCATGATGACCTTGCTGCTGTTGGGATGATTCTGGCAAAAAAAGGAGGGGCTGTGCGGGCACAGCCCCCCTGAGGCACCACGGACATCGCGGTTGGGGAGGGAGGAGGGATCCGTGGTGGAACACCTTGACTTCATGGTAGAAAGCCCGAGGCTCCGACGATGTAGTCCCGCCCGGTGGCGGGCTTGTCGGAGGTGTCTGACACAACTGCCGCGCATGTCCACTCCCCCTGCGTCCCGTGCTCCGCTTTGGAGCGAACTGCTGCGCCGCCTGAAGGCCGCGCGCGATGAGGTCGAGGCTGCCGCCGCACGCTCGGGGCAGGTGCCGGCCCATCTGCTGCGTCGCCTGGCCGTACTGAAGCTGGCCGTGCCGATCACGGTGATTGCCGGCGCGGCGATGCTGTGGGTGACCGAAAAAGGCTACCAGCAGCTCGAGCAGACCTACGCCGAGCTCAAGGTCTCGCGCGAGTTCTCGCGCAACCTGAACAACCTGTCCTACCTGGCCGCGCGGGCCGAGGCCACCCAGGCCGAGTACCTGCTGAACCACACGCCGCAGGCGCTGTCGGCCCACCGCTCGGTGCTGCAGCAGATCACGGCACTGCAGGAGCCGCTCACGGTGTCGCAGCATGCCCCGGACCTGGTCGACGACATGCAGGTCGTGCTCCAGTACGTGGCGGGCGAACGCAGCGAGCTGGAGCAGCTCATGGCCCTGCCCAGCGATGCCGCGGCAGCGGAAGTCGATGCCCGCCTGCGCCCCAACCCGGTGACCGACGGCACGCTGCGCGACGCGCTGGGCAAGATGGTCTCCAGCGAACGCAACCGGCTCGACTCGGCCGAGGCCGCCGCCTCCCGCGAGTTGCGCCACCAGCGCTGGCTGTCGGTGGCGTCGATCCTGGTGGGCATCCTGCTGCTGGTATTGCTGCTGCAGGCCTATCGCAACGAACTCGGCGAAGAACAGCGCATGGCGCAGCGGCTGCAGTCGGAACGCGACCGGCTGGAGCAGGCGGTGGCCGAACGCACGCATGAGCTGTCCGAACTGGCCACCCACCTCCAGCATGTGGCCGAAACCGAAAAAAGCCGGCTGGCGCGCGAGCTGCACGACGAGCTCGGCGCCATCCTCACGGCCAGCAAGATGGACGTGGCGATGATGCTGCGGCGCAACCTGGAACCCAAGGACACCACCATCGCCGGGCTGCGCCGTCTTCAGGAGAACCTGGAGCGCGGGGTGCAGCTCAAGCGCCGCGTGATCGAAGGCCTGGTGCCGACCACCCTGAACAACCTCGGTCTGGTGGCCGCACTCGATGCGCTGGCCGACGAGGTCGCCACCCAGAGCGGCATGACGGTCGAGTGTTCGCTGCCCGAGGACCTGGTGCTCGACACCGGACGCAGCATCGCGATCTTCCGCATCGTGCAGGAGGCCCTGACCAACGTGCAGAAACACGCGCAGGCCAGCCGCGTGCACCTGCAGCTCGACCACGATGACGAGATGCTGCGCCTGGAGCTGCGCGACAACGGCCGGGGGCTGGGCGCCGCTGCGCGCGGGCCACGGCTGAAAAGCCACGGCCTGCTGGGCATGAAACATCGGGTCGACGCCTTCCACGGGCGGTTCGAGATCGGCCCGGCCGATGGCGGCGGTACCCGGCTGCGCGTGAGCCTGCCGCTGCAGGACCCGCCTGCACCGAACGAGCGGGCCGACACATGACGCCCCCGCGCCGCGCGCACCGAGCCGCCGCCGCCCTGGCGCTGGCCCTGGGTGCTGCCGCCTCCTGGATCGTGCCAGCCGGGCCCGCCACGGCCCGACCGGTCGTGCTGACCACCACCGAGTACTCACCCTACTGCAGCACGGCATTGCCGCGCGGCGGCGTGCTGGTCGACCTGGCCGTCACGGCGCTACGGCAGGCCGGCCACACGGCCGAGGTGCGGTTCATGCCCTGGGCGCGCGCGCTCAGCCTGGGCCAGCAGGGGGAGGTCGACGGCGTGCTGTGCATCTGGAAGTCGCCGGCGCGCGAGCAGGACTTCGTGTTTTCAGACCCGCTGGTCACCAGCCGCATCATGTTGTGCCGGCGCCCCGGGCCGGGGCCCGAGCGCTTCACCGGCTTCAGCGACCTGCCGGGCGCCACCGTGGGCGTGGTGCGTGGTTACGCCCTGCCGCCCAGCCTGGCCGGTGCCGGCGTGCCCACGCGTGAAGTGACCAGCGACCTGCAGGGCCTGCGCATGCTGATGGCCGGTCGCTTCGACTTCATGCTGATGGACGATCGGGTCGCACAGCAGCTGATGACCGACCACACCGACCTCCAGGGCATCAGCTGCCTGGAGCCCGCCCTGCAGACGCCGGAGCAGTTCATGGCGCTGTCGCGCAAGGTGCCCGATGCGGCAGCCATCATCCAGGCCTTCAACCAGGCACTGCGCCAGATGGCCGCGCGCGGTGAGCTGCAGCGCATCCTGGGCACACCTGGCGCGGCGCCTGCCGCACCGTCGCCCGCCACCGCCCCCCAGCCAGCGCGCTGACCGGCCTCAGCGCCGGCCGAACATCATCTGCCGGGCCAGCGCGGCCTTGACCGGCGCCAGCCGCTGCAGCGCCACCATGCCCAGGCCGCGGGCCGTGCTCAGCCCCGGCCACGGCCAGGTGAAGCTGCGCGCGAGGAAGTCGGTCGCGGCGATCATGCTCCAGCGGTCAGGCGCACGCGACCACTCGACCCGCCGCAGCGCGGCCGTCACATCCGGCGCGACGGCCAGGCGCCGCACCAGCTCGAACGCATCGCGCAGGCCGAGGTTCAGGCCCTGGCCGGCCACCGGGTGCAGCGTCTGGGCGGCATTGCCGATGCGTACCAGGCGGCCGTCCACCAGGGTGCGCTCGGCATTGAGGCCCAGCGCAAAACACTTGAGCGGCGACACCGCCGTGACACGGCCGGCGGCCGCCGGCAGCACATGGTTGAGCACCGCCTGACGCTGGGTATCGTTCAGCTCGCGCACCGGGTCATCGTCGCTCGGCACACACCACACCAGGGCCGCGCGCCCGGGCGCCAGCGGCAGCAGCGCCACCGGCCCGGACGGCGTGAAACGTTCGTAGGCCGTGCCCGGCGGCATGCCGTCCAGGGTGACCTGACCGACCCAGGCGGTCTGGCGGTAATCGTGCGTGACGGCCTTGCGGGCCTGGTCGGCGAACACCCCGCCTTCGGCGACCGCCACCAGGTCGAATCGCTCCACGACTTCGGCATCGACCTCCACGCCACCGGCCACATTGCGCAGCCCCGCCACCTTGACGCCAAAGCGGCTGGCCAGCCGGCCGGGCTCGGCCTCGCAGGCCGCCTGCCACTGGCGCTGCAGCGGTGCCACGAGCGCACCGTAGCTGAGCACCGCCCCCAGCATCGGCACGCCTTCGCTCAGGGCGTCGATCGTGACCTCCGGCGGGCCGAACCGGTCGAGCAGCACCGTGGGCTGCTGCTGCGACACATGCACATGCAGGATGGGTTGCGCCTGGGCCTGGGGCCAGGCGTCCAGGCGCTGCAGCAGCTGCACGCTGCCCAGCGACAGCGCCAGCGTACGCGGGTCGCCGGAGACGTCCTGGCTGGCCGAGCGGGCATCAAACACGGTGATGCGCGCGTGCGGCAGGTCGCGTGCCGCCAGCAGAGCCAGCGCCAGCCCGGCCGGGCCGGCACCGACCACGGCGATGTCCAGGGATTGCATCATCACGGCTCCTTGCACTGAAGTTTGCGGCCGATCCACGGCCTTGGGTGCCATCACGCTCCGCTATTATCCGGAGCGCCCGCGCGCTGCGCGGCGCCAAGTGTTGCAGGCTGGCAGCCTGATGCCTGATCACTGGCGACACCTGTTCAACGAACGTCCCACTCACGACACTGCCGGAGGACCCGACCATGGCCCTGATGGATTTCATCAAGAAGCAGTTCATCGACATCCTCGAATGGACCGAGTCCGGCGACGGCGTGCTGGCCTGGCGCTACCCGATGGCCGGCAACGAGATCCAGTACGGCGGCTCGCTCACGGTGCGCGAGTCGCAGATGGCGGTGTTCGTCAACGAAGGCAAGGTGGCCGACGTCTTCGGCCCCGGGCGCTACACGCTGACCACCAGCACCCTGCCGATCCTCACCTACCTGCAGAACTGGGACAAGCTGTTCCAGTCGCCGTTCAAGAGCGACGTCTACTTCTTCAGCACCCGCCAGCAGGTCGACCAGCGCTGGGGCACCACCCAGCCGGTGACCATCCGCGACAAGGACTTCGGCGCGGTGCGGCTGCGCGCCTTCGGCAACTACGCCTACCGCATCGTCGACCCCAGGCTGTTCCACACCGAGATCTCGGGCACGCGTGACACCTACACCGTGGCCGACCTCGACGGCCAGCTGCGCGCGCAGATGCTGCAGCACATCTCGGACGCGGTGGCCTCCAGCGGCATTCCCTTCCTCGACCTGGCCGCCAACCAGGTCGAATTCGCCGCGGCGCTGCAGGCGGCCACCGCCCCGTCGTTCGACAAGCTGGGGCTCAAGCTCGAGAGCGTGACGGTGCAGAACGTCTCGCTGCCTGAAGAGCTGCAGAAGATCCTCGACCAGAAGATCGGCATGGGCATGGTGGGCGACATGTCGCGCTTCATGCAGTACCAGACCGCGCAGTCGATTCCTGCGCTCGCCTCGGGCGCCGGGCATGGCGGCAGCGGTGTGGTGGGCGATGCGGTCGGCCTGGGCGCCGGCGTCGCGCTGGGCCAGGTGATGGCCCAGCAGCTCAGCCAGGGCCTGCAGGGCCAGCAGGCGGCCGCCGCTGCGGCGGCTGCGGCCGCCCCGGCGCCGATGAAACCCGACGAAGTCATGGCCACGATCGAGAAACTGGCCGACCTCAAGGCCAAGGGCATCCTCACCGAAGAAGAATTCGCGAGCAAGAAGTCGGAACTGCTCAAGAAGCTGGTCTGACGTCCATCTGCTTGCGCCTTGGCCACCGAAGCGTCCTCTCCACAACGCGCCTACCGCGCCGCCTGCCCCAACTGCGGCGCCCCGGTCGACTTCCTGTCGCCAGCCTCGGCCATGGCGGTGTGCAGCTTTTGCCGCAGCACCGTGGTGCGCGAGGGCGACGCGCTGCGCCGCATCGGCGAAAGCGCGGAGCTGTTCGATGACCACAGCCCGCTGCAGCTCGGCGCCGCGGGCCGTTACCAAGGCCTGGCCTTCACCGTGGTCGGCCGGCTGCAGTACCGCTATGCCGACGGCACCTGGAACGAATGGCATGTCCTGATCGATCAGCCCAGCGCCGCCGGTGCACCGCTGCGCTCGGCCTTCCTGAGTGAAGACAACGGCCAGTACGTGCTGTCGGTCGAGGCCCCGCTGCAAGGCGCGGTGCCGCCCGCCGAAAGCCTGCGGGCCGGCGCCCAGGCCTTGGTCAACGGGGTGGCCTGGTCGGTCGCCTCGGTGTCGGCGGCCCGGCTGCTGGCCGCGCAGGGCGAACTGCCGACCGTGCCGGCCCTGCAGCGCGGCTTTGTGGTGGCCGACCTGCGCAACACCCAGGGCCAGGTCGGCACGCTCGACTACAGCGACCCGGCGGCCCCGCGCTGGTATGTGGGCAAGTCCGTCACGCTGGCCGAGCTGAGCCTCACGGGCTTGCGCGACGACATCACGAAGGACCTCAAGGCCCGCGGCATCGAATGCCCGAGCTGCGGCACGGCGCTGGAGCCGACCCTGGCCACCACCCAGTCCATCGTCTGCCATCAGTGCAAGGCCGTGGTCGACGTCTCCAAGGGGGTGGGCGCGGACCTCGCCTACTACGCCCAGGGCAATGCCGGGCAAAGCGGCATGCAGCCACAGTTGCCGCTGGGCAAGCAGGGCACGCTGGCCATTGCCGGCAGCCCCAGCCTGCGCTGGCAGGTGGTGGGGTATGTCGAACGCTGCGAGATCGCCCAGGACCCCGACGATGAGCAGAGCTTCTGGCGCGAGTACCTGCTCTACCACCGCACCGCCGGTTTTGCCTTCCTGGTGGACACCGAGGACGGCTGGAGCGGCGTGCGCCCGCTGACCGGTGTGCCCAAGGTGCTGGGTGCCGACCGGGTGTCGCATGACGGAGTGACCTACCGCCAGCTCTACACCTACACCGCCAAGGTCACCTATGTGCTGGGCGAGTTCTACTGGCGGCTCCAGCGCGACCAGCTCACCCGCAACACCGACTACCAGGGCACCGGACCGCACGCGCGCAAGCGCCTGAACCGGGAAGAAACCACCGGCGGCAGCGGGTCCGAGGGCACGCACGAGGTCGTCTGGTCGGCCGGCGAGGCGATCGACGCCCACCTGATCGCCAAGGCCTTCGGGTTGCCGGGCGCACAGGCGGCCAGCGTGCGCCGCGACGCCCGGCCCACCTCGGGCAGCGGTGGGCTGCTCGCCAAGCTGTTCGTGGGGATGTTCGTGATCGCCCTCGTGTTCGCGCTGGCCCGATGCGACGATGACGAATGCGATACCGTGCGCGCCAACTTCGGCGAGGCCTCGCAGGAATACCGCAGCTGCCGCGCCGGCACCGGCGCCTACGCCCGCACCACCGGCGGCTCCTGGGGGGGATTCAGCAGCGGTGGCTGGCACAAGTGATTCAACAAGGAGCACACCATGGGAATGGCAGGGTTCGAATGGATGAGGCCCGGCGTGTTCGCCGGCTCGATCGTCTATGCGCTGATCGGCGTGCTGATCTTCTGGATCAGCTTCATCGTGATCGACAAGCTCACCCCCTACGACCTGTGGGGCGAGATCGTCGAGAAGAAGAACATGGCACTGGCGATCGTGGTGGCCGCGATGTGCCTGGGCATCTCGATCATCGTGGCCGCCGCGATCCACGGATGAGCCGCATGGCCGGTGGGCCCACCGCGCCGGCCTGGCCTCGTGACCTTCCCCGATGGATCCCGACGCGCTGAACCCGCCCGCCAGCCGCGCGGACACACCGGCCGACCCCACGCCTGGCAGCCCGCCCGAGCCCTCGCGCGTGCGCCCGGGCGAGGTGGTGCTGCTCGTCTCGGTGTTTGTGGTTGCGGCCTGTGGGCTGGTCTACGAACTGGCCGCGGGCGCCCTGGCCAGCTATCTGCTCGGTGATTCGGTCCTGCAGTTCTCGACCATCATCGGTGCCTACCTGTTCGCGATGGGCATCGGCTCGTACCTGTCGCGCTTTTTCGAGCGCCAGCTGGTGGCGCACTTCCTGCGCATCGAGCTGCTGGTCGGACTGATCGGCGGCCTGTTGCCGGCAACCCTGTTCGTGCTGCACAGCATCGCGCCCTCGCCGTTCCGGATCGTGCTGTACGGCCTGGTGCTGCTGGTGGGCACGCTGGTGGGGCTGGAGATCCCGCTGGTGATGCGCATCCTCAAGCGCCACTTCCGCGACCGCTACGCCCTGAAGGACCTCGTCTCGCAGGTGCTCACCTTCGACTACCTGGGCGCGCTGGCGGTGTCGGTGGCCTTTCCGCTGCTGCTCGTGCCGCAGCTCGGGCTGATCCGCACGGGGCTCTTTTTCGGCCTGCTCAATGTGGCGGTGGCAGTGTGGGCGCTGTGGCTGTTCCGGGCCGAGCTGCGCCACTTCGGTGCGCATGCGATGGCCTGCGGATCGGTGATCGTCGTGCTGGCCGCTGCCTTTGTCGGCGCGAACCGCCTGACCACCTGGAGCGAGGACCAGTTCTACGCCGACCACATCATCTACAGCGAAACCTCACCGTGGCAGCGCATCGTGCTCACCCGCAGCGAGGCCGGCACACGCCTGTATCTCAACGGCAACCTGCAGTTCAATTCGCGCGACGAATACCGCTACCACGAGGCCCTGGTGCATCCGGCGATGGCCGCCCACGGGGCACCGCAACGTGTGCTCGTGCTCGGTGGCGGTGACGGCATGGCCGTGCGCGAGGTGTTGCGCCACCCCGCCGTCAAAGAGGTCACGCTGGTCGAGCTGGACCCGCGCATGACCCGGCTGTTCCACGACGAGCCGCTGCTGCGCCAGCTCAATGCCGATGCGCTGCATTCACCGAAGCTGCGCACCGTGAACCAGGACGCGTTCACCTGGCTGCAGCAGGGTGACGACACCTTCGACGTGATCATCGTGGACTTCCCCGACCCCACCAACTTCTCGATCGGCAAGCTCTACACGACCACCTTCTACAACCTGCTGGACCAGCGCCTGGCCGCCTCCGGCTATGCGGTGATCCAGACCACCTCGCCGCTGATCGCGCGACGCAGTTACTGGACGGTGGCCACGACGCTGGAGACCGTGGGGTTCACCGTGTCGCCCTACCATGCCCATGTGCCAAGCTTCGGTGAGTGGGGTTTCATCATCGCCTCGCGCCGGCCCTACCGCATGCCGCAGCAGTTGCCGCCCGGACTGCGTTTCCTGACGGTCCCCGGCCTGCCCGCGCTGTTCGACTTCCCTCCCGACATGGCCCGTGTGCCGGCCGAGGCCAACCGGCTGTCCAACCAGGCGCTGGTGCACATCTTCGAAGAGGAGTGGGGACGTGCGCTGCACTGACCCCGCACCGTGATGCACCGCCGGCAGTGGCTGCACGGCCTGGCCGCGACGGCGCTGACCCCGTGGGCGGCGGGGTGCCGGCCGGCCCGTCGCCCGCTGGCCGGGGGCTGGGTCGGCAGTGATCCGGCTCGGGGCCACCGGCTGCGCAGTGACAACCAGTCGACTGCCGCGACCGGCACGCCGCGGCGCGCCGCGGTGGCCATCGTGGGCGGAGGCATTGCCGGCCTGGCGGCGGCACGGGCGCTGCAGCAGGGCGGCGTCGACGACTTCCGCCTGTTCGAGCTTGAAGACCAGGCCGGCGGCAACAGCCGCGCGCACCGGCTGCGCGGGCTGGACTGCCCGCTGGGCGCACACTACCTGCCGCTGCCGGGGCCGCAGGCCCATGAGGTGGCCGAGCTGCTGGAGTCGCTCGGCGTGAGCCGCCAGCACCTGGGTCGCACCGTGTACGACGAACGTTATCTCTGCCACAGCCCGCAGGAGCGCCTGTTCCTCGACGGGCGCTGGCACGACGGCCTGCTGCCGCTCAGTGACGCCCCGCGCGACACGCTCGAACAGATCGAACGCTTTGCGAAACACGTCGACCAGGCCCGCCGGGACGCCGGTTTTGCCATTCCCACCCCACGCGCGCCGTGGAACGCCCAGTTGCAGGCCCTGGATGACGAGACCTTTGCGCACTGGCTCGACCGCCACGGGCTGGTCGCGCCGGGCCTGCGCTGGTATCTCGACTACTGCTGCCGCGACGAATACGGCGCCGGCCCGGCCCAGGTGTCGGCCTGGGCCGGGCTGCACTACTTCGGCAGTCGCCCCGGCTTCCAGGCCCCCGGCACGCCGGGCGACGACGATGCCGACCGTGTCCTGACCTGGCCTCAGGGCAATGCCTGGCTGGTGGAGCGCCTGCTGGACCCCCACCGCGACCGCGTGGCCACCGGCCAGGTCGTGCGCACCGTGCAATTGCAGCGGCACGGCGTGAGCCTGTGGGTGGAGCCGGCCGATGGCGGCGCGGCACCACAACACTGGGAGGTGCAGCATGTCATCGTGGCCGTCCCGCTGCATGTGGCGGCCCGGATCGTGCACCCGGCGCCCGACGCGCTACGCGAGGCGGCGCGCCAACTGGCCCATGCCCCGTGGCTGGTCAGCAACCTCTGGCTCGACCGTGCGCCGCTGGACCGTTTCGGCCCGGCCCCGGCCTGGGACAACGTCATCCACGCCAGCCCGGCCCTGGGCTACGTGGATGCATCGCACCAGCTGCTGGCCCCCGCGCCGGGCCCGCGGGTGTTCACCCACTACTGGGCGCTGGGCGCCGGCGATGCCACCACGATGCGCGCCGCACGCCAGCGCCTGCTCGACCTGCCCTGGACGGCCTGGGCCGAGGCCGTGCTCGACGATCTGGCAGTGGCGCACCCGGACATCCGCGAGCGGGTCCAGCAGGTCGACCTGGCTCGCCACGGCCACGCGATGAGCATTCCCGCGCCCGGGGTGCGCAGCAGCCGCTGGCTGGCCGCCCTGCAGCAGCCGCACGGGCGGCTGCACCTGGCCCATGCGGACCTGTCGGCCTATTCGGTGTTCGAAGAGGCCTACCACTGGGGGCTGCAGGCCGGCCGTGACGTGGTTCACGCCTTGCGCGGTTGATCACCGCCACGGTGCGGGATTCGCGGCAGCTGTCATCGCCGCGTCACGACCAGGCCGTTGAATGGGCATCGTCACATTTCCATACAAAAGCGACGTCGTGCCCCCGCTCACCCTTACGGCCGTCACCGGCGACGTCAGCGTCCTGTCGCTGATCGCGTCGGGTGCGCTGCGCCCCTGGTTCCAGCCCCTCGTGCAGTTGCGTGATGGTCGGGTGCATGCGCACGAGGCCTTGATCCGCGGGCCCCAGGGGTCGGCCCTGGAGCGGCCCGACACGCTGTTCGCGGCGGCACGGCGCCAGGGGGTGGAGATCGAGCTGGAGATCGCCTGCGTCAAGGCCGCCGTGCGCCACTGGGCGCGCCACCGCCACCCGGGCAAGCTGTTCATCAACCTGAGTGCGCGCGCGCTGGTCGAGGCCTTTGCCCAGCTCAGCGCCGACGAGTCGATCCGGGCGCTGCGCCAGCATGGCATCGCCCCGTCGTCGGTCGTGCTCGAGCTGACCGAACACGAGCATGTGCGCGACTTCGAGCCCTTGTTCGCCGCCACCGACGCGATGCGCGCAGCCGGTGTGGGCATTGCGCTGGACGACTTCGGCGACGGGCGCTCCAGCCTGCGGCTGTGGTCGGAGCTCAAGCCCGAGCTGGTGAAGATCGACAAGTACTTCGCCCGCGACATCGCCACCCACGGCGACAAGCTGCAGACCCTGCGTGCGCTGATGCAGATCGCCGAGATCTTCGGCACCACGATGGTCGCCGAAGGCCTGGAGACCGCCGCCGACCTGAAGGTGGTGCGCGACCTGGGCATCGCGCTCGGCCAGGGTTACCTGCTGGGCCGGCCTGCCCCCTGGCCGGTGCGCCAGCCCCGCGGCGAGGCGCTGGAGATCCTGCACAGCCGCGAGATCGCGGTGTTTCCCGAACTGCGGCGTGTGGCCAACCGCGGCTTCACCGCGGCCCGCTTCATCATCGATGCGCCGGTGGTGCAGCCGACCACAACGCATGACGAGCTGATCGAGGTGTTCCACCGCCACGAACACGCCCATGCCATTGCGGTGGTCGACGCCGACGTGCCGGTGGGCCTGCTCAACCGCCAGCAGGTACTCGACCGCTACACCAAGCCCTACTTCAAGGAGGTGTATGGTCGCCGCCCCTGCACCTTGTTCGCCAACGTCACCCCGCTGCTGATCGACGTGAACACTGGCGTGGAGGAGCTGACCTCCATCCTGACCTCCCACGACCAGCGCTACCTGACCGACGGGTTTGTCATCACCGAAGCCGGGCGCTACCGCGGCCTGGGCACGGGTGAGCAGCTCGTGCGCGCCGTGACCGAACTGCGCATCGAGGCCGCACGCCACGCCAACCCGCTGACCTTCCTGCCCGGCAACATCCCGATCAGCGACCACATCGCCCGGCTGCTGGCCAGCGGCGGGGACTTCGTGGCCTGCTACGGCGACCTGAACCACTTCAAGCCCTTCAACGATCACTACGGCTACTGGCGCGGCGACGAGATGATCCGGCTGGCCGCCCGGGCCTTCGCCACCCACTGCGACCCGCGGCGCGATTTTGTCGGGCATGTGGGCGGCGACGACTTCGTGGTGCTGTTCCAGAGCGAGGACTGGGCCGAGCGCTGCGCCCGCACCATCGCCTCGTTCAATGAGCGTGCGTTGACGCTGTTCGACCCGCCGGCCCTGGCCGCCGGCGGCATCGAGGCCGAGGACCGGCACGGCAACCTGCGCTTCTTTCCGTGCACCACCCTGTCGATCGGTGCGGTGCGCGTGACGCCGGGCATGTTCGACGACCCGGATGCCGTCGCCAATGCCGCAGCCAATGCCAAGCGGCTGGCCAAGGCCAACGAGATGGGCCTGCACGTGATGGCACCCGGCGAAGCCCGCACCTGAGTGCCGCCCGGCGCCTGTGGCGGTCAGACGGGTTGCACCGCCCCTTGCGCGAACCGGCGGATCGCCCAGGCCCGCACCACAAAACCGCCGCTGAGCAGGCCCAGCACCAGCGCACTGGCCGCAGCCACCCGCAGGTCGTCGCCCACCGGCCGGCCCATCCCTTGCGCAAAACCCAGCGCAAAGCGCACCGAAAAGATCCCCATCAGCATGACCATCGGCACCCAGCTGCCGGGCACCAGCACGCGCCCGGCGGCCAACGCCAGGCCACGCGGCGCAAACAGCGTCTGAGCCACGCTCAGGGCCATGACCACACCCAGCAGCCAGCCCAGCACCGGCACCGGACGTGCACCGAAGGTGGCGATCACCCCCTGCAACGACAGGCCGATCATGGCCAGCGCCAGATACCCCACCGCCACCGGCGAGACACGCCGCGTCAGCGACTGGCGATAGCCGAACCAGAGCAGGGCAATCAGCAAGACAAACACCCAGACCGGGATCCTGGACAGCATGCGGGGCTCCTGTTGATGTAACGAGCCCGCACTGTCGCCGGGCGACACCCCTCCCGCCAGCGGCATGCGACGAACTGCATCCGGCGCTCGCCGGATGGCACGGACGAGGCGCGAACTGCATCCAGCGCCGGGCGGCCTGCATCCGATTCGGCCGGCGCTGCGTATCCCTTCCTGCCCGATACGAGGCAATACCCAAGGAGTTCACCGTGATCCGTCCACTTCACTCCCGCACGGCGCTGGCCGCTGCTGCGCTGTCGCTTGTCAGTGCTGCGCTCACCAGCCTGCCCGCGGCGGCCTCCAGCCACCGCGAAGCGCCTTTCATCACGACCGCCCCCAAGGTCGACGCTACAGACTTTTACATGTTCCGCAGCTATGAGCCCGGGCGCCAGGACTTCGTGACCCTGGTGGCCAACTACGTGCCGCTGCAGGACGGCTATGGCGGCCCGAACTACTTCTCGCTCGACCCGAACGCGCTGTACGAGATCCACATCGACAACAACGGCGATGCGCGCGAGGACCTCACCTTCCAGTTCCGCTTCAAGAACACGCTGAAGGACATCGCGCTCAACGTCGGTGGCAAGGCGATCTCGATCCCGCTGATCCAGGCCGGCGGGCTGTCGGGCGTGAACCCGGGCGTGCTGAACCTGCGTGAGACCTTCTCGATCGACGTGGTGCGTGGCGACCGGCGTGCCGGCACCCGCGCGGCCGTCACCCAGGCCGGCGGCAGCGGCACCGAGTTCGACAAGCCGGTCGACTTCATCGGCACCAAGACCTTCGGCTCGCTGGCAGCCTACGAGGCCTATGCCGCACAGCACATCCACAGCGTCACCGTGCCCGGCTGCAACACCCCGGCCAAGGTGTTTGTCGGCCAGCGCAAGGACCCGTTCGTGGTCAATCTCGGGCGCACCTTCGACCTGATCAACCTGAACCCGCTGGCGGCCGACGGCGGCACCGACGACCTGGTCGACAAGAACGTCACCACCATCGCGATGGAAGTGGCGGCCAGTTGCCTGACCGCCGCCAACGAGCCGGTGATCGGCGGCTGGACCACGGCCAGCCTGCGCCAGGGCCGGCTGATCAAGGCCGCCGCCACGGCCGGGCACCAGACCGGCGTGACCAAGGAAGGCGGCCCCTGGGCCCAGGTGTCGCGCCTGGGCATGCCGCTGGTCAACGAGGTGGTCATCGGCCTGAAGGACAAGGACCGCTTCAACACCAGCAAGCCGCGTGACGACGGCCAGTTCGCCGACTACGTCACCAACCCGGCCCTGCCTGCGCTGATCGAGGTGCTGTTCGGCAGCGCCGGCGTGAAGGCGCCGACGAAGTTCCCGCGCACCGACCTGGTCACCGCCTTCCTGACGGGGGTGCCCGGCCTGAACAAGCCGGCCAACGTCGTGCCCTCGGAGATGCTGCGCCTGAACACGACGATCGCCCCGGTGGCCAAGGGTGCGCAGAAGACCCTGGGGGTGCTGGCCGGTGATGCGGCCGGCTTCCCGAACGGCCGTCGCCCGGGCGACGACGTGGTCGACGCCGCGCTGCGCGTGTCGATGGGGGTGTTGTGCACGCTGAACAATCCGGCGGCCTTCGGCTGTGTGCCTGCCGACGCCCCCTCGGGCGCCCTGGCGCTCACCGACGGCGGTGCCAACCTGAGTGACGCGAACTTCAGCGCCGCCTTCCCCTACCTGGCCACACCGCGGCCGGGTGCTCAATGAGGAGGCCGACCATGCGCAGCTCCACCCCCTCCTGGATGCTGGCCACGGCGCTGGCCGCCACCCTGCTAGCCGGCTGCGGCGGCTCGGGCGGCAGCGACGACCCCGTCACGCCCCCGCCCGGCCCGGCCCCGCTGCCGGGTCAGGTGAGCACGGGCAGCGAGTTCATCGAGTACGTGAGACAGGTGATCGCCCAGTTCACGAACGATGGCGAACCGCTGGACGTGGACGCCCTCAACGCCCCCACCACCGAGACCGATGAGCCTGCTGAAGTCTGAGGCGCTGAAGGCCGCCCTCGCCCTGTTCATGCCCCTTGCCGCACTGGCGGCGGGGGCTGGGGCGGGGGCGGCCCCACCTGACTCCGCCCAGGTGGTCGAACCGCGGCTGCTGAGCCCGGCTGTCAAACGCCAGGTGGCCGCGCTGGCCGCAGCTCAGTCGGCCGCAACGGCTGCTGCGGCCACGGCGCCGGCCGCGCAGGCCCGCGCAGCCGCGCTGTTGCGCCAGGCCCGCATCGACGGCGACCCGCGCCTGCTCGGCTATGCCGAGGCTGCCCTGCGGCCCTGGGCCGAACGGCCCGATGCCCCCATCGGCATCGCCGTGCTGATGGCCACCGTCGAGCAGTCGCAGCACCGCTTCGACGCGTCACGCCACCGGCTGGAGCGCGCGCTGGCTCGCGATGCCTCGTCACTGCAGGGCTGGCTCACCCTGTCCACGGTGCGCCTGGTGCGAGGCGACCTGGACGGCGCGCAGGCCGCATGCGGCCGCGTCTCGGCGCTCGACGCTGACGTCGGCCGCCTGTGCGGGCTGCAGGTGACGGTGCTGACCGCCGACGCCGCCGCGGCCTTGCCGCCGCTGCGCGAGCTGGCCCGGCTGCCCCGTGCGGACCTGGCGGCCTGGGCCGCCTCGCTGGCGGGCGAAACCGCGATGCGGCTGGGTCAGCCGCGCGAAGGGCTGCGCTGGCTCGCCCAGGCTGCGCTTGGCAGCACGGACCTGTACGACCGCCTTGCCCTGGTCGACGGCCATCTGGCCAATGGCAACTGGCCGGCGGCCGCTCAGGCCCTGGACGGCCTGCCTCAGACCGATGCGGTGTTGCTGCGGCAACTGCGCGTGGCCAGCCGCACGCCGGCGGATGCCGCCGGGGCTGCCCCGGCCGCACAGGCCCTGCGCGAGCGCCTGCAGGCCCGCTTTGCTGACGTGCCGGACGACGAAGCCCGGCTGCACGCACGCGAACGCGCGCTGTTCCACCTCTGGAGCGACGAGCCGGCCGCAGCGCGCGATTGGGCCGCCATCAACCTGGCGCTGCAGAAGGAGCCGATCGACCTGCGCATTGCCGCCGAGGCCGCCCGCGGGGCCGGCGACACCGCCCTGCGTGACCAGGTCCTGGCGCATGTGCGCCGCACCGGCCTGCAGGACCAGCGGCTGCAGGCGGCGCTGCAGTCCACCCCGACCCCCGTCAACCCGGCATGGACCACCCCATGACACAAAGCGACCGCTCCCACGGAACCTCTCGCCGCGCAGGCCGCCATGCGTCCGCCCTGGCACTCGGCCGGCGGCTCACCCTCAGCCTGCTGGGCCTGTGGGTCGTGCTGGTCAGCATGACGGTCTCGCCGACCGCCTGGGCTCACACCAGCAGCACCGCCACGCTGAGCGTGGACGAACGCATCGAATGGCAGGCCGCATGGCGTGATCTGGACGCCCTGCTCGACCTCGATGCCAATGCCGACGGCCAGCTCACCTGGGGCGAGGCCGAGGCGGCGCGCCCCCGTATCGAGCAACTGGCCGGCGACAGCTTCGTCTGGCGACACTGCCCGGTGCAATGGACCCTGACCGGAAGCCAGAACCGCGGCGAGCTCGGTCATGCGCGGCTGCAGGGTGAACCCCGCTGTGCGCCCGGCCAGTCCTGGCAGGCCAGCTTCGAGTACAGGTTCCTGCAGGGTGTCGACCCGAGCCACCGGCTCGTGCTGCGCACGGCGGCACGGCAGCCGGTGCTGCTGGCTCCTGGTCAGCAGCACGAGGCTGCACCCGGCGATCCGGCCGTGTCACCGTCCACGCCCGAGGCGGCGCACGCCTTGCACGGCGCGCTCGACTTTTTCGTCGAAGGCATGGTGCATATCCTGCGCGGCATCGACCATGTGGTGTTCGTGCTGACGCTGGTGCTGCCGCTGGCGCTGGTCGCCCAGCCGGCCGAACGCCGCCAGGCCCTGCGCCGCCTGGTGTGGGTCATCACCGCCTTCACGGCGGCGCACTCGATCACGCTGGCGATGTCGGCGCTGCAGTGGTGGTCCCCGCCGGCTGCGATCGTCGAGCCGGCCATCGCCGCGAGCATCTGCGTGGCCGCGATCTGGAACCTGTGGCTGCGCCGCGTGCACGGATCGGCCCTGCTTGCCTTTGCCTTCGGGCTGCTGCACGGCTTCGGTTTTGCCGAGGTGCTGGCACCGCTCGAACTGTCAGGGCCCTCGCTGCTGATGTCGCTCGGCCTGTTCAACCTGGGCGTGGAAGCCGGCCAGCTCCTGATCGTGCTGCCCGCGCTGCTGCTGATCGACCGGCTCGGCCGCCTGCGCGACAGCGCCCATCGGTCTCGCACGACCCGCTGGCTGCATGACGGCGGATCGGCCGTGTTTGCGGTGATGGGACTGGTGTGGTTCGTGCAGCGGGTGGTGTGAACACCGGCTCAATGCGCCGGGAGCACCTTGAACCGCGCGACGACCTCCACCAGGGCCCGTGCCTGATCGCTCAGGCTTTGTGCCGCTGCGGCGCTTTCTTCAACGAGGGCGGCGTTCTGCTGCGTCACCTTGTCCATCTGGACGATCGCCTCACCGACCTGGCCCACCCCCTGTCTCTGCTCGCGGCTCGCGTGGCTGATTTCACCGACGATGTCGGTGACCCGCTTCACGGATGCGAGGATCTGATCCATCGTCGAGCCGGCCTTGCCCACCAGCATGCGGCCCTGCTCGACACGTTGCACGCTTGTGTCGATCAGGCCCTTGATCTCCCGGGCCGCGTCGGCACTGCGGGTGGCCAGCGCACGCACCTCGGTCGCCACCACGGCAAAACCGCGGCCCGCCTCGCCGGCGCGTGCGGCCTCGACAGCGGCGTTGAGCGCAAGGATGTTGGTCTGGAAGGCGATGCCGTCGATCACCCGGATGATGTCCGCGATGCGCTGGCTGCTCTCGTCGATCTCGCGCATGGTCTGGACCACGTCGCTGACCACGCGGCCACCGTCCAGGGCCACGTCGGACGCAGTGCGTGCGAGTTCATCAGCCTGCTGGGCATGGCCGGCGTTGTTGCGCACCGTGACGTTGAGCTGGTCCATCGTGGCGGCCGTCTGCTGCAGTGAGCTGGCCTGGTGCTCGGTGCGCTGGCTCAGGTCGGCATTGCCGACCGCCACCTGGGACACGCCCACCGCAATGTTGTCGCTGCTGCTGCGCACCTGCGTCACGATCCGGGCCAGACTGTCACGCATGTGCAGCAGCGCGTTCAGCAGGCGGGCGAACTCGTCATTGCCGCCGGCTGACACCCGATGCGTCAGGTCGCCGCGGGCCACCGCGTCGGCCAGCACCACGGCCTGGCCGATCGGGCGCACGATGGCCCGGGTCAGCAGCACGCCGGCGACCACGGCCGTCGCCAGCGCGAAGACACCCACGATCGACAGCATCACCAGCTGCCGGGCATGCGCCTGGCGCCCCTGCTCGACCAGTTGTTCGGCACGCTGCTGTGTGAGGCGTGCGTAGCGGTCGGTTGCCGCGATGAGCGCGGCCAACAGCGGACGGCATTTCTCGTTCATCCTGGCGATGGCCTCGTCGCGCTGCTGTTTGCCCACCAGGTCCACGATGCCCAGCGCCACGATCGCATACTGGCTCTCGATGGTGTCGATCTCCGTCACCAGGGCCTGGATCTCGGCCGGAACATCATGGGCCTGCGCCACCAGCTGCTTGAGGTGGCGAATGTGTTCACCGACCTGCCGATGGGTGGTGCCGACGACGGCCAGCTCCTTGGCCGCCTCGGCCCCGTCATTGAGCAGCACCAGGTTGCGTGCCGCGATGGCACGCTCGCTGACCGCCTGCCTGATCTGCTCCACGGTGTGCGCGCGCAGGTTGATGCCGCGGATGTAGTCCTCGAATTGCTGCCGGCTTGCCGCCAGCGACAGCACCGCGATGCCGATGAGTGCGACCACGGCGAGTGACACCAAGGCGAATCCCAAGGTGAGTCGGGTACGAATACGCATGTGAATCTCCCTCTTCAGCCCGGGTGGTGCGGCACTGCAGCATCTCGCCAGAGATGCCCGGGCATGCAGTCCGCCTGTTGTGCCTATCGGTCAATCTAGGCCCGGACTTGATCTGGCGCATGGTCTCCCCCCCCTTCCGGGGGGGCCGATCTGTCCAATCGTTGGCAGTAACGGCAGCCTGCGCCGCGCCCGCCCTTCCCCTACACTGCCGCCACCATGCAGCCCGACACCTTCACCTCCACCCTCACCGACCTGGCCGTCGCCGACGGCACGCTGCTCAAGCTGCGCCGCTGGACGGTGCCGGCGCAGCCCAGGGGCACGGTGTTGATCGTCCACGGCCTGGGTGAACACAGCGGGCGGTATGACCACGTCGCGCAGCGGCTGCATGCCGCCGGCTGGTCGGCCGTGGCCTATGACCACCGCGGCCACGGGTTGTCGCCCGGTCCCCGCGGTGGCCTGCGGCGTGCCGATGACCTGCTGACCGACCTGGCCACCGTGCTGGACGCCACCCGCGCGCTCGACGCGCAGCCGGTGATCCTGCTGGGCCACAGCATGGGCGGCCTGGTCGCTTCAGCCTTCGTTGCACACCAGATGCGGCCGGTGGCCGGCCTCGTGCTGTCGTCGCCCGCGCTGGATGCCGGGCTGTCTGGCTTCAACAAGGTGCTGCTGGCGGTGTCGCATGCGCTGGTGCCCGGGCTGGCGGTTCCGAATGGCCTGGACGCCAACTACATCTCCCACGACCCGGCGGTGGTGAAGGCCTACCAGGACGACCCGCTGGTGCATGCCAAGGTGACGGCGCGCCTGGTGCGCTTCATCGTCGACGAAGGCCGCCATGTGCGCGAGCAGGCGCCGCAGTGGGTCGTGCCCACGCTGCTGATGTGGGCCGGCGCCGACCGCCTGGTCAACCCGGCCGGCAGCGCGGAATTCGCGGCCCGGGCCCCGCGCGACATGGTCAGCTCGCACTGCTTCGAGCAGCACTTCCATGAGCTGTTCAACGAGGTCGAGCGTGAGCCGGTGCTGGCCCGTCTGGTGCACTGGCTGGACGAACACTTCAATACCTGAGGCGGCCTCGGTGCAATGGCGCAGATAGTTTCCATGTGAACAGGCGCCTGGCCTAAACTTGACGTTCATCGCGTGCTGGCCCAGGAGTTCCCGCCATGAATGCCCCCGACAAGCTGCCCCTGAATCCGCTGGCCGACCCGCAGGGGATGCAGGCCTTTGTCAACGAGACCTGGGACCGCGAGATCGTCCCGGCGCTGACCGACTACATCGCCATCCCGGCCAAGTCGCCCGCCTTTGATGCGGACTGGGTGCGCAATGAGCACATCGAGACCGTGATCCGCCAGGCGGCGGCCTGGGTCGAGCGCAAGCAGGTGGCCGGGCTGAAGCTCGAGGTCGTGCGCCTGACCGACGCCAGCGGCAAGCCCCGCACGCCGGTGATCTTTTTCGAGGTGCCGGCCACCAAAGCCGGCAGCACCGAGACCGTGCTGATGTACGGCCACCTGGACAAGCAGCCCGAATTCAGCGGCTGGCGCTCCGACCTCGGCCCCTGGACGCCGAAGTACGAGGACGGCAAGCTCTACGGCCGGGGCGGCGCCGACGATGGGTATGCGGTGTATGCCTCGATCACCGCCCTGCTGGCGCTGCAACGCCAGGGCATCGGCCACCCGCGTGTCGTGGGCCTGATCGAGACCTGCGAGGAAAGCGGCTCGTATGACCTGCCGGCCTACATCGACGCGCTGCGCCCGCGCCTGGGCGACGTCAGCCTGGTCGTGTGCCTCGATTCCGGCGCCGGCAACTATGACCAGCTGTGGCTGACCACGTCGCTGCGCGGCATGGTCAGCGGCGTGCTGAAGGTCGAGATCCTGGATGAAGGCGTGCACTCGGGCGACGCCAGCGGCCTGGTGCCGTCGAGCTTCCGGATCATGCGACAGGTGCTCGACCGGCTCGAAGACAGCAAGTCGGGCCGCCTGCTGCCCGAGAGTTTCCATTGCGAGGTGCCGGCCGACCGCGTCGAGCAGGCCCGCGCGACGGCGCAGATCCTGGGCGACGAGGTCTGGAAGCGCTTTCCCTGGGCCTGCGGTGCCGACGGCACCTTCGCCCTGCCCACCACCACCGACCCGACCGAGGCGCTGCTGCGCCGCACCTGGCACCCCACGCTGAGCGTGACCGGCGCCGAGGGCTTCCCGGCGCTCGCCAACGCCGGCAACGTGCTGCGCCCCTACACCGCGTTCAAGCTGTCACTGCGGCTGCCGCCGCTGGTGGATGGCGCCCAGGCCGCCCGCGAGCTCAAGGCGCTGCTCGAACTCGACCCGCCCTATCAGTCCCGCGTGACCTTCCACAGTGACCACGGTGCAGCCACCGGCTGGAATGCGCCCAGCCTGTCACCCTGGCTGCACGACGCACTGGACCAGGCCTCGCGCAGCTTCTATGGTGCGCCGGTGGGTTTCATCGGCCAGGGCGGGACGATCCCGCTGATGAGCATGCTGCAGCAGGGCTTCCCGAAGGCCCAGATGATGGTCTGCGGGGTGCTCGGCCCCAAGAGCAATGCCCATGGGCCGAACGAATTCCTGCATGTGCCCTATGGCAAGAAGCTCACCGCGGCCGTGGCCGCGGTGATCGCCTCGATGCCCTGAGCGGCGCGCGGTGCGCCGCCTCAGCGGCGGCCGAGCTGGCCCAGCAGCGCCCCGATGCTGCCGAGGTCCAGGCCGCCCGGGACCTCACCGGTCGCGGCACGCTGCAGTTCGCCGGGGTCACCATGGGGTGTGAGCTGGTCGATCAGCCCCGGCAGGACCTGCGACAGCACCGAGGCCGCATCGCCTTGCGAACCGCCGAGCTGGCGGGCCAGCTGACCCAGCAGGTCGCTGCCATCCAGCGCCCCTTGCAGATCGTCAGGTGACACCGGCTGGTTGGCGCCGGTGCTGATCCAGGAGTCGAGTTGCGAGCCCAGTCCGCCTTGCCGCAGGGCGTCGAGCAGGCCGCCCAGCGCCCCGCCCCCGCCCCCGCCCCCGCCCTGGTTGCCG
This sequence comes from uncultured Comamonadaceae bacterium, assembly GCA_946482595.1. The sequence continues at coordinate 45,584 of CAMLSD010000012.1, forward strand.
CTGAGCAGCATGGCAAGGACCGACTGCAGCAGGTCGCCCTGACCACCCCCCTGAGGCTGACCGGTGCCGAGCGCGGCACCCAGAACCGAATCGAGCAGACCCATGATGCGCTCCTTCCTGTGACGTCGTTGCGACGCGCGTGTCGGGCAGGATGGCCCGCAACGAGTGTCCCCGTCGTGGCCGCAAAGATCAAGCACGCGCAGCGCGGACACCCTGAGGCACACTCGCCGTGTCATCGTCATTGCCGCACCTTGTCCGCCCCATGAAACTGCTACGCCACGGCCCCCGAGGCCACGAACAACCTGCCCTGCTCGACGCCGATGGCCATGTGCGCAGCCTGCGCCCGTTGATGGGCGACATCACAGCGGCCACACTCGCCCCCGAGGCGCTCGCGGCGCTGCGGTCGATCGACCCGCGCACCCTGCCCCGGGTCGACGACCCCGGGCGCATCGGCGTGCCCTGGGCGGGCCCGGGCAAGTTCATCTGTGTGGGCCTGAACTACAGCGACCATGCCGCCGAGGCCGGCATGGCCGTGCCCAGGGAACCCATCCTCTTCCTGAAGACCGACAACAGCATCAACGGCCCGAACGACACCGTGGTGCTGCCCCAGGATGCGGTCAAGGGCGACTGGGAGGTCGAACTCGGCGTGGTGATCGGCCGCACCGCGCGGTATGTGTCGCGCGAGGACGCGCTGGCGCACGTGGCCGGCTACTGCGTGGTGAACGACGTGTCCGAGCGCGAGTATCAGCTCGAGCGCGGCGGGCAGTGGGACAAGGGCAAGGGTTGCGACACCTTCGGCCCGATCGGCCCCTGGCTGGTCACGGCCGACGAGGTGCCCGACCCCCAGGCCCTGGACCTCTGGCTCGACCTCAACGGCGAACCGCGCCAGCGCGGCAACACCCGCACCATGGTGTTCGGCGTGGCCGAGCTGGTGAGCTACATCAGCCGCTTCATGACCCTGCACCCGGGTGACCTGATCAGCACCGGCACGCCACCGGGCGTGGGCATGGGCGCACGCCCGCCGCGCTACCTGCGCCCCGGCGACACGATGCACCTGGGCATCGCGGGCCTGGGTGAACAACGGCAGACGGTGGCCGCGTGGGATGCGGCACTGCTGGAGGGTCGCTGACCGTCCTGGATCAGGCCACGGCCGGGCGCCGATGCCCGGCCAGCCACACCAGGGCCAGCGCGACCGCCGCCACCGGTACCAGCGAGCCCCAGTTCAGCCAGGCCCAGCCCTGGCCGGTGATCAGCACACCGGACGCAAACGACGACACCGCCACCGTGCTCATCACCCAGAAGTCCATCGCGGCCTGCGCGGTGGTGCGCTCCTCGGGGCGGTACGCCTCGGTCAGCAAGGTCGTGCCGCCCACATACAGGAAGTTCCAGCCCACCCCGAGCAGCAGCAGCGCAGCCAGGAACTGCATCAGCTCCACCCCCGACAGCGCGATGCCGATGCACAGCAGCATCAGCGCCACTCCGGCCCACATCACGCGGGTCACGCCAAAACGCTTGATCAGGTGGCCGGTGAAGAAGCTCGGCACGAACATGCCCAGCACGTGCCATTCCAGCACCAGCGCAGTGCTCTCGAAGGGATGGCTGCACATCGCCATCGCGATCGGTGTGGCCGACATCAGCAGGTTCATCACGCCAAACCCAAGCGCCGCGCCGGCCACCGCGACGATGAACACCGGCTGACGTGCGATCTCGCGCAGCGCGCGGCCGGGGCGCGCGGGATCGCTGGGCGGCAGCGCAGGGAAATGGATGAAGCTCAGCACCAGCAGCGACAGCAGCGCCACGACGGCCAGGGCGGCATAGGCACCGGCAAACGGCACGTCGAGCCAGTCGCGTGTGCGGGTGGCCAGGTTGGGCCCGATCACCGCGCCCATGATGCCGCCGGCCAGCACCCAGGAGATCGCCTTTTCCTTCAGGTCCGGCCCCACCAGCTCGACGGCCGCGAACCGGTACAGCGCCGCGTTGGCGTTGTAGTAGCCGGCAATCACGGTGGCCAGCACCAGCAGCCAGAACTGCCGCGTGGCGGCCGCATAGGCACACAGCGCCGCCGCCGCGATCGCCACCAGCAGCCCGGCCTGGAACGAACGCTTGCGCCCCCAGGCGCGCTGCGTGCGCGCCACGAAACCCGTGGCCAGCGCGCCCCCGACGACGTAGCCCGTGACCGGCAGTGTGGCCATCCATGGCACCGGGGCGAGGGCCAGGCCGACCAGGCCGTTGATCGCGATGAAAGTCACGTTGTTGGTCATGAAAAAACCCTGGCACAGGGTCAGCAACCAGACGTGACGGTTCATGAAATGTTCTTCCAAGGCAGCGGCAACGGGCCATTGTGGCCGATCGCGCCGATCGGCGTTGGCGGCCGCAGCGTGCGCCGTTCAGGCGATGTCGCAGCCCAGCCAGGCCAGGGCCGCCAGGGGGGCGGTTTCGGCGCGCAGGATGCGCGGGCCCAGACTGACCGGCAGGCAGCCTGCGGCCAGGCACAAGGCCTCCTCGGTGGGCGACAGCCCGCCCTCGGGCCCGCTGACCAGGCTCAGCGGGCCGGCGTGTGCGCGCACCTGACGGGCAAACGAGCCGGTCGCCTGCAGACTGAGCACGAGGTGCAGGCCCTCGCCGCGGCGGGCCAGCCAGTCGCGCAGGGCCAGCACCGGATGCAGCACCGGCACACGCACCCGCCCGCACTGTTCGGCGGCCGACACCGCCACGGCCTGCCAGTGGTCGACCTTCTTGACCGCGCGCTCGCCACTCAGCCGCAGCACCGAACGCTCGCACATCAGCGGCTGGATCGCCGTCACTCCAAGCTCCGTGGCCTTTTCGACCAGCCAGTCCATGCGATCGTTGGCCGGCATGCCCACGGCCAGCGTCACCGGCACGGCCAGTTCGGATTGCACCGGCTCGAACTCGCCCACACGAACGTCCACATCGCTGCGCCCCATGCGCAGCACGGTGGCCTGCCATTGGCCGTCGTCGCCACCATTGAAGAGCGTGATCGCGTCACCAGGCTGCAGGCGCAGCACCTGCACATGCCGCGCAGCCGACGCCGGCAGGGTCAGTTCGTCGCCGCTGCGCAGTGCAAGCGGCACGTGAAAACGAGGCATGACGGGATCACTCCGTTACGAAAACGAGCGCCCGAGTGTGCCAAAGCCGGCAGCCCACGTAAAAACACCCGCACGAGGCGGGTGAAGGAGGAGACAGCCGGTGGGCGGCAGATACGGCGCGGGCCAGGTCTGCCGCAGCGCCCCGGCCGGGGCGCGTGTCAATGGGCTTGCAACAGGGCTCAGGCGCCAACGTTCCAGGCCTCGACCGGTGCGTTGCGGCGCGCGGCGGCAGCGGCAATGCCTTCCTTGCGGACTTCGGCACGGGTACGCTCGCCGGCCTTCGGGGCGTCGGCGAAGATCGTGGCTTCGCCGCCAGCGATGTAAGTGCCTTCGTTGCGGGCCTGCTCCAGCTCGGCGCGCACTTCGGCGCGCGTCTTGCTCGAGACAGCCTTGGCGACGAAGTTCACGTCGTCGGCGGTTGCTTCCTGGGCAAAGGCGCCCACGGCGAAGGTGGTGGATAGGATGGCGGCAAACAGGGTCTTGGCGTTCATGATGTGGCTCCAGTGTTCAGTCAGGGGTTTGTTCGGGTTGACACCGGCGGTGTGCACCGGCATCTGGGTTCACTTACGCGGTGCCGTCCGGATCGGATGCGGCCCGCGCTGGAATGACCCCAGGACAATCAGGGGTGCAGAGGATCAGGCGTCCACGTTGAAGTGCGTCACTTCACCGCTGTGAACCACCTTGCCGTCGGCGCGTGCCTTGATCACCTCGGCCTGCACTTCGGCGCGGGTCTTGGTCGATGCGGCATTGCGCACGAAGTTGATGTCGTCGCTGGTGGCTTCCTGGGCGAAGGCGCCCATGGCGAAGGTGCTGGCGATCACGGCGGCGAACAGGGTCTTGGCTTGCATGGTTCAACTCTCCATCTCAAAAGGTTTGACGGTGCGGACCGGGCGTCTGGCCCGGCGGTCCGGTCGGTGAGTCGCGTCTTGCGGATGGCGTCGGGCTCATCGATGGGGTGAACTTTAGGTGTTAACCCTAGGCAGAAAAACGCCTTTCCGTTCAATGAACAATTGCTGCATGCGCAACAAAGCGGGGGCTTGAAATGGACCGACTGCACTCCATGCGGGTGTTTGCCAAGGTCATCGAGGAGGGCAGTTTTGCCGGTGCGGCACGGGCACTGGACCTGTCGGCTGCGGTGGTGACCCGCCTGGTGGCCGACCTGGAAGCCCACCTCGGTGCCCGCCTGATCCAGCGCACCACCCGCCGGCTGGCCCTGACCGACACCGGTGAGGCCTACCTGGAGCGGGTGCGGCAGATCCTGCTCGACGTGGACGAGGCGGAATTGCAGGCGTCGGCCTCGACCCACGATCCGCGTGGCCATCTGAGGGTGTTGTCCCCGCCGGCGTTTGCCGTGCATCAGCTGGCCAAGCACCTGCCGCGCTTTCGGGCGCAGTATCCGCACGTGACGATCGAGCTGACGGTGCCGGGGCCGGTCGAGACCGTGGACGAAGCCCACGACGTCACCATCCTGATGCTGGGCCGCAAGCCGCTGGACGGGCATTTCGTGGCGCGGCGCCTGGCGCGCACCGAACTGATCACCTGCGCCTCGCCTGACTACCTGGCCCGCCGCGGCACACCGCTGCACCCGTCCGAGCTGGCCCATCACGACGCCCTGCTGCCCACGCCCTCGGTGGTGCAGGACGGCATCCTGTTCGTGCGTGGCCACCTCCAGGACGGGCGCAGCGTGCAGGAGACCTACACCGTCGAGCCGCACCGCTCGGCGCTCACCACCGTGCACCTGGACACCATCTACGCCGCGGCACTGGCCGGCATGGGCGTGGCCGGGCTGCCGTCCTTTGTCGTCGAGGACGCACTGCTCGAGCATGCGCTCGAACGGGTGCTGCCCGAGTGGCATGTGCTGACGGCCACGCTGTATGCCGCGGTGCCCACGCGCAAGCACCTGCCGGCACGCACCCGCGCCTTCCTGGACTTTCTTGTGCAGACCTTCGGTGGGGAAGACCGCGACCCCTGGCTGGCAGCCGCTGGCTGCGAGACGCCGGGCCTCGCTCAGCTGCAGCAGGCCTGACCGTGGCAGCCGGTGCGCGCCCCGGGGCGCGTGCCTCAGTCGCCCGCCGGCGGCCCCCAGGCCAGCGGCAGCCAGTACACGGCCCAGCAGCGATGGAACTGCGCAAAGCGCAGCACCTCCTTCATCGTCCTGAGCACGCAGAAGACAAACCCGGCGTTGTCGCCTTCACCCAGGCCTTCGTTGTCGGGGTGCAGGGTGAAGAACGCGCCATCGTGGGCTGCCCGCAGGTCCTGCGGCCAGATGTCCAGGATCCGCCCTGCTTCATCGGGGTGTGCCAGGCACCACTGCTCCAGGCGTTCGATGTCGGCGATCACCTGGAGGCAGTCCGGGTTCAGCACCTTGTAGCCACGGGTTTCCTCCCAGATCACCCGGCCGTCGATGCGGGTGAGCTCGGTGTGGTGGCAGCTCAGGTCACTGCCCGTGATGAAGCGCAGCCCTGGCAGGCCCGAGCGGTCGAGCAGCAGGCTCAGACGCTCGCGAAACCAGTCATTGCGCGAGCCGATCGACAGGTCGCGTGCAATGCCTTGCTGGCGCTCCGGCAGCCAGCTGGACCGGGGAATGATGCGCCCCGCGAGCCGCGCGCTGACCTCTTCGCCGAAGCAGTTCGTCAGGTAGGGCTCGTGGACGGCGTAAAGACCGCAGAGGATCGTGTCGGACATGAGGAACGGGCCGTCAACAGCCGGAAGGGGTGATCGGTACGGCGGGGCAGGGATACTGCGGCAGCTCGTGCAGGATGCGCTCGACCTCGTTGCGGGGGATGCGCTCGCCGCCCGTCTGGCCGAAGTCGAAGGCCAGGTCAGGCACCGCGATGATCAGCATCGCCACCAGCAGCTGAAAGGCAATGAAGGGCACGGCGCTCCAGTACAGGTCGGTGCTCGACAACGTGGGCGGCGCCACCGAGCGCAAGGTGTAGATCGCCACACCGAACGGCGGGTGCATGAACGAGGTCTGCAGCGCGATGCACACCAGCACCGCAAACCATGCCGGGTCGATGCCCATGGCCACCACCACCGGCATGAGCAGCGGCAGGGCCAGGAAGGCGATCTCGAAAAAGTCGAGAAAGAACGCCAGCACGAACACCAGCAGCACCGCTGCCACCAGGAAGCCGGTTTCGCCGCCGGGCAGCACCGAGAACATCTCGCGCATCCAGGGCTTGCCATCTGCCGCATTGAAGGGCAGCGTGAAAAAGCTCGCCCCGATCAGGATGAACAGCGCACAGCAGCTCACGAGCGTGGTGGTGTCGACGATGTCGCGCAAGGCGCTGCGGCCCAGCCGCTGCCGCGCGGCCGCCAGCACCAGCGACGCCGTGGCGCCAAACCCGCCGCTTTCGGTGGGCGTGGCAAACCCGGACAGCACCGAACCCACCGTCGCCCCGATGATCGCCAGCGGCGGCAGCAGGCTGGCCAACGCACGACCGACATCGCCCAGCCGCGGACGCTCACCTGCCGCCGGCGCCGTGCCCGGCCTCAGCCGCACCAGCACCACGACGTACAGGCAATAGGCCAGCGCCAGCAGCAGCCCGGGCACCAGGGCCCGCTCGTACATCCTGAAGATCGGCACGCCGGTGGCGTCGGCCATCACGATCAACACCAGGCTGGGAGGTATGAGTTGTGCCAGCGTGCCCGAAGCGGTGATGACACCGGCCGCCAGGCGACGGTCGTAGCCGGCCGACATCATCGCCGGCAAGGCCATCACCCCCATCGCGATGATGCTGGCCTGGATCACGCCGGTGGTGGCCGCCAGCACCGTGCCCACCACCACCACGGCCAGGGCGAGGCCGCCGCGCAGGGCGCTCAGCAGCCGGGACAGCGCGGCGATCATGTCCTGTGCGATGCCGCTGCGCTCCAGCACCATGCCCATCAGCGTGAAGAAGGGGATCGCCAGCAGCACCTCGTTGAACAGCAGGCCGTAGACCCGCAGCATGTGGGCCTGGAGAATGGCCCAGGGAAACAGGTCGAGCCAGGCGCCGAGCACGGTGAAGGCCACGCCATGCACGATCAGCGTGAAACCCACGGGAAAGCCGAGCAGCAGCAGGCCGGCCATGCTCATGAACATCGAGCCGATGAACCAGGACGTCAGTGACAAGGAAGACTCCTTCAGGGCGCGATGGCCGACGACCCGGCCGTCTGCAGACCGGCAATGCGCGAGGCGGGCATCCATCCGGCGAGACAGGCGATGCGCTTGAGCAGCTCGCTCAGCACCTGCAGCGACAGCAGCGCAAATCCGACGAACAGCGCCAGCTTGATCGGCCAGCGCTCCAGCCCGGTGAGCACGTCCTCGGGCCCTTCACGCAGCTTGACCGACACCGTCCAGAAGTCCCAGTACCACACCGACAGCGCCACACACACCGCCGCGAGCGGCACCAGGAATGCCAGGTCGATCAGGCAGCGGGTGCGCACGGAAAAGCCGCGCCAGAAGAAGTCGACGCGCACATGCTGGTCCTTCAGCAGCGTGTAGCCCGCGGCCAGCAGGTAGACCGTCGCGAACAGGTACCACTGCAGCTCACTGAAGCCGTTGTGCCCCCAGGGGAGCAGCTTGCGCGCCACGGCATAGCCAAAACACACCATCGGAATCAGCAGCGTCAACCAGCGCACGCTGGAACCGACAGCCAGGGTGAGACGGTCGATCGCGCCGGTGACGGACAGGCACAGCCGTGACGCCCGGCTCATCCTTCGCCACCGGCAGGTTGCGTGAGGGCCACCACCTCGTAGACCAGGTTGCCGGCATCGGTGGCCACCTGGGCTGCGTCGATGTCCAGGAATCGATAGGTTCTCAACTGCATGCGTGCCACGTCGAGCATGCGGGCCTGCGCGATCTCGGCAGGATGACCGGCCAGGTCGTCCTCCAGCGCCAGGACCAGTTCGGCATGCGACTGGATCGTCTGCACCTCCAGCACGCAGGCGCGGGCCTCGTCCAGCCCTGACTGCACGCCCAGCGAGGGGCCATGGTGCGGCCAGGTCCAGCCGAACGAGGCCGTCACGCCCTCATAGATGCTGCCGCCCAGGAAGGACGCCGTCGATGCACTGCTGGCGAACAGGTACAGCGGCGCATAGGTCTTGGGCTGCGGATGCCGGGCGGTAGGCTCCGACAGCAGCCAGGCCTTCCAGCGCAGCCCTGGCAGGCCGGCCAGTCGCGCGCGTCGCGCGGCCACCCGCTCACGGATGGCCTGCATGTCATAGGTGTCGCCCAGCGTGAAGGCGTATTGCAGCAGGTTCATGCCAGTCACTGTAGGCATCCATGCGCACGCGGAACAGCGAGAAGTTCTGTGCGTGGCGTTGAGGTATCCTCAACGCAGGATCCGGCCCGGTGGGTCGGGCGCGTGGCACGGAAGTTCAGCATGCAGCATCTCGTTCACAGCACGGTCAGGGCCTTTGTGGCCCTGGCGGACACCGGCACCCTGACGCTGGCCGGCGAGGCCATCAACAAATCGGCATCGGCCGTGAGCCTGCAGATCGCAGCGCTGGAGCAGCGCCTGGGCCGCCAGCTGTTCGTGCGCAGCTCGCGCGGCATGCAGCTGTCGCAGGCCGGCGAGCGGTTGCTGACACACGCCCGCACGCTGCTGGCCATCGAAGCCCAGGCGGCCGACGACCTGCGCGGCGTGGCCCTCAGCGGCGATGTGCGTTTCGGCATGCCCCAGGACTTCGCATCGTCGCGGCTGGCGACCACGCTGACGCGCTTTCGTCGCGCTCATCCCGGCGTGAAGGTCGCCGCCGTGATCGAGCGCAACAGCAGCATCACGGCCATGGTGCGCCGCAACGAGATCGACCTGGCCCTGCTGATCGCCCGGCGCGGCGCCGCCCGGGCGCTGACATCCTCGGTGCGCCCGTCACACTGGTATGCCGGCAAGGGATTCACCTGGGACCGACGCCAGCCGCTGCCGCTGGTCGTGCTCGACGAGCCCTGCATCTACCGCGAAGACGCGCTGGCCGCCCTTCAGCGTGCCGGGCTGCGCTGGGATGTGGCCTTCAGCACCGGCAACGTCACGGCCATGTGGGCAGCAGTGGCGGCGGGCGTGGGTGTGACCGTGCGCATGGACCTGGGCGCACCGCGCGATGCACTGAGCATCGACGAGCGACTGGCGCTGCCCCGGCTGCCGACCACGTCGATCTCGCTGGTGCGCTGCGCCGGGCCCGGCAGCGACGCGACCGGGGCCCTGGCGGCGCTGGTCAGCGAGGTGCTGGCCTCCCTGAGCCCACGTCAGAAGGTGTAGCCCGCCTGACGCTGCGCACCGGCCAGGCGTTCCAGCAACTGGGCCAGCGGCGTGAGGCCGCGGTAGCGGGTGCACACCTTGTGGGCATAGCGCCACACGAGCGGCAGGTCCTTCAGGTAGGCCTCCTTGCCGTCACGGTGGTACAGGCGACAGAAGATGCCCAGCACCTTGAGCTGGCGCTGCAGGCCCATCCATTCGAAGTCGCGCCAGAAGTTGCCGAAGTCGTCGTCCACCGGCAACCCCGCGCGGCGCGCCCGCTCCCAGTAGCGCACGGCCCAGTCGATCTGCTGCTCTTCCTCCCACTCGATGTAGGCATCGCGCAGCAAGGAGGCCAGGTCATAGGTGATCGGGCCCCAGACGGCATCCTGGAAGTCGATGATGCCGGGGTTGTCGGCGCTGCCGGGCGGCGCGCTCACCATCAGGTTGCGCGAATGGTAGTCGCGGTGCACCAGCACCTTCGGCTGCGCCAGGTTGTTGGCCAGGATCAGCTCGAAGCAGCGCTGCAGTTGCTGGCGTGTGGTGTCGTCGAGCGTGATCCCGTGATGGCGCTGCACGTACCAGTCGGGAAACAACTGCATCTCGCGGGTCAGCAAGGCCTCGTCATAGGGTGGCACCTGGCCCTCGGCCGCAATGCCCTGCAGGCGCACCAGGGCGCCCATCGCATCGGCATACAGCGCCGGGGCGGTCGTGGCGTCGAGCACGCTCAGGTAGGTGGTCCGGCCCAGGTCGCTCAGCAGCATGAAACCCTGGGCTTCATCCCACTCCAGCACCTCGGGCGCGTTCAGCCCGGCATCGCGCAGCAGGCGGGCCACCTGCACGAAGGGACGGCAGTCCTCGTGGCTGGGCGGCGCGTCCATGATGATGCGTGAGCCCTCGGCGCCGTCGACACGGAAGTAGCGCCGGAAGCTCGCATCGGCACTGGCGCTGCGCACGCTGGCAGCATCCAGCCCACGCGCACCCAGGCCGGCCAGCCAGCGCTCGAAGGCGGCCTGGCGGGCCGGGTCGGACCAGACGATGGGCGGGACGGTTGCATCGGAATCGGCGTTCGGGGCAGCAGGCAGGGACATGGCGCAGGCTCTTGGCCAAGGTCGGTGGAAAGAAAGGGGCGCCGCGGCAGGCCGGTCGGGCCCGGGGCTCGTGGAATAATCGATTCTACAAACCGCCCGGCCCTGGTCCTCGTGATCGGGAGCCGTCGTCGAGCGCCGCAACGCCAGCGGCGGCGCGCAACTCCACCCGCTTCTGTCTTGGCCCGACTGCCCGTTGCCCAAAGCGCCCCTGGCTGGCATCCGATCGCCGCCGCAGCCTGCCTGCTGATGGCCGGCGCGAGCGTGCATGCTCAGACCACCCCCGCCCCGACCGCGGCCGCCAAGCCCCTGCCGATCATCGTGCAGGCGCGCGAGCTCTATGGCCGCCCGGACCTGGAAACCATCGCCGAGGGTGACGCCGAACTCGAGCAGGGCCCCACCCGCATCCGGGCCGACCGGCTCGAGTACGACATGTCGCAGGGCCTGGCCAAGGCGCGCGGCAACGTGCGCATCACCCGCGACGGCAACCGCTTTGCCGGGCCGGAGCTGCAGATCCAGCTCGACCGCTACGAAGGCTTTTTTCTTCAGCCAAGCTACTACTTTGCCCTGACCCAGGCCGGCGGCCAGGCGCAGCGGGTCGACTTCCTCGGGCGCGAGCGCCTGGCGGCCACCGACGCAACGTATTCGAGCTGCACCCCCGACGACCAGGGCGAATACGCGTGGCTGCTGCAGGCTGACAGCGTGAAGTTCGACTTCGAGAACAACGAAGGGGTCGCCGAGGGCGGTGTGCTGCGTTTCATGGGCGTGCCGGTGCTGGCCGCGCCCTACCTGAGCTTTCCGCTGTCGGACGCGCGCAAGTCGGGCTGGCTGCCGCCCAACTTCGATCTGGACAACAAGAGCGGCTTTTCGCTGGCAGTGCCTTACTACTGGAACATCGCACCCAACCGCGATGCCACCATCACGCCGTCGATCATGACGCGCCGGGGCGTGGCGGTGAGCAGCCAGTTCCGCTACCTGGAGCCGTCGTTCTCGGGCCAGATCGACTACCACCTGCTGCCGAACGACCGCGTGGCCAACCGGTCACGCAGCGCGCTGGCCTTCAGCCACCTGGGTGCGCTGCCGTACGAAGGCAGCTACCGACTGCGCATGAACCGGGTGTCGGACGACGACTACTGGAAAGACTTCGAGCGCAACATCGCCCACATCACGCCACGTCTGCTGCCCACCGATGCGCAGGGGTCGTGGTGGCATGGCGACTGGAATTTTTATGCCCGGGCCCAGCGCTGGCAGGTGCTGCAGGACCTGACGGCCCCGATCACCTCGCCTTACGCCCGCGCCCCCCAGTTCGGCGTGCGTCGGGACTACGGCCTCGGCGCCGGCCTGCAGCTGGCCCTGGAAGCCGAGGTGAACCGCTTCGTGCTCGACGACGAACCGGCCGACGGACGACCTGAAGGCACCCGCGTGCACGCGCTGGGCAGCCTGAGCTGGCCGCTGGTGTCCACGCCGGGGTGGTTCCTGACGCCGCGGCTGAGCTTCAATGCCGCGACCTATCGCCTGGACGACACGCTCACGTCCGGCCGCCGCTCGGCGTCGCGCTTCATCCCGACCGTCAGCGTGGACACCGGCTGGACCTTCGAGCGTCCGACCGAATGGTTCGGTCGCCGCTTCGTCCAGACGCTGGAGCCGCGGCTGATGTACGTGCACACACCGTACCGCGACCAGTCCGACCTGCCCAACTTCGACGCCGCACCGAAAGACCAGAACTTCTCGACCGCCTTCGATGCCAACCCGTTCTCAGGCGTCGACCGGGTGGCCGACGCGCACCACGTGACTGCCGGTGCCTACACCCGCCTGCTCGACGAGAACACGGGCCTCGAAGCCCTGAAGCTCGGCATCGCCCAGCGTTACCTGCTGCGCGACCAGCGCCTCACGCCCGAAGGTGTGCCCTTCACCCAGCGCCTGGGCGACGTGCTGCTGCTCGGCTCGACCGGCGCCATCCCGAAATGGCTGCTGCAGGCATCGGCACAGTACAACCCCGACCTCAAGCGCACCGTGCGCTCGACGGTGTCGGCCCGCTTTGCGCCCGGCCCCTTCCGCACGGTGAACGTCAGTTACAGCCTGACCCGCAAGGCCAGCGAGCAGCTCGACGTCGGCTGGCAGTGGCCGATCTACCGTGGTCGCGCCCCGGGGGCGGCCGAAGGCAACGCGGCCTGTTCCGGCACGCTGTACTCGGTGGGCCGGCTGAACTACAGCCTGCAGGATCGCCGCATGACCGACTCGCTGGTCGGTCTGGAGTATGACGCCGGCTGCTGGATCGGCCGCGTGGTGGCCGTCCGCCGCTCGACCAGCCAGCAGGAAGCGACCACACGACTGATGTTCCAGATCGAGTTCGTCGGGCTGTCACGCCTGGGCTCGAACCCGCTGACCGTCCTGAAGGACAATATTCCCGGTTACCAGCTGCTGCGTGACGACGGTTCGTCCCAGCCCTGACCCGTTGTGACCTGCGCTTGCCCGACCTGACCTCCATGACCCGAACCCTTTTCGAGCGGCCGCGCCGCGCCCTGCGCCACACCCTGTTGATGTTGCTGTGCGCCACGCTCGGCCTCGGCGCCGCGGCCCAGTCGGCCGCGCCACGCGGGGGTGACTACATCGTGGCCGTCGTCAACCAGGAGCTGGTGACCAACAGCGAGGTCCAGCAGCGCGTGGCCAGCCTGGTCCAGGAGGCGCAGCGCAGCGGCGCCCGGCTGCCGCCGGCCGAAGCACTGCGCAACCAGGTCCTCAACGCACTGATCGACGACCGGGCCCAGCTGTCCCATGCCCGCGACGTCGGCATGCGGGTGGACGAGGCCGAGGTCGACCGGGCCGTCAACAACGTGGCGGCCCAGAACCAGCTCACCCAGGCCCAGCTGCGTGAGCGCCTGGCCGCCCAGGGCATCGACTACCTGCGGTTTCGCAACAACCTGCGCGACCAGATCATGCTGCAGCGGCTGCGCGAGCGTGAGGTGCAGTCCCGCATCCGCATCACCGAGGCCGAGATCGAGCAGTTCCTGACGGCGCAGCGGGGCCAGTCGGCCGGCAACGTGCAATACAACATCGCGCAGATCCTGGTGGCCGTGCCCGAAGGCGCCAGCGCGGAACAGCAGGCTGAGCGCCGCGCCCGCGCCAATCAGGTGCTGGCGCAGGCGCGCTCGGGCACCCCGTTCGAGCAACTGGCCCGCGAATACTCGGACGGCGCCAACAAGGACCAGGGCGGCGCCATCGGTCTGCGCAGCGCCGACCGCCTGCCCGACCTGTTCGTCGAGGCGGTGCGCGAGCTGTCGCCCGGCGACCTGGCCACCGCGGTAGTGCGCTCAGGCGCCGGCTTTCACATCCTGAAGCTGCTGTCGCGTGACGACCCGACCGGCCTCAGCGTGACCCAGACCCGCGCCAGCCACATCCTGCTGCGGCTGTCGCCCCAGCTGACCCAGGAGACCGCGCTGCGGCGCCTGGCCGACTACCGCCGCCGCATCGAGTCCGGCCAGGCCAGTTTTGCGCAGCTGGCGCGACAGCACTCCGAGGACGGCAGTGCCTCGCAGGGCGGCGACCTCGGCTGGGCCAGCCCGGGCCAGTTCGTGCCCGAATTCGAGGAGGTCATGACCAAGCTGGCGGTGGGCCAGGTGTCCGAGCCCTTCATGTCGCGTTTCGGGGCGCACCTGATGCAGGTCAACGAGCGCCGCGAGACACGCCTGGACGCCCGCCAGCAGCGCGAGCTGGCCACCAATGCCCTGCGCGAGCAGAAGTTCGAGGCGGCCTATGAGGACTGGGCCCGCGAGATCCGCGAACGGGCCTATGTCGAGCTGCGCGAGCCTCCGCAGTGAGCGCCTCGTGAAACACATACCCCGCAAGCGCTTCGGCCAGCACTTCCTGACCGACACCACGGTCCTGGACGACATCGTCCGGGCGATCGCGCCGCGCCCCGACGAACGCCTGGTCGAGATCGGCCCCGGGATGGGCGCCTTGACCGACCCGCTGGTGCAGCGCTGCGAGCACCTGACGGTGATCGAGCTCGACCGCGACCTCGCCGCCCGGTTGCGCAAGCGCCCCGAACTCACCGTGGTCGAGGCCGACGTGCTGAGTGTGGACTTCACCGCACTGCGCGGCAGTGACCCGCGCAAGCTGCGGATCGTGGGCAACCTGCCCTACAACATCTCGTCACCGATCGCGTTTCACCTGCTCGAGCATGTCGACGTGGTGGAAGACCAGCACTTCATGCTTCAGAAGGAAGTGGTGGACCGCATGGCCGCCGCACCGGGGCAGAAGGACTACGGCCGCTTGAGCGTGATGCTGCAGTGGCGTTACGACATCGAGTCGCTGTTCGACGTGCCGCCGGAGGCCTTCGACCCGCCACCGCGTGTGGACTCGGCCGTGGTGCGCATGGTGCCGCTGCCCGATGCCGCCCTGCTGGACACCGCCTTGTTGTCGGAACTGGTCGCCACGGCGTTTTCTCAGCGGCGCAAGCTGCTGCGCCACACGCTCGGGCGCTGGCTGGAGCAACGTGGCCACACCGGCCACTTCGACGTGCAGCGCCGCGCCGAGGAAGTGCCGGTGTCGGAATACGTGGCGTTGGCCCTGGCCGTGGCATCCACGCCACCCCGACCGGCCGCGTGACGCTCACATCGCTTGCTGCGGGGAAGATCGCTTCAACGCCCGGCCCCCGACGGCTGCGGGTGCGGGTGCGGGTGCGGGTGATTGCGCACCCATGTGAAACAGGGCGAACTGACGGGGTCGCCCTGTGTGCTGTTCGCGCTTCGGCGCGATCTGCAGCGCTGCGGTTCGCGCAGGCGGCAGGCCGCGCGTCAGGCGGCCGCCAGCCAGGCGGACGTATCGAAAGCGCTGCTCATCATCGGCATGTTCATGCCAAACGAGCTGTTGGCACTGCCGCTCTTGCTCGGCTTGACTGCCACTTCGCTCTGGGCCATCTCGTTGGCCCGCTCCCATGACCCGATTTCCTGGGAGCGGGCTACAGAAAAGAATAGAAACATCGGAAGGGCACTTTGCGGTCCCCCCAGAAGTCTGCCGCATCGCGGAAGACGTCGAGCAATTGCTCGCGCGCCTCCCGATCGAAACGCGGGTTGTCGGGAATCTGCTCGAGCACCACGATGAAACCGGGCTGCGGACCGGACTTGTGCACCAGGTCGGTCATGCAGTCATAGAGCGCATCGAAGTTCTTGCCGAAATGCGCGGGAAACAGGAAAGCCTGCGCGATCCCGTCCAGGACGTCCTGCTTGGACTGGGCCTGGCTCAGGTTGGCGTACAGGAAATGCTGACCGGTATCCTGGGCGGCCTGCATCAGGTCTTCCACGCGGAAGGCGCGGATCGACTGCACGATGTTCGGACGGACGGTCTGCAAGAGCATGGTCACGATCCCCCTATTTCATCAGAAGCGATTCATTCGACGATCCGGCGAAAACTGGCGTAGTGGTCGTCGGTGTAATAGCAGGCTTCAGGGGCAGTGGGAGGTTTGCCGCCACACACGATGCGCCGGGCGCCGCGGTGGCGTACACCGGGCGTCTTGACCGTGTACTCGCGATAGTGGCCTCGCGCCCGGATCGGCAGCAACCGCTCGCGGTTGAAGAACACCGTTCCGTCTTTCTCGTAGGGGAAGGGGCCTCCCTCACGGATCAGTCGGTGGGTGTGCTGGGCCTGCCGAGGCAATGCACTGAGTGCGACCAGCCGCTTGTCGGCTTCGGTGACGCCGGGCGGCGATTCCTTCGCCAGCGCCGGCCCGCCCGCCAAGGCGACCGCCAGCACAGCGACGGTAGTAACTCCTAACTTACGGAGCGACTGCCACCGGAGTGACGAAGCAGCGGTTGCCACGGGTTTTCCCTGAATCCTGAAGCCCGCATGGTACCGAATTGGGGCAAAAACCACAAGGCTGTGCCTCAAATTTCAGCACCATCCAGGGGGATTCAGCGAGTCATCAGTGAGCGGTCACTCTCTTCTAGATCATTATCCCGTCGCGATTCTCGGCGGATGTTGCGCTAGAGAAATGCCTCTTGAAACGACCCTTGCACAAGCTGAACAGCTGCACCGCCCGTTTTCGGGGCTTTTCGAGCCATTTCGACGGTTTTCGGGGCGTCGTGGCACGCCCACGGGGGCCGGGCTGCCCTGCAGGGCAGCCCGGCCGGCGGCGTCAGCGGGCCGCGTTGGCGTCGGCGACCGTCAAGGCCGTCATGTTGACGATGCGGCGCACCGTGGCCGACGGCGTCAGGATGTGCAGCGGCTTGGCCGCCCCCAGCAGCACCGGGCCGATCGCGATGCCGCCGCCGGCCGCCGTCTTCAGCAGGTTGTAGCTGATGTTGGCGGCATCGATGTTGGGCAGCACCAGCAGGTTGGCTTCACCGCTGAGCGTGCTGTTGGGCATCAGCTCGCGGCGATAGGGGCCGTCCAGCGCGGCGTCGCCATGCATCTCGCCGTCGACTTCCAGCCAGGGGGCGCGGTCGCGGATCAGCTCCAGCGCACAGCGCATCTTCACGGCCGAGGGCTGGTTGCTCGAGCCGAAGTTCGAGTGCGACAGCAGTGCCGCCTTGGGCTGCAGGCCGAAACGCATCATCTCCTCGGCCGCCAGCACGGTGATCTCGGCGAGCTGCTCGGCGGTGGGGTCGTAGTTCACGTGCGTGTCGACGAGGTAGACCTGCCGGCCCGGCAGGATCAGCCCGTTCATGCAGGCATAGGTGTTCACGCCGGCGCGCCGGCCAATCACCTGGTCGATGTACTGCAGGTGCATCGACGTGGAGCCCCAGGTGCCGCACAGCATGCCGTCGACCTCGCCCTTGTGCAGCAGCATCGCACCGATCAGCGTCAGGCGGCGGCGCATCTCGATCTTGGCGAGCTGCTGCGTGACGCCCTTGCGTTCGGTCATGCGGTGGTAGGTTTGCCAGTAGTCGCGATAGCGGTGGTCGAACTCGGTGTTGACGACGTCGTAGTCGCGCCCTTCCACCAGGCGCAGCCCGAACCGCTCGACCCGCTGGGCGATCACCTCAGGGCGGCCGATCAGCGTGGGGCGGGCCAGGCCTTCGTCGATCACGACCTGCACCGCGCGCAGCACGCGCTCTTCCTCACCCTCGCAGTAGACCACCCGCTTGTTCGCCGCACGCTTGGCCACGGTGAAGATCGGCTTCATCGTCGTGCCGGAGGCGTAGACGAAGGTCTGCAGCTTCTCGCGGTAGGCGTCGAGGTCGGCGATCGGCCGGCTCGCCACGCCCGACTCGGCGGCGGCCTTGGCCACGGCCGGGGCGATGCGCATCATCAGGCGCGGATCGAAGGGCTTGGGAATGAGGTACTCGGGCCCGAAGCTCAGCGAGGCGCCGGCATAGGCGGCCGCCACGACCTCGCTCTGCTCGGCCTGGGCCAGCTCGGCGATGGCATGCACCGCGGCGATCTCCATCTCGACCGTGATGGTCGTGGCGCCCGAATCAAGGGCGCCGCGGAAGATGTACGGGAAGCACAGGACGTTGTTGACCTGATTGGGATAGTCGGTGCGCCCGGTGGCCATGATCGCGTCCTGACGGACCTCGCGCACCTCCTCGGGCATGATCTCGGGCGTGGGGTTGGCCAGCGCGAGGATCAGCGGGTTGGGCGCCATGCGCGCCACCATGTCCTTCTTGAGCACACCACCGGCCGACAGGCCCAGGAAGATGTCCGCGCCGTCGATCGCCTGCGCCAGCGTGCGCTGGTCGGTCTTCTGGGCGAACTGGGCCTTGTCCTCGTCCATCAGTTCGGTGCGGCCCTCGTAGACGACACCGGCCAGGTCGGTCACCCAGATGTTCTCGCGCGGCAGGCCCAGCTTGACCAGCAGGCCCAGGCAGGCCAGCGCGGCCGCCCCGGCGCCCGACGCCACCAGCTTGACCTGCTTGATGTCCTTGCCCACGACCTTCAGGCCGTTGAGCACCGCGGCACCGACCACGATGGCCGTGCCGTGCTGGTCGTCGTGGAAGACCGGGATCTTCATGCGCTCGCGCAGCTTGCGCTCGACGTAGAAGCAGTCGGGGGCCTTGATGTCTTCGAGGTTGATGCCGCCGAAGGTGGGTTCGAGCGCGGCGATGCAGTCGACCAGCTTGTCGAGGTTCTTTTCGTTGACCTCGATGTCGAACACGTCGATGCCGGCGAACTTCTTGAACAGCACGCCCTTGCCTTCCATCACCGGCTTGGCCGCCAGCGGGCCGATGTCGCCCAGGCCAAGCACGGCCGTGCCGTTGGTGATCACCGCAACGAGGTTGCCGCGCGAGGTGTAGCGAAAGGCATTGGCCGGGTCGGCGACGATCTCCTCGCAGGCCGCCGCGACACCCGGCGAATAGGCCAGCGCCAGGTCACGCTGGTTGACGAGCTGCTTGGTCGCGGCGATCGCCACCTTGCCGGGGGTAGGAAACTCGTGGTACTCCAGGGCGGCCTTGCGCAGTTCTGCGCGTTTTTCTTCAGCGGTGGGCATCGCAATCCTTCATGGTGTCAGCGGTGTGCGCCCGGCCATCCGATGCGCCTTGACAGCTGTCTGAAAGGCTGGCGCCGGGGCGGGGTGAGCGATTGTAGGAGCCTGCAGCGGGCCTGCGCGAGGCCCGGATCCGCGCGAGACATGAGCTCATGCGCGCGCTGCATGAGCCTGGGCGGATCAGGCTCGCAGTGTGGCAAACCAGGGCGCTTCCGGTCATGCGCAAAAGTGCGTATGAGCTTTGCTCGCCAGTTCGCAATAGTCGAGGCTGGCCACGCGCGGGTTTCACCTTCACCCGCGGCAGGCCCACAATGCCATGATGTCCACCGACCTGCCCGGCGCCAACCGCCGCCCCCGCCCCCTGCGTCGGGCGCTGCTGTGGGGTGCGCTGGTCGCCCTGCTGGCGGTGGCCCAGACCGCGCTGGTACGGCTCACCCTCGACTACGAATCCTCGCGCGCCCAGGACCGGGTCGAGCAGACCGCCGGTGCTGCCGCACAGGACATCAAGCAAAGCCTCGCGCGCGACCTGCAGAGCCTGCAGGCGCTGCTGTGGAACGAGCCGCCGCTGCCGCAGTGGCAGGCCGACGCAGCCGAACTGCTGCGTGCACGGCGCGAGTTGGTGCGCATCGAGCGGCGCGACCTGAACTTCGACCTCGTGACTGCGGTCGACTCGCGGTATCGGGCCCCGGTGTTCACCCAGCTGTCGCGCGACGACATCGACATCGACGCCGAAGTGGCCTGTGCGACCGCCCGGCGCCTGTCCGGCCCGGCCTATTCGCGCAGCTACTTCGTGCCCTTGCCCGGCGGCCTTGGCGTCGAGGTGATCGACGTGTGCGTGCCGGTGCTCGAGAAGGGCCGCCTGGCCGGCTACATGGTGGCGTCGTACGCACTGCAGTCGGTGCTGCACGAGGCCGTCAGCGCCGACAACAGCCGCGGCCATGAGCTGGCGTTTGTCGAGGGCGACGGCACCCGACTGGCGCGTGCCGGCAGCATCGCCCGCGGCCAGGGCATCTTCGTGGCGCAACGCATCATCGACCTGCCCGGCACCACACTGCAGCTGCGACTGGACAGCGGATCGGGCGAGCCCGACCTGATCCCCAACCTCGCCACCGCCCTGGTGCTGGGCCTGTCGCTCGCGCTGGGTGTGGTGGTCGTGCTGCTGGTGCGTGACGTGCGCAAACGCTCGGCTGCCGAACGCGGCCTGGCCGAAGCGCTGGGCTTTCGCAAGGCCATGGAGGACTCGCTGGTCACCGGCCTGCGCGCGCGCGACATGGAAGGCCGCATCACCTACGTGAACCCGGCCTTCTGCGAGATGGTGGGATTCCCTGCAGCCGAACTGATCGGCAAGATGACGGCCGAGAACCCGCCGCCCTACTGGCCGCCCGAGATGGTCGACGAGTACACGCGGCGCCAGCAGGTGCGCCTGGCCGGCGGCGCACCACCCCGCGAAGGCTACGAGACCACCTTCATGCGGCGCGACGGCGAGCGCTTCCCGGTGATGATCTACGAGGCCCCGCTGGTCGATGGCCAGGGCCGGCAGGCCGGCTGGATGGGCGCGGTGCTTGATCTGAGCGCCCAGCGCCGTGTCGAGGAGCTGTCGCGCCAGCAGCACGAGAAGCTGCAGGCCACGGCCCGGCTGGCCACCGTGGGCGAGATGGCCTCGCTGCTCAGCCATGAGCTGAACCAGCCGCTGGCAGCCATCTCCAGCTATGCCACCGGCTCGATCAACCTGATGCGCGAGGGCCCGCTGGATGAACCCACGCAGCGCATGATCCTGCAGGCCATCGAGCGCGTCGCCGAACAGGCCGAACGCGCCGGGCGGGTCATCAAGAGCGTGCATGACTTCGTGCGGCGGCGCGAGCACCTGCGCGAGTCGATCCGCTGCGACCATCTCATCGATGCGGTCATGCCGCTGGTGCGACTGCAGGCCCGCAAGGGCGGCGTGCGCATCGAGATCGACCTGCCGAGCCCGCCGCAGCCCATGCCGCGGGTGGTATGCGACCGCACGATGGTCGAGCAGGTGCTGCTCAACCTGACGCGCAACGGCATCCAGGCGATGGACACCGTGCCGCTGGAGCGCCGTGTGCTCACCCTGAGGGTGCGCCAGACGCACGAGAAGTGGGTCAGTGTGTCGGTCATCGACCGTGGCCCGGGCATCCCGCCCGAGGTGGCCCAGCAGCTGTTCACCCCCTTCTTCACGACCAAGAGCGAAGGCATGGGCCTGGGCCTGAGCCTGTGCCGCACGGTGATCGAGCAGCACGGCGGCGCGCTGGTGTTCGACACGCACCCGTCCAGCCCGGACGGCGGCACCGAGTTTCGGTTTACGCTTGCAGCCGAGTCGCCTGCCACCACGGCCCGCCGCGCGCAGCAGGCGGCCGCCGTGACACACGACAGCCCCAGTGAATGAGCCCGCCAGGAAGCGCAACGCCATGACCTCCTCCTCCCACGCCATTCCCACGGTCTACCTCGTCGACGACGAGGACGTGCTGCGCGACGCGCTGGCCTGGCTGCTGCGCTCGCGGCGGCTGCTGTCCGAGGCCTATGCGTCGGCCGAGGCCTTCGAGGCGATGCTCGACGAGCGCAAGGCCCGCGGCACCTTGCAGCCACGCGATCCCTGCTGCCTGCTGCTGGACGTGCGCATGCCCGGCATGAGCGGGCTGGCGCTGTTCGACCGCCTGATCGAGCGTGGCCTGATCGACGTGATGCCGGTGATCTTCCTGACCGGCCATGCGGACGTCCCCACCGCCGTGGCGGCCGTCAAGCGCGGCGCCTTCGACTTTGTCGAGAAGCCGTTCTCGGACAATGCCCTGGTCGACCGGGTCGAGCAGGCCCTGGCCCGCAGCGGCGCGGTGATCGCCCAGCGCCAGGCGGCCCTGACGGTGCAGCGCCGGCTGGCCGACCTGACCGACCGCGAACGCGACGTGATGCGCCTGGTGATCGACGGCCGGCCGAACAAGCTGATCGCCGACGAGCTGGACATCAGCGTGCGCACCGTCGAGGTCCATCGGGCCCGGGTGTTCGAGAAGATGGACGTGAAGTCCGCCGTCGAACTGGCCAACCTGATGCGCACGCTCACGCCCTGAGTCGCGCGGCCGGGCACAGCGCAGGCGACAATCCGGCGCATGAGCCTGGGTGAATTCGAACTGATCGACCGCTACTTCCGGCGCCCCGCGGCCAGGGCCGTGGTGGGCATCGGCGACGACTGCGCCGTGCTGCAGCCCTCGCCGGGCATGCAGTGGGCCACGTCGGCCGACATGCTCGTGGAGGGGCGCCACTTCCTGCCGACCGTGCCGCCGGCCCGCCTGGGCCACAAGGCGCTGGCGGTCAATCTGTCCGACCTGGCGGCATGCGGCGCCCGCCCGGTGGCCTTCACGCTCAGCCTGGCGCTGCCGCGCGTCGATGCGCTCTGGCTCGAGGGTTTCTCGCACGGGCTGTTCGCGCTGGCCGATGCGTTCGGCTGTGAACTGGTCGGCGGTGACACCACCCAGGGGCCATTGACGCTGGCCATCTCGATCTTCGGCGAGGTGCCACCGGGCCAGGCCCTGCTGCGCAGTGGCGCGAAGCCGGGTGACGACCTGTACGTGAGCGGCCAGGTCGGTGACGCCCGGCTGGCGCTCGAAGCCTTTCGCGGCACGGTGAGCCTGCCGGCCGAAGACTTCGAACAGGCACGCCGGGCCATGGAAACCCCGCAGCCGCGGGTCGCACTCGGCCAGGCGTTGCGTGGGGTGGCCCACAGCGCCGTCGACGTGTCGGACGGCCTGCTGGGTGACCTGGGCCACATCCTGCGCCGCAGCCAGGTCGCGGCGGTGGTCGACGTCGATGCCGTGCCGCGCAGCGCGATGCTGGCGCGCCAGCCGCAGGCCATGCAGCGTCTGTGCACGCTGGCTGGCGGCGATGACTACGAACTGGTCTTCACCGCACCTGCGGCGCAACGCGGGGCCGTGCAGGCCGCCTCGACAGCCACCGGCACGCCGGTCACGCGCATCGGGCACATCGAAGCCGGCACCGGCCTGCGACTGGTCGACCGCGCAGGCGCAGAGGTTGCGGCCGAATTCCCGTCGTTCGACCACTTCCGCGCCTGACTCCAGACGTCCCCGCTCCCGCGCCATGACTGCCGATGCCCCCTTGCCCGCCCGGGCCCCCTTGCGCCCCACAGTGCGATTCCTCTGGTCCCATCCGGCCCACCTGATCGCGCTGGGATTCGGTTCGGGCCTCAGCCCGGTCGCACCCGGCACGGTGGGCACGCTATGGGGCTGGCTGAGCTTTGTGGCGCTGCGGCCCTGGCTGGGCGATCTCGGCTGGGCCCTCCTGCTGCTGGCCGGGCTGGTGGTGGGCTGGTGGGCCTGCACCCTGACGGCACGTCATCTTCACCAGGCCGACCCGGGCAGCATCGTCTGGGATGAGATCCTGGCCATCTGGCTGGTGCTGTGGCTGGTGACACCGGCTGGCGCCCCGGGCTGGGGCCAGCAACTGGCCGCCGTGCTGCTGTTTCGCTACTTCGACGCCGCCAAGCCTGGCCCGGTCGGGTGGGCAGACCACCGGTTCAAGGGGGATGGCTGGCGGGGCGGATTCGGTATTCTGGTCGACGACATCGTCGCAGCGCTGTGCACCCTGCTCGTGATCGCCCTGTGGGTCGCGTTGCAGGCGGCATTTGCCGGCGCCGGCGGTGCATGACGCGGACTGGGGGTGAATCATGGGCAGCTTGGGACTTGACCGACTTGTCGACGTGCAGGCGCTGGACAGCCTGCTGGGCCAGCTGGCCCTGGCGCTGACGAGTCGCGGACTGATGCTCACGACGGCCGAATCCTGCACCGGGGGCATGGTGGCCAGCGCCTGCACGTCGATCGCCGGTTCGAGCGACTGGTTCGAGCGGGGTTTCGTGACCTATTCCAACGAGGCCAAGGCCGAGCAGCTGGGCGTGCCCGGCGCGCTGATCGCGCGCCACGGTGCCGTCAGCGGTGAGGTGGCCATGGCGATGGCGCTGGGTGCACTGCAGCATTCGCGCGCCCAGGTGAGCGTGGCCATCACCGGCATCGCCGGCCCGGGCGGGGGCACCGAGGCCAAGCCGGTGGGCACGGTGTGGTTCGGCTTTGCCACCGGCCGCGACTTTGTGCGCACCGAGGTCAAGCGCTTCCGCGGCGACCGCAGCGCGGTGCGCAGTTCGGCCACCAAGCACGCACTGCAGGGTGTGCTGGCCATGATCGACGGCTGAAACCGTCCCTCACGAATGAGCATCTACCTGTGCACTGACTTCGAGCCCCGCGAATGGGATGAATGGCTGCCTGAACTCGAGGCCGTGCTGCCAGGCGAACACTGGATCACGCAGCGCGAAGAGGCGCTCGCCCAGGCCGGGCAGATCGACATTGCGGTGGTGGCCAATCCGCCGGTCGGTGCACTGCAGGGGCTGCCACGGCTGCGCCTGATCCAGTCGCTGTGGGCCGGGGTGGACCGGCTGCTGGGCGACACCACCGTGCCGGCCGGTGTGCCACTGGCGCGCATGGTCGATCCGGCCATGAACCGTGCCATGGCCGAAACCGCGTTGTGGGCCGTGCTCAGCCTGCACCGGGGCTTTTTCGACTACGCGCAGCAGCAGCGTGAAGCACGCTGGCAGACCCACGGCCAACGTCAGGCCGATGAGGTGCAGGTGAGTGTGCTGGGGCTGGGCGAGATGGGGCGCACCACCGCGCTGCTGCTGGCGCGCCACGGCTACACGGTCACCGGTTGGTCGCGCCGGCCGGCCAGCCTGGACATCGTCGAATGCCTGCATGGCGCGGCCGGACTGTCGCAGGCGCTGTCCCGTGCCGAGGTGGTGATCAACCTGCTGCCGCTGACCCCCGACACGCGCGGCCTCTTCAACGCCGAGCGCCTGGCCACGATGCGCCCCGGCGCCAGCCTGGTGAACCTGGCACGGGGCGCCCATGTGGTCGAGCCCGACCTGCTGGCCGCGCTCGATGCCGGCCACCTGCACCGCGCGGTCCTGGATGTGTTCAACACCGAACCGCTGCCGCCCGGCTCACCCCTGTGGGCCCACCCGCGGGTGACGGTGCTGCCCCATGTCGCGGCCCAGACCGATGCACGCAGCGCCGCCGAGCTGGTCGCGCGCAATGTGCACGCGGTGCGGGCCGGGGCGCCGCTGATCCATCTGGTGGACCGCGCGGCCGGGTATTGAAACTGCCCCCAGGGCCGGGCTGCGCCCGGCCTGCCCCCCGCGGGGGTCAAGGAAACTTGGGGCGGCCCGGCGTTT
>CAMLSD010000013.1 GCA_946482595.1 uncultured Comamonadaceae bacterium
ATCGGGCGCAACACCATCACGCGCAAGATCCAGGAACTGGGCCTGGACGACTGAGGGCGGGCCTGGCGCGGCGCGACGCCCCGGGCCCCTTCAACCGAGCGTCACGATCACCGGGGCGTGGTCGCTCGGTTTGTCCCACTTGCGGGGCACCCGATCGATCGTGCAGGCCGTCACCGAGGCTTGCAGCGCCTGGCTCACCAGGATGTGGTCGATGCGCAGGCCGCGGTTCTTCTGGTAGCCCAGCATGCGGTAGTCCCACCACGAATAGCTCTTTTCGGGCTGATCGAACAGGCGGAAGCTGTCGGTCAGCCCCAGCCCGAGCAACTGGCGAAAGTGCTCGCGCTCTTCGGTCGTGTGGTGGATGGTCTCGCGCAGGCCTTCGGGGTCGTAGGAGTCGCGGTCTTCCGGGGCGATATTGAAATCGCCCATCAGCACCAGGCGCGGGTGCGCGGCCAGTTCGTCGCGCAGCCAGTCGCGCAGCGCCCGCAGCCAGTTCATCTTGTATTCGAACTTGTCGGTGCCAGGGGCCTGCCCGTTCACGAAATAGCCGTTGACCACGCGCAGCGCACCGCCCGGTGCGTCGATGGTGGCGGCAATCACGCGCGACTGTTCGTCGGCAAAGCCGGGGATGTTGCGCACCACCTGGCTCATCGGCAGCCGGCTCAGCAGGGCCACCCCGTTGTAGGTCTTCTGGCCGAAGGCCTCGGCCTGGTAGCCGGCTGCACGCAAGGCCTCGTGCGGGAACTTGTCGTCGGTGAGCTTGAGCTCCTGCAGCCCCAGCACGTCGACCGGATTGGCGGCCAGCCAGTCGAGCACATGCTGCTGGCGGGCCGTGAGGGAATTGACGTTCCACGTCGCGAGTTTCATCGTGCTTCCTTCTCCTTTGCGGGCGGCTCGAGACGGGCATTGTGCTCGCTTTCGTGCCGCCGGGTTCACGGGTCCAGAAGCTCGTCGACCCCCTTCAGCGGGCGTGTGGTGCGGGTCCACCACTGCGAGAACGAATCGCAACGCCGGGCCACCGGCGGGAAGAGCGCAGGCGCCGGCACGCACTGCACCGGTGACCGCAGCCACGGCGCCATGTGGGGGTCGTCGAATGTGCGTACCGAGCGGGCTGCACGAAGCACCTGGCCCAGGCTGTCGGCGCGGGCATGCCAGCGGTGCGCGGTGAGCTCGGCCATGCGCCGGCCGACAAACTGCCAGCGAAGCTCGGACCACGGCCAGGCGTGATGGAACTCCTCGATGAACACGCCCAGCAGCAGCGTGTCGGCCGGCGTGTGCGCCGCGATCAGTCCGGCGGGTTCACGCAGGCACCAGGGGTGCACCAGCCACACGTCGCGCCCGCGCACCAGCGCCTCGTCGGGCGGTGTGCAGGCCAGTGAGGCGGGCGGGCTGCGATGGGTGGGTGGCTCGGGTGTCGCAGGCACCGCGGCAGGCCCGGGCGATGCTGCCGATGTGGATCGCGGGTCGCGCGCCAGACGATCGAGTGCGTCGTAGCTGAGGTCGATCGCGCTTTCGGCACTGTGCCAGGCAGGCGGTGCATGGCGCCCGACGTTCTCGGCATTGAAAAGATAGGGCTTGTGGCTGCCGGTGCCGGCCACCCACTGCCAGCTCAGGTGGTTGCTGGCCAGGTCGCCGTCGAGCAGGTGAGCCACCATCCAGTCGGCACCGGTGCGCCAGTGCAGCTTGCGCAGGTGGACGGTGTAGCTGGCCAGCCACATGCGGGCGTGGTTGTGCAGCGTGCCGGTCTGGTAGAGCCCGCGCACCGCCTGATCGACCACCGGCACGCCGGTGCGGGCCTCGCGCAGGTCGGCAGGCAGTTCGCGGGCATAGGCCGAGTCCGGCAGCGGGCCGTCATGCAGGCTGTGCAGGATGCCGTCGCCCCGGTGAGCCCACACATGACGGAAGTATTCGCGCCACCCGAGTTCGAACACGAACTTGTGCTGCACCGTCAGCCGGTGGCGGGCTGCCACGCCGGCCAGCACGTCGCGCAGCGTCACGACACCGTGGGTGATGAAGGGCGACAGCCCGCTCACCGCACCGTCCAGCGCATTGCGCGTGCGGGCATACCGCCCGGGATCCACGGCGGCGATGCGGGTGTGCGCTTCGGCCAGGGTGGGAGGCAGCGCGGGATTCATGCGGTGTGGCTCGCCGTCACGTGGTGCATGCCCCCACCTCGCCCCGGCGGACCGCTGTGGCGCGTTCCTGCACCGCCTGGCGGTCGCTCTCGCTCAGGCGTGCCAGGTTCTTCACCTGCAGGGCCATGCGCGGGTTGCGGGCCAGCGTGTCGGCGTGCCGCAGCAGGAAATCCCAGTACAGCGTGGTGTAGGGGCAGGCCTGCTCACCGCTGTGCCGGGCCGGGTCATAGCGGCAGGACCGGCAGTGCGGGCTCATGCGCTGGATGTACTTGCCGGTGGCGACATAGGGCTTGCTGCCCATCAGACCCCCGTCGGCATACTGGCTCATGCCCAGCGTGTTCGGCAGTTCCACCCACTCGACCGCGTCGACATAGACCGCCAGGTACCAGCGGTGCACCTCGGCCGGATCGACCCCCAGCATCTGCGTGAACAGGCCGATCACCATCAGCCGCTGGATGTGGTTGGCATAACCGTGCGCAAGGGTCTGCTGCAGGGCATCGCGCAGGCAGGCCATGTCGGTCTGTCCGGTCCAGAACCAGGCCGGCAGCGGCTCGTGGGCGTCCAGTGCGTTGAGCTGCAGGTAGGCCGGCATGCGTGTCCAGTAAATGCCGCGCACATACTCGCGCCACCCGAGGATCTGGCGGATGAAACCCTCCACGCTGGCCAGCGGCGCGCGACCGGCGCGCCAGGATGCTTCGGCGGCGGCCACCACCTCGCGCGGATTCAGCAGCTTCAGGTTCAGCGCCGCCGACAGGTGGGAGTGGTAAAGCCACGGGTCGCCCGGCCACATCGCGTCCTGGTAACGACCGAACTGCTCCAGCCGTTCCTCGATGAAGCACTGCAGACTGAGCAGGGCCTGCTCACGGGTGACCGGCCAGGCAAACTGGTCGCAGCGCCCCGGGTGGTCGCCCAGGTGCCGCTCGACCAGCGCGATGACCTCACGAGTGATCGTGTCGGGCTCGAACTGCGTGCGCTGCGGGACGAAACCGGGCCCGTCCTGGCCGAAGGCCTCGCGGTTGTCGGCGTCGAAGTTCCACTGTCCACCCACCGGACCGACCTTGCCGGACGCGCCCGTGTCGCCATCGGTCATCAGGATGCCGTGGCGTTGGCGCTGCTCGCGGTAGAAGTACTCCATGCGCAGCGACTTGCGCGTGCGGGCATGCTCGGCGAATTCGCGCACGGTGCAGAAGTAATGCCGGTCCTCGCGGATCTCCAGCTCGACCTGCGCCGCCGAGGTGGCCGCGCGCATGGCCTGCAACACCCGCCAGTCGCCAGGCGCGGTCATCACGACCCGCTCGGGGCGCAGGCGCTGCAGGTCGGCGCCCAGCTGGGCCGCCAGGCTGCCCTGGTTGCCGGGGTCGTCCAGGTGCATGTAGTGCAGCCGATGCCCGGCGGTCCGCAGCGCCTCGGCAAAGTGGCGCATGGCCGACAGGAACATCACCGTGCGCGACTTGCTCGACCACACGTGCCGTGACTCTTCGGCAACCTCGGCCATCCAGACGGCGTCGCGGGCCGCATCGAAGTCGTCGAACGCCGCCGCCTGCAGGTCGAGCTGGTCCCCCAGCACCACCACCAGCTGGCGCACCTCAGCCACGAGGCCCCCGGGCTCGGCGGCAGGCCTCGGAGCAGTACTTCACCTCGTCCCAGTTCCTGGCCCAGCGGCGCCGCCAGGTCATCGGCAGGCCGCAGGCCGCGCAGGGGCGAGAGGGCAGGGCGGCCTTGTTGCCGCGAAATCCGGCATTGCGGCGCGTCATGGTGTGCCCGGCAGTTCGGTGGGTGACATGGGCCGAGATGCTAACCAGATGCGCTTCAAGCATGCGTCATCTGAGCGTTTGGCCTGTGGACTGACGGTAATATCCGCGTCAAACGCGAGTCAATTCCGGGACGACCTCCAGTGCCAGCCTCCAGATGACAACGACCCAAGACCCCACCACCCCAACGCGGCCCGCTGCGGCCGGCACGACCTTGCATCGCAGCGGCGCGGTGGCGCGCATGCTGCGCATGCCTGTGGCCACCTTGCGAGTGTGGGAGCGTCGCTATCGGCTCACGCAGGCCACGTTGTCGCCGAGCGGCCAGCGCCTGTACTCGGCTGACGACGTGCGGCGCCTTGCGCTGATCAAGCAACTGGTCGACCTGGGCCATGCGATCGGCAGCCTCGCGGCGCTGGACATGGCCGAACTGCAGCGCGTGGCAGCCACCCACGCCCAGGTGTTGTCCAGCGTGCAGGCGCCCAGTCAGCCGCCCTGGCACGAGACGTCCGGCACGGGCACCTGGCAGGTGGTGGTGATCGGTGCGGCGCTGGGTGCGCGCCTTCGACGTGCCGGTGTGCTGCGTCGCATCGGCCGTCGGCTGGTGGTGCTCGGCCCGTTTGCCGATGCCCAGGAGGCGGCCGTGTCGCTGAGCACGGGCCCTCAAGTGGATGCCGTGCTGCTGCACCAGCCGCAACTCTCGGCTGACAGCCTGCATGATCTGCGCGCTGCCGCACCCACGCTGGCCGGGCGGCCCGTCGGGATCGTCTACGGCTTTGCGCCCGAAGCAGTGTGCGAGGCCTTGGCGGACAGCGGCGCCCAGTTGCTGCGCGAGCCGCAGCCGGACGTGGTCCTGGGCCAGTGGCTGGTGCGGTTGTTCGCATCCGCCGCGCCCGAACTGGCGCCCCCCGGGCCTGCGGGCCCGCCGCTGGCTGCCATACCCCCGCGTCGCTGGGACGACGCGGCGCTGGCCGACTTTGCCGGCCTGTCGACCACGGTGGCCTGCGAGTGCCCCCGGCATCTGGCCGAGCTGCTGAGCCTGCTGTCCCAGTTCGAGGCCTACAGCGCCCAGTGCGGTCACCGCGGGGCGGCTGACGCCGAGCTGCATGCCTACCTCGGCCGGGTGGCCGGCCAGGCGCGGGTGCACTTCGAGGTCGCGCTCGAACGCGTGGCCGTGCACGAGGGCCTGATGCTGCCGCGCACCGGGTGAAGCGCGAGCCTCACTGGCCCCCGGGGCGCCTGTGGTAGGTGACGAAGTGGTAGGTGTAGCCTTCGGGCGCCACATGGGTCTCGCGCGAGACCTCGGTGAAGGCCGAGCGGTCCCAGGGCGGGAAGTGTGTGTCACCGTCGAAGTCTTCGTCGAGTTCGGTGAGCACCAGTTCGTCGACCCGCGGGAAGGCCTCGGCGTACACCTGGGCGCCACCGATCACGAAGACCTTGGTGGCATGTTTCAGGAGTTCCAGCG
Source organism: uncultured Comamonadaceae bacterium (assembly GCA_946482595.1). The sequence continues at coordinate 5,349 of CAMLSD010000013.1, forward strand.
CGGCGTCGAAGGACGGCGCTTCCTCGACACCCGGAGCCGTCCAGTGCGGGTTGCGGGTGATGACCACGTTGCGACGGCCGGGCAGGGGCTTGCCGATCGACTCGAAGGTCTTGCGGCCCATCAGCACCGGGCAGCCCAGCGTCGTGCGCTTGAAGTGGCGCAGGTCTTCGGGCAGCCGCCAGATCAGCGCGTTGTCACGGCCGATCACGCCGTTGCGAGCCACGGCGGCAATGATGCTCAGTTGGGGCAGGTCGGTCGTCATGCGCGTATTGTGGGCCCGGCGGGCCCGATTGGGGCAGGGGCAACGCGTGTCAGAGCCGGCGCGGCAGCAGGGCGCTGGCGATCGCCACCATGATGAGCGCCGCAGCGGCCAGGTCCTGCCAGTGGGGCACCTCGGCGACGATCAACGGGGCCGACAGCGTGCCGATCAGCGGCACGGCCATGATCGAGAACGCGCTCGCCGACGGTGGCAGGCTGCGCGCCATGCCGAACCAGATGATCTGCGCAAAGCCGTAGTTGATCGTGATGCCCCACACGAGCGACCACCAGGTGGCCGCCGAATACTGCCAGCTTGGCGCCGGCTCCAGCAGCGGGGCGATCACCCAGAAGGCGACCGAACCCATCAGCATCATCCAGACCGTCAGCGCCTCGGTGGGCAGCGGGCTCTGGCTGCGCCGCATCAACACCGTGCCCAGCGCCCAGCTGACGGCGGCGATCTGCATCCACACGATGCCCACCGGCCGCCCGGCCAGGGCCGAGAACTCCTGCATCACCAGCAGCCCCACGGCGGCTGCGGCACAGACCACACTGATCAGCGTGCGGCGCGACAGTCGCTCACCGAACAGCAGCACGGTGATCAGCACCGTCCAGATGGGCATCGTGAAGCCGAGGATGGCCGCGCGGCCCGAGGCCAGTTCGCCCACCCCCAGGATCGAGAACAGGTGCCAGCCCAGGATGTTGGGCAAGGCCAGCCAGGCGACCTGCGCTGCCTCGCGCCAGCCCAGGCGCATCGAGACGCCCCGGGCGCTGTAGAACGCCAGCAGCATCAGCGCGCCGCCGCTCATGGTCACGGCGCGGAAGTACAGCGGGGTCATCTCGCGCAGCGAGAACTTCATCATCGGCCAGTTGAGCCCCCACATCAGGGTCAGCAGGGCCAGGGCGCCGAACTGGCGTGACGACAGCATGGGACGGCCGGCGTTCAGACGGCCACCGGTGCCTTGATGGCCGGATGGTGCTGGTAGTCGACGAACTCGAAGTCTTCGTAGGCGTAGTCGAAGATCGACTCCGGTCGGCGCCGGATGTTGAGCGTGGGGTAGGGCAGCGGCGCGCGCGACAGCTGCAGCTCCACCTGTTCCACATGGTTGCTGTAGATGTGGCAATCGCCGCCGGTCCAGATGAAGTCGCCGACATCGAGGTCGCACTGCTGGGCCACCATGTGGGTGAGCAGCGCGTAGCTCGCAATGTTGAACGGCACACCCAGGAAGATGTCGGCACTGCGCTGATAGAGCTGGCAGCTGAGCTTGCCGCGCTGCCCTTCGGCCTGCGGCGGTGCCACGTAGAACTGGAACAGCGCATGACAGGGCATCAGCGCCATGCGCGACAGCTCGGCCACGTTCCAGGCGCTGACGATGATGCGGCGGGAGTCCGGGTTGGTGCGCAAGGTGCGCATGACTTCGGCAATCTGGTCGATGTGCCCGCCATCCGGCGTGGGCCAGGAGCGCCACTGCACACCATAGACCGGGCCCAGGTCGCCGTCTTCGCGGGCCCATTCGTCCCAGATCGTGACACCGCGCTCCTGCAGCCAGCGGGCATTGCTGTCGCCCCGCAGGAACCACAGCAGCTCGAGGATGATCGACTTGGTGTGCAGCTTCTTGGTGGTGACCAGCGGAAAGCCTTCGCTCAGGTCGAAGCGCATCTGGTGACCGAAGACGCTGCGCGTGCCGGTACCCGTGCGGTCGCTCTTGGGCGTGCCGTTCACGTGCACATGGCGCATGAAGTCTTCGTACTGGGATCGGATGGGGCGGGCTGGGCTCACGGCGGTGTCGGTCTGCCGGGGCAGACGGTTCAGGTCAGCCCGGGATTATCGCCAAGCGGCGCATTCGGCGCTTCGGGCGTGTCGAACTGCAGGGCGGCGAGCTGGGCATACAGGCCGCCAGCGTCGATCAGCGCGGCATGGGTGCCGGACTCGACGATCCGGCCGTGTTCCATCACGATGATCCGGTCGGCGCGCTGCACGGTCGACAGTCGATGGGCGATGACCAGCGTGGTGCGGCCCTGCATGGCCGTCTCGAGCGCAGCCTGCACCATGCGCTCGCTTTCGGCATCCAGGGCGCTGGTGGCTTCGTCCAGCAGCAGCAGCGGTGCGTTCTTCAGGATGGCCCGTGCGATCGAGATGCGCTGGCGCTGGCCGCCGGACAGCCGCACGCCACGCTCGCCCAGGAAGGTGTCGTAGCCCTCGGGCAGGGCGCGCAGGAAGGTGTCGGCGTGCGCGGCACGCGCTGCGGCCATCACCTCTTCGTCGCTGGCCTGTGGGCGGCCGTAGCGGATGTTTTCCATCGCGCTGGCCGAAAAGATCACGCTGTCCTGCGGCACGATGCCCACCCGCGCGCGCAGGTCCTCGAGCGAGGCCTCGCGCACCGGGACACCGTCGATCCTGATCTGCCCGGACTGCACGTCATAGAAGCGCAGCAGCAACTGGAACACCGTGCTCTTGCCCGCACCGCTCGGGCCGACGAGCGCCACCGTCTCGCCCGGCGCCACGCTGAGGCTGAAGCCGTCCAGCGCGGGCGTGAGCGGGCGCGAGGGGTAGCGGAAATGCACGTCGTGCATCTCGATGGCCGAGCCGCGGGTCACCGCCGGCAGGGCCACCGGCCGCGCCGGCGACACGATCGGCGATCGTGAGTGCAGCAGCTCCATCAGCCGTTCGGTGGCGCCGGCGGCGCGCAGCATGTCGCCCCAGACCTCCGACAGCACCGCCACCGATCCGATCAGGATGATGATGAACACCACCGTCTGGCCCAGGTGGCCGGCGCTGATCTTGCCGGCCAGCACCGCCTGGGCGCCCGCATGGAGCCCCCACAGCAGGGCCGCAAAGTTGGCGATGATCACGAAGGCGACGAGCACGGCCCGCATCCGGGTGCGGCGCACTGCGGTGCCGAAGGCGCGCTCGGTGGCGTCGTCGAAGCGTTGCGTCTCGCGCGCATGCGCGGTGTAGCTCTGCACCACGGGGATGGCGTTGAGCACCTCGGCGGCGATGGCACTGGAGTCGGCCACGCGATCCTGGCTGGCGCGCGAGAGCTTGCGCACGCGCCGGCCGATCACCAGCGTCGGCAGCAAGGCCATCACCATGACACCCAGCACGTACGACATCACCTGCGGGTTGGTGACCACCAGCATGATCAGCGCACCCAGGCCCATCACCGCATTGCGCAGCCCCATCGACAGGCTCGATCCCACGACGGTCTGCACCAGGGTGGTGTCGGTGGTCAGGCGCGACAGCACCTCGCCGGTCTGCGTGGTCTCGAAGAACTCCGGGCTCTGTTCGATCACATGCCCGTAGACCGCGTTGCGCAGGTCGGCCGTGATGCGCTCGCCCAGCCAGCTCACCATGTAGAAGCGCCCGGCCGAGAACAGGCCCAGGGCCGCACCCACGGCAAACAGCACCAGGAAGTGCTCGCGCAGGGCCATGATGCGCTCGCCGGGGTCGGCCGCGATCAGGCCCTGGTCGATCAGGCCGCGCAAGGCGAGCGGAAAGGCCAGTGTGCTCAGGGCCGCCAGCACGAGGAACATCCCTGCCAGGGCGATGCGCCAGCGATACGGGCGCAGGAAGGGCAGCAGCCCCGAGAGCGAACGCACCGAACGGGCAGGGGCCGGCTGCGAGCTGGCAGTGGCGGCGCTGAGGACGGCAGCAGAGGTCGACATGCGGCCAAGTGTAGGGGACCCGACCCGGTCGGGGCGCCTACAGGCGCAAGGCCGCCGCGTAGCCGGTCATCTCGAGGTAGCCCTGCCCGACGCGCCGGCCGTCCGGCGTGCGCAGTTCGCTCAGCCCTTCCCAGTAGACGGCGCCGGTCGAGCTGCGGCCGTCGAGCTCCTGCGCATCGAGCCGCGAGACGACCTCGAAACGGCCCGCAGGCGTGTCGACCTGCCATTGCACCGGGTAGACCGCGCGCGTGGCCGGGCTGGTCCAGCGGCGCCCGGGGCTGAACTGCACTTCGCTTGGCGCGAAGCTGCGCACTGCACCACCGGCCGCCCGGAAGCTGCCGCCGGCCCACAGGGTGCTGCCATCGCGCCGGCGCAGGCGAAAGGCGGTGAGCGCACCGCCATCGTCCAGGTTCATGCCGATCCAGTCCCAGCCGATCGCGTCGGGGTGCAGCAGGGCCTCGCTCCATTCATGGTCGAGCCAGGCGCGCCCGGTGACCCGCAGCGCGCGGCCTGCCAGTTGCAGCTCGCCGGTCACGGCCAGGTGAGGCTTGCTGTAGTAGTGGCTGGCCTGGTCGGCGTCGGGCCCCTTGCGCGAGTAGCCGGCCTGCCCTTGCAGCAGCAGCGGCTGGGTCTCGCGCAGGTCGAGATTCAGGGCAAAGTCGCGCGCCCGGGTCTGCGCTTCGTAGCCGGGGGACGGGCCGCCTGGCCGGCGCCTCACCGTCCAGTCGCGCAGCTTCACGTCGGTGTCCGACTCGCTCGCCTGGGCCACGCCAAAGCCCGATCGCGCCACACGCTGGTCATGCCACAGGCGTTGCGCCGGCAGGTCGGTGACCGCCACATGGGCCGACAGGAGCTGCCGCGCGGCGAAGGCGCTGGGGTGGCTCGCCGCCACGTCCACGCGCGAGCGGAAGAAGGTGATCTGGAAGCCGTAGTCAACCGATGCCGCACCGGCCACCTGCAGCGCGCCGGTGATGTACCACCATTCGGTGCGGCTGGCGGGATGGGCGCCGAAGTCACGCGGGAACACCAGCACCCGATCGGGGTGGATCGCCGCTTCGGTCCCGGCGAGGGCCTGGCCTGCGGGCGGCAGGGCCGCCAGCCCGGGCAGGGCACAGAGCACGCTGCGGCGTCGCATCACCAGTCTTCCTTGACGGCAAGCACCGCCTGGCGGCCGACAGCTGCGCGCCCGGCCAGCACGGCCGTCAGGGTGCCGGCGGCGATGACGGCAGCGCTCAGTACGGCCAGGCGCAGCCAGGGCAGCAGCAGGTCCATGGTCCAGTGGAAGCTCTGCGGATTGACCACATGCACCAGGACCACACTCACTGCGAGCCCCAGCACCACGCCCAGCAGGGCGCCCGCGGCGGTCCAGGCGATGCCTTCGCCAGTGACCACGGCCAGCACCTGGGCGCGGGTGAAACCCAGATGCTGAAGCAGCCCGAACTCCTTGCGGCGCGCCAGCACCTGGGCCGAAAAGCTGGCCGCCACACCGAACAGGCCGATGCCGATGGCCACCGCCTGGAGCCAGTAGGTCACCGCAAAGCTGCGGTCGAAGATGCGCAAAGACGCCTGGCGGATGTCGCGGGGGTCGGCGAACTCCAGGGTGTCCGGTTCGCGGGCCAGTCGACGGATCGCTGTCTGAACGGCATCGGTGCGTGCCTGCGGATCGAGCCACAGGGCCAGGTCGTTGACTCGCCGGTCGCCGGTCAGCGCGATGAAGTCCTCGGCGTCGAGCACCACGGCGCCGTGCTGGCGGGCGTAGTCGCGCCACACGCCACGCACGTAGAAGCTGGCCGCGGGCTGGCCGGCCTGCAGCGGCAGGCGCAGCAAGGTGCCGGGACGGGCGTCGTACAACGACACCATGGCCTCGCTCACATAGGCCGCACGCTGGCCGGCCGGGGCATCGAGCAGGTCGCCAACCAGGGGCAGGCTGGCGGCCGGGTCGCCCAACGGGCGCGACAGCACCGCCACATTCGGCCGCGCGGCGTCCAGGCTCAGGCTGACCAGTCGGACCGACTCCAGCTTCGCCACGCCGGGCAGCGCTGCAACGGCCTGCACAAAGTCGGGCGGCAGGTAGGCGCTGTCGGCCGCCGAGGTGCTGGAGGCAGTGCGGGCATACAGGTCGGCGGGCAGCACGGTGTCGAGCCAGCTCGACACCGAAGCGCGAAAGCTCGCCACCATGACGGTCAGTGCGACCGCCAGGCTCAGGCTGGCCACCACACCGGCCACCGCGACCGTCGCGGACTGGCGCATGCGCCGGGCCCGCTCCAGCGCGAGCAGCCCCAAGGCCGAACGACGCATTGCCGCGGGTGCCAGGCACACCAGCAGGTCCACCGCGGCAGGCACACAGGCAATGCCACCGATCAGCAAGGCGGCCACGGACAGGTAGGCAAAGATCGGCATGCCTGCCACCGGCGGCAGCAGCGCCAGCACGGCCCCCCCCACCAGCATCAGCGGCGCGAGCCATGTGCCGCCCCGCCCGTCGGCGGCATCGCCCAGCCCCTTGAGCGCCTGGGCCGGCACCAGCCGGGCTGCCTGCCGCGCGGGCAGGTAACCGCCCACCAGCGCGGCCATGACGCCCAGCGCACCGTAGGCCAGCGCCGCAGGCCATGAGAACTGCAGGCTCGGCTGGATGCCCGGGAAGTAGCCGCCGCCCAGATCGCCGGCCAGCCATTGCAGGGCCAGACCGGCAATGCCGGTGCCCGCCAGCAGGCCGATGGCACTGCCCACCACCCCGAGCAGACCTGCCTCGTACAGCACCAGTCGCAGGCGCTCGCGTGCGGTCAGTCCGAGCACACCCAGCAGCGCAAACTGCTGCTGTCGCTTGGCCACCGACAGGGCCAGCACCGAATACACGAGGAAGGCGCCGGTGAACAGCGCCACCAGCGACAGCACCGTGAGGTTGACCCGGTAGGCACGCGACACGTTCGACACACGCAACTCGCTTTCGTCGGGCGTCACCGCGCGCACGTCGGCCGGCAGGTTCAGCTCGGCCAGCAGGCGGGCGCGATCGGCACCTTCGGCCAGCTTGACGTCGATGCGGGTCAGCCGCCCGAGCCACTGGAAGTGCCCTTGCGCGCCGGCAATGTCCATCACCGCCAGCGGGGCGCCGGGGGCCGTCACGCTGCCATGCACCGGCAGGTCCAGCCAGTTCAGTCCCACCTGCACCCGCAGGCGGTCACCGGCCTCCAGGCCCAGGCGGGCCCTAGCGGCGGCATTCAGGGCCACACCGTCGGTCGAGAACAGCGCCATGCGGTCCTGGCCCGGGGCCAGGGCGGGCACCAGCGCCGGTGACAGCGGCATGGCGGCCAGGGCGTCGACGCCCAGCATCCGCAGCGCCACACGCCGCCCCTGGGCGTCCAGCGCGTGGGCGTCGACCTCGACCACCGGGCTGGCGTGGGCCACCATCGGATGGTTCGCCACACGGCCGTAGAGCGTTTCGTCCATGCCGCTGCGCACCCCGCGCAACTCGAAGTCGGCCGCACCGTTGACTGACCGTACGGCGGCACTGAACTCGCTGAGGGCCGACAGGTTGATCAGGTGCACCGAAAACGCCAGCGCCACGCCCAGCACCACGGCCAACAGCGCCGTTGCGTGGCGTGCCGCGTGGTGGCGGACCTCGGCCAGCGAGTAGGTCCGCAACAGGCGGCCGAGGACGGACGAAGACAGACAGCGGGCATGCACCGCGCGATTGTGCGGGCAGCGCGTTGCCGGCTGCCGCTTCCCGCCAAAAGGCCGGGACCTCATCCGGGTGCCTGCCCCCCCCATTTGAGGGGGATGCGTGAAACAGGATGCGTATTTCATCACCGTCTCACGGGCATCGTGCGACCATCTTCGGTTTGTCATCTTCCCGGAATCTCCCTGCCGTGGAGCCCGTGCCACAAGTTCGAACCCCCCACCCGCCTGGCCGCTGGGACGCCTGGCGTGCCTGGGTATTGCGGCTCGGTCTGGTGCGGGCGAATGCGCTGCTCACGCTGATCGTGCTGATCGGTGCGCTGCTGGTGACGGTGGCGGTGCTGCGCGTGGCAGGTGCCGGCTCCTGGCAGCTGGGACTGATCGTCGCGACCACCTGCGTGCTGACGCTGTCACCCGTGATCGGCTATGTGCTGCTGAGCCTGGTGTATGAACTCGAGGCGTCGCACCGGCGCATCAGTCACCTGGCCACGATGGACGAGCTGACCGGCAGTTTCAATCGCCGGCACTTCATGGAGCTGGCCGAGCGCGAGTGGCTGCGCAGCCGCCGCTACGACATCCCGATGTCGCTGATCCTGCTCGATGCCGATCACTTCAAGGCCGTCAACGACACCCATGGCCACCAGTGTGGCGACATGCTGCTGGGTGAGATCTCGCTGGCTTGCCGGGCGTCACTGCGCGGCCCCGACGTGCTGGCCCGCTTTGGCGGCGAGGAGCTGATCGTGCTGCTGCCCCAGACCGACCTGGCCGGCGCCCTGGCCATGGCCGAGCGCATGCGCCAGCGGGTGGCCGGCCTGGCCGTGGCCTGGCGCGGGCATGTGCTGCGCCCCACCATCAGCCTGGGCGTGGCCGAACTGCGGCCTGACACCGCCTCGATCGACGCCCTGGTGCACGACGCCGACGTGGCGCTTTATGAAGCCAAGCGCACCGGGCGCAACCGCGTCAGCACGGCGGACGCCCAGGCACGTGCGGCAATGCCGTCGGCGTGGCGGGCGGCCGGCTGAGCGGCCCGCGCTGTCCGGCACGGCCCGTCAGGGCACGGTGTAGTGGGCGTCGGTCATCAGGTCGATGCCGCAGCTCAGGCTCTGCACCCAGTCGATGAACTCCTGCACCGCGGCGCCGGCCATCGGTGAGCCGTGCTGCGGCACGATCATGTCGATGTCCAGGTGGCGCACCATGCCGGCCCACAGCCTGAGCACCTTGTTCGACACCATGTAGCGGCGATGGAAACCTTCCATGCGGCGGATGTGGTCACCGAGCCGGGTGACGGTCTGCTGAGCATCGCGCCCGCTGCCGATGGAAGCACCCAGATCGCCCGAGAACAGGATGCGGCTGCGAACGTCGTAGAACTGGAAGTTGCCCTCGGAGTGCAGGAAGTGCGCCGGCAGCGCGATGATCTCATTGCGCCCGATGGTGATGCGCTGGCCCGGGTCGGGAATGCCCACGATGCGGCCCTCGGTCTTGCCGGGCTTGCAGAAGTGCGGCACGAACCGCTCCCAGACGCGCGAGATGTAGACCTGCGCGCCGGTGGCCGTCATCCAGCGGTCCAGCGAGGCGATGATGTCCGGGTCGGCATGCGAGGCCAGGATGGCCGACAGGCGATTCGGCGGAAAGTGCCGTGTCATGCCCAGATAGAGTTCGCTGTAGGCGAGGTTGCCGCCCGGATCGATGATGGCGCCGGTGTCGTCGTCGACGATCAGGAACTGGTTGGCCTGCACTGCCTCGCCCCCTTCGTCGCTGAGGTCGGTGAACATCAGGCAGCGGTGGCCGTCACGGTTGAACAGTTCGATCGGCATGGCGGATTGACCCAGGGCAATGTGGAGGCCGAACTGTAAAAACCCTGCTCCAAACAGGGCTTGAGCCAGGTCAATGCCGTGCCGGGCGTGCGCGATTCATGCCGATTCGTTCACAAGGCCTTGTGGGGTGAGCCGAAGCACACGATCAGCATGGGCGGCGGCCGAGCGCGAGTGCGTGACCATCAGGCAGGCGGCACCGTGGCTGCGCACCTGCTCCGCCAGGGCCTGCATCACCCGTGCGGCGGTGTCGGGGTCCAGGTTGCCTGAAGGCTCGTCGGCCAGGATCAATGCGGGGCGGTGCACCAGCGCACGGGCAATTGCCACCCGCTGCAACTGGCCGCCCGAGAGCTGCTGCGGCAGCCGTTCGCCCAGGTCCCCCAGGCCCACGGCGGCCAGGCACTGCTGCACACGGTGGTCATCGGGCTGGCCGAGCAGCAGCAGCGGCAGGGCCACGTTCTGTGCCACGTTCAGGTGCGGCAGCACATGGAAGGCCTGGAACACGAAACCCAGGTGGCGCCGGCGCAGCAGCGCCTGACGGGTTTCATCGAGGTGATGCAGCGCCTGACCGAGCAGATGCACTTCGCCGGCATCGGGGCGGTCCAGTGCGGCGATGCAGTTCAGCAGCGTCGACTTGCCCACGCCCGATTCACCGAGCAGCGCCACGAATTCACCACGCACGATGTCCAGGTCGACGTCGGCGAACACGGTGCTGCTGCCGTAGCGGCGCGCCAGTTGGCGCACCTGCAGGACGACGGACTCAGTCATTGGCCGTCTCCTTGCCCTGGGCCCAGGCCAGCGCCAGCGCGCTGACCCGCTCGACGGTGTCGGCGGCGTCGCAAGGCACCACCTCGCGCCACGGCATGCTGCGCAGCCAGGTGAGCTGGCGTTTGGCCAGTTGCCGCGTCGCCGCGGTGGCCTGCTCCAGCCAGCGCTCGCGAGACAGGGTGCCGTCGAGCATTTCCCAGGCCTGGCGGTAGCCCACACAGCGCATCGACGGCAGGGCCAGCGAAAGATCGCCACGCTCGCGCAGACGCTGCACCTCGTCGAGGAAGCCGTCGGCCACCATCTGCTGCAGCCTGGCGGCGATGCGCTGATGCAGCACATGGCGCTCGGCGGGCTCCAGCGCGATCAGCAGCGGCCGTGGTGGCTGCTCGCGCTCGCTGTCGAACCGGCCGGTGTGAAAGCTCGACAGCGGGCGGCCCGAGACGATGTGGACTTCAAGCGCGCGCTGGATGCGCTGGGCATCCAGCGGGGCCAGGCGGGCGGCGGTTGGCGGGTCCACGCGGGCCAGGTCGGCATGCAGGGCGGGCCAGCCGCGTTGGGCGGCGTCGGCATCGAGCCGGGCCCGCACGGCAGGGTCGGCCGCGGGCAGCGCGTCCATGCCGTCGAACAGCGCCTTGAAGTACAGCATGGTGCCGCCGACGAGCACGGGCAAGCGCCCGCGCGCACGGATCTCGCCGATCAGGCGCTGGGCATCGGCCACGAACTGCGCTGCCGAGTACGACTCGGCCGGGTCAAGGATGTCGATCAGGTGATGCGGCACGGCCTCGCGCTCCGCGCGGGTCGGCTTGGCGGTGCCGATGTCCATGCCGCGGTAGACCAGTGCGGAGTCCACGCTGATGATCTCGATCGGCAGCAGCCGGGCCAGCGCCAGCGCCGCGGCGGTCTTGCCCGAGGCGGTGGGGCCGGCCAGGCAGAGGTAGTCCGGTGAAGCGGTCATGAGGCGGCCTGCGGCACAGCCGCGATCTCGCCATGGCGGCGCACCAGCACCAGGGCCGCGAAGGCTACCGCGATCGACCAGAAGGCGATGGTCAGTGTGAGGGGCAGCACCGTGCCGTCGTAGCTCCAGCCGATCCAGTTGCCCACGCCAAAGGCCAGCATCATGCTGAAGAAACCCGACAGTGCCGCCGCGGCTCCGGCGCGCCCCGGGAACGGGCCGATGGCCCCCACCTGAGCGCAGGGCTGATGGATGCCGTGGGCGACCAGGAAGGCAAACTGCGGCAGCATGATCGCCAGCGGATGGTGCACTCCGACCAGCGCCAGTGCGCCCATCGTCAGCCCGGCCGACAGCGAGATGAACGCCGCCAGCCGGATCGACCGCAGCAGCCCGCGGCGCGGGATCAGCCGCCGGCACCAGGCCGAACCGGTCAGGAACCCACACACGACAAACGCATAGCCGAAGCCGTATTCATGCCGTGACAGCCCCAGCACGTCGACCAGCACGAAAGACGAGCCCGCAATGAAGCTGAACAGCCCGGCATAGGTGAAGCTGGCCACCGCGGTGTAGGCCCAGAACGTGGGGTGACGCAGGATCTCGGCCCAGGTGCGCAGCATCGGCCCCGGACGCAGGGCGGCCGGATTGGGGCGTGTCAGGGTTTCGGGCAGCCGCGAGGCGATGAAAAGCAGCGAGACGGCGCCAAACAGCGTGAGCACGCCAAACGCACCGCGCCAGCCCAGACTGGTTTCGAGGTAACCCCCCAGCACCGGCCCGAGGATGGGAAAGGCCCCCATCCAGGTGGACGCGCGTGCCAGCACATGGGCCCCTTCATGCGGGTCGTACAGGTCGCGCAGCATGGCGCGGGCACAGACCACACATGCGGCCATGGCCACGCCCTGCGCGGCGCGGCAGGCGACCAGCCAGCCGATGGTGGGCGCGGCAATGGCAGCGGCACTCGCGGCGGTGTAGAGCGTCAGGCCCGTCAGCAGCACCGGCCGGCGCCCGATGCGGTCGGCCATGGGGCCCATCACCAGTTGGGCCAGCCCGAAGGCAATGACCAGCACGCTCAGCGTGAGTTGCGCGCTCGCCACCGGCACGCCAAAAGCCCCCGGCAGCGAAGGCAGGGACGGCAGGTAAAGATCGGTCGAGATCGGCTGCGTGCCCAGCAGCAGCATCAGGGCCACGACCACCACGCCCAGGGCAGGGCGCGGGGGTTTGGCTGGTGTGGAAGGGGGTGTGGGCGTCATCGAAGGGGCACGGACGCAGCCGGCATCGGGCTGCGGGGAGTCACGTTGCAGCGCAGCAGCGTACCAGAGGCGCTGCCCGTGCCGTGCGCGGCGCGCACCGGACGGTGGAGGCACTCGCACTCATGCTCACATTTGTAAACACTCCGGCCAGGGATACCGCTTGCCGGGCTGTCCGCGAGGCGCAGAATTCCCTGAGGACAGGCCCGTGATACCACGTGCCGTGTCCTGCAGACCCGAGGCTCCCGGACCGTGATGGATCACCCCTGCAATCTGCCCACCGTGCCACCGCGTCGCAGTTTCGTCACGTGGTCGGCTGCTGCCCTGGCGGCTGCGGCGGGGCTGCTGTCGGGCTGCGCCAGCCAGACGGCCACATTGCGGGCGCGGCCCGATCCCCGATTGCCGCGCCGCATCGAACTCGATCGCACGCCTTTTGTGCCCCAGGACCAGCGTTTCCTGTGTGCACCGGAGTCGCTGGCCATGGTGATGCAGGCCGCCGGCTCGCGCATCACGCTCGCCGAGCTGACGCCGGCGTTCGACCAGCGCGGCGCCCAGGGCGCGATGCAGCCCGAGATGCTGGCCGCTGCACGCCGGCACGGCCTGGTCAGCCATGTGCTGCCGCCTGACCTCACCGAGCTGCTGCGCGAGGTGGCTGACGGCACCCCGGCCGTGGTGCTGCTGAACCTGGCCGTGTCGCTGTCGCCCTCCTGGCACCATGCCGTGCTGGTCGGCTATGACCTGGATCGGGAGGAGGTCGTGCTGCGCTCGGGTCGGGAGGCTCGTCGGGTGATGCCGCTGGCAGCCTTCGAGCAGGCCTGGGTGCGATCGGACCAGTGGGCCATGGTGGTGCTGCCGCCATTTCGTCTGCCGCTCACGCCGGGAGAGGCCGAAGTGACGCGGTCGACCGTGGCATTCGAGCGGGTGGCCGAGCCGTCGCTCGCGGTGCAGGCCTACCGGGCGGCCCTGGCACGCTGGCCGGCCAGCCTCACGCTGGCCATGGGCCTGGGCAACAGCCTGCACGCGGCGGGCCGCCGCGAGGATGCCGCGCAGGTGTTCCTGGAGGCAGCGCGTCGCCATCGCAGCGCGGCCGCCTGGATCAACCACGGTACGGTGGTGCTGGAACTGGGGCGCCCGGCACAAGCCGAAGCCGCGGCCGCCCAGGCGCTCGACCTCGGCGGGGCCTGGACCGAGCGGGCGCGGGCCTTGCAGCGCCGGGCGATCGAGTTGCGGCCGCGATGAACACCCCGGGGGCGCCGCCCCCGGGGCCCCGCTCAGAACGACTCGTCGCCCCGCAGGTAGCGCCACTGGCCGGCCGGCAGGTCACCCAGCATCACGCGCCCGATGCGGATGCGCTTGAGGCCCACCACCTTCAGTCCGACCGCCTCGCACATGCGGCGGATCTGGCGCTTGCGGCCCTCGCGCAGCACGAAGCGCAACTGGTTGTCGTTCTGCCAGCGCACCTGGGCCGGCTTCAGCGGTTTGCCGTCGAGTTCGAGGCCGTGGTTGAGCTTGTCGAGCAGGGCCTGCGGAAACACCTCGGGCAGCGGCCCGGGGCGGGGGGCCTCGGTGTATTCGACGCGCACGAGGTATTCCTTGTCGATCTCGGAGTCCTCGCCGATCAGCCGTTTGGCCACCCGGCCGTCCTGCGTGAGCACTAGCAGGCCGACCGAGTCGATGTCCAGGCGGCCGGCGGGCGCCAGGCTGCGCAGATGCTCGCGCTTGAACTTGATGCCGGTCGGGTCACCGCGCCAGTGGTTGTCGGGGGTCACCAGCACGATGGCGGGCTCATGACCGTCTTCGGCCTGGCCGCTCACGTAGCCGACCGGCTTGTTGAGCAGGATCGTGACCTGGCGGGCCTGCATCGCGTGGGCGGCGGGATCGACGGTGATCGTCTGGTCCGGGCGCACCCGGCTGCCCAGCTCGGCGATCACCTCACCGTCGACCCGCACCCAGCCGCGGGCGATCCATTCGTCGGCTTCGCGTCGCGATGCCAGGCCCAGCTCACCCATGCGCTTGGACAGGCGCATGCGGCCGTCGTCTTCTTCGCGCGGCTGCGGCGGTGCGGCCTCGGGGGGCGGGGTGACCGATGGCGCGGCGGTCGGGCGGGCGGCGGGTCGGGCCGCGGGGCGGGTGGTGGGGCGCGTGCGGTCGCGAGCCGGCGCCGGCTCGCCTGCCAGCGCAGCCAGTGCGGCCCGGGTGGCTTCGGCCGGGCTGGCCGCGCGCGGCGCGGCGGGACGAGCCGCTGCCGGGCGCTTCTTCTGAGGGGCGCCGGGACCGCGGGGCGGTGGCCCTGCATCGGCCCGCGGGCCGCGCGGATCGTCGCGCTTGCGTTCGGTCCGTGGCGGGCGGGCGGGATCGGCGTGCTGCTTGCGGGGGGGGTCGGCCGGGCCTTGTCGGGCCTGCTCAGCCTGCTCGGCCTGCCGCTGCCGCGCCTGTTCCGCCTCGGCGGCGCTGGGCCGATGGCGCGGGGCGGAGCCTGCCCCGCGCACGGGGGGACGGCGCCGCTCGTCGGAGCGTGCGGCGGGCTTGGCCTTGGGCAGGGAAATCTTGGGACGGTCGGTCATGGTGTGAGGGCGGGTCAGCCCCGATTGGACCACGACACCAGCGCATCGGCGTGGTCAGCGCAGGCTCAGGCCGAACAGGTCCCGGATGGCACTGCGGTATTGCGACTGACCGAGCGAGTTGGTGTTGTGGTGTGAACCGCCTTCCACCTGGACCCAGCGCTTGGGCCCGGGCGCCTTTTCATAGAGGGCACGCCCCAGCTCGGGGCGGATCAGCCGGTCTTCGGAGCCGTGCACCACCAGCACCGGGACCTTCACGCGTTCGATGCGTGCCGCGGCCTCGAAACGCTGGGTGATCAGGCCGCCCACCGGCAACCATCCCCACTTGAAGGTGCTCACCACATCGCGGATGGACGGGAAGGTGCCTTCGACGATCAGGCCCTGGGCATCGTTCACTTCGGACGCCAGGTGCACCGCGATCGCGCCACCCAGCGAATGGCCGAAGATGTAGCGCGGGCGCTGCGGATGCTGCGTCGCGAGCCAGTCCCAGGCCGCACGGGCGTCTTCATAGGCCATCGCCTCGGAGGGCAGGGTGTCGGTGCTGCGGCCGAAGCCGCGGTAGTCGACCGCCAGCACGCTGAAGCCCAGCTCCTGCATGCGCCGGATGCGTGGCGCACTGCCGCGCACGTCCCAGCGCGCACCGTGCAGGTAGAGCATCACGGGCGCACGCGGGTCGGCATGGGGATGCCACAGTCCATGCAGCCGGGCCGGCTCGCCGGTCTCGCGCGACTGGAACTCGATCCAGACGTCGTGCATGCCTTCAGCCGCCTGCACGCCGCCCCACCAGGTGTCCTTGCTCGGCTGGAAGATCCATTGCCGCTGGCGCGTGTCGAGGACCGAACACCCTGCGACCAGTCCGATGGACAGTGCGACGAGCAGGGCATACCGCAGGAGCTGGCGAAGGCGTGACATGAGGTTCACCGATCGCCGCGCCCCGGAAAAGTTCACCGGCCCCGCATGAACAGCCCGTCCAGCTCGCGCAGCGTGAGCTGGCGCCAGGTGGGTCGGCCGTGATTGCACTGGTCGGCGCGTTCGGTGGCTTCCATGTCGCGCAGCAGCGCGTTCATCTCGTCGATCGTGAGCCGGCGGTTGGCGCGGACCGCACCGTGGCAGGCCATGGTCGCCAGCAGTTCGTGCTGGGCACGCTGGATCACGTTGCTCGCGTCGTACTGGCTCAGTTCGGCCAGCACGCTGCGCGCCAGCTCGACGACGTCGGCACCGGCCAGCGCGGCCGGGCGCGAACGCACCGCCAGGGTGCCCGGCGACAGGGGCGTGACCTCGATGCCCAGCGTCACCAGCGTGGCTTCGTGGGCCTGGGCGGCCGCCACTTCCTGGGGGGTGGCGGCAAAGGTCGCCGGGATCAGCAGGGGCTGGGACTCGATCGCCACGCCTGCGCCATTGTGGTCCTCACGCGCCGCGAGGTGCTGCTTGAGGCGTTCGTAGACGATGCGCTCGTGCGCGGCATGCATGTCGACCACCACCAGGCCGTGGGCGTTTTCGGCCAGCACGTAGATGCCGCCGATCTGGGCGATCGCCCGGCCCAGCGGCCATTCCTGCGCATCCCAGTCGATGGCCGGCGTGGCCGTCGGGCGCAGGCCCGACAGGTCGGCGGGCACATCGGAGGGCGGCGTGGAGAGCAGGTCAGACGCCACCGCGCCGGCTGCTGCGGCGCTGCCGGGAGGCCAGGCGGGCACACCCTCGCGGACCTGCAGCGCCGCGAGCTGCTGCAGCGCCAGGCTGCCCTGCACCGGCGGCGGGGCAGCCCAGCGGGCCGGCGAGGGGGCTGGCCAGCCACCGCTGCCGTCGGGCCGTGCCCCCGCGGAGGCGGCGCCCGGGGCGGCCGCCCAGCCCAGCGGCGCGGCGCCGGCGCCGTCAGCGGTGGCGCGTGACAGCGCCAGGGCGTCCTCGACAGCCCGGCGCGCAGCCTGGTGGACTTCACGCGAGTCGCGGAAGCGCACCTCGATCTTGGTCGGGTGCACGTTCACATCGACCCGGTCCGGCGCGATCTCGACAAACAGCACATAGGCCGGCTGGCGCGCGCCGTGCAGCACGTCTTCATAGGCCGAGCGGATGCCGTGGCCCAGCAGCCGGTCACGCACATAGCGCCCGTTCACATAGCAGTACTGCAGGTCGGTGCGGGCACGTGCGGCATCGGGCAGGCCCGCGCGGCCGCTCAGGTGCATCGGGCCGATGCGGGCGTCGATCGGGCGGCTCTGGGTGATGAAGTCCTCGCCGAGCACGTCGCGCAGGCGCTGCTCCAGGTTGGCTCGGCGCCATTGTTCGACCAGGCGGCCCTCATGCCAGATCGCAAACGAGACATCGGGCCGCGCCAGTGCATGCCGTCGCACGGCCTCGATGCAGTGCGCCAGCTCGGTGGCGTCAGTCTTCAGGAACTTGCGCCGTGCCGGGGTGCTGAAAAAGAGCTCGCGCACCTCGACGCTCGTGCCCACACCGCGCGCGGCGGGCCCGAGTTCGCCCGAGCGGGCATCGAGCCGGTAGCCGTGGGCCGATTCGGCGGTGCGGCTGGCCAGCGCCACCTCGGCCACCGACGCGATGGCCGCCAGCGCCTCACCACGAAAGCCCATGGTGCTCACGCCGTCGAGTTCGGCCAGTGTCGCGATCTTGCTCGTGGCATGGCGCCGCAGTGCCATCGGCAGTTCTTCGGCGGTGATGCCGCAGCCGTTGTCCTCGACCACGATCGAGCGCACGCCACCGGCCAGCAGCTTGACGCCGATCTCGGTGGCGCCGGCATCCAGCGCGTTGTCGACCAGCTCGCGCACCACCGAGGCCGGACGCTCGACCACCTCGCCGGCAGCGATCTGGCTGATCAGCTCGTCGGGCAGGTCCCGGATCGGGCGGCGATCGCGCTGCGGCAGCGGGCGGGTGGCGGGTACATCTTGCATGGGCGCGATTGTAGGAGGGGCCGGCCGATCAGCCCGCAGCCCCGTCCGGGCATCCGGGCCGAGCCCGCCGGCGCAGAGATAATGGCGCCCCATGGAAATCGCAAGCTTTCTGATCGACTTCATCCTGCACGTGGATGTGCACCTGGCCAACTTCGTGCAGAACTACGGCACCTGGGTCTATGCCCTGCTGTTTGCGATCATCTTCGTCGAGACCGGCCTGGTGGTGATGCCCTTCCTGCCGGGCGATTCGCTGCTGTTCGTGGTGGGGGCCCTGTGTGCCGCTGGCGCGATGAACCTGCCGCTGGTGATGGTGCTGTTGCTGATCGCCGCCATCCTGGGCGACCAGGTCAACTACCAGATCGGGCGCTACTTCGGCCCCAAGGTGTTCAAGTGGGAGCATTCGCGCTTCTTCAACCGCCACGCTTTCAACCAGGCCCACGCCTTCTACGAGCGCCATGGCGGCATCACGATCATCCTCGCGCGCTTCATGCCCTTCATCCGCACCTTTGCGCCCTTCGTGGCCGGCGTGGCCGAGATGACACGCTCGCGTTTCACCTTCTACAACGTGGTCGGTGCCGTGCTGTGGGTGGTGGGCATCACGCTGGCGGGCTACCTGTTCGGCAACATTCCGCTGGTGAAGGAGCACCTGGACAAGATCATCTGGGCCCTGATCATCGTGCCGGGGCTGATCGCGATCTTCGGCGCCTGGAAGACCCGCCGCGCGTCGGCCTGAGGCTGGGCCGGCCTTGCACGCACCGGCGCCGACCCTCGAGCGGCTTCGCCAGCAGCAACGGCTCGAGGCCGGCCTGCGCGCCCGGGTCGAGACCTGGGACCACCACGCGCTGCCGCTCACGCCGATGGCGCAGGAGCTGCTGGCGCAGCATCACGACCCGTCCACCTTTGCGCTCAGGCTGGCGCACGCCACCTGCGAGCTGTGGTCGGGCCGGGCCGACACCCTGGCATCGGTGCTTGAGCCGTTGCGAGGCGCTGGCGACGACACGCCCTGGCCGGCCCAGGCCCTGGCGGTGGACGCCGCCGCGCTGGCGCTCGCAGGCCGATGGGCCGAGGCGCGAGAGACCTTCGACACCGCCTGGACCACCCTGCGCCCGGCCCGCGGCCAGACCGGTCCGGGGCTGCCCGAGGCACTGCTGCTGCCGCAGGTGCTGGCCCTGCTGGCTGATGACGAGCCGCGCGTGCAGGACCGCGCACTGCGGCTGTGCCGGCAGGCGGCCGGCAGCCGGGGCGCGGACTCCGGCACGCCGCGTGCCACCGTGGCGCAGGCCATCGACATGGTGCGTGGCGCCTGCCCGCCCGACCCGGCGGCGTTTGCGCCTTTGAGCACACCACGGCATGCCTACCGGATCGACCTGTGGCGCTGGCTGATGCGGGCCTGGCTGGTCTCGCGCACGGCGCCCGTGGCGCTCGCCAGCGGCGAGATCGAGGCGGCGGCGCGGCTGTCGCGGCTGCTGCATGAGCTCGGACTGCACGCAGCGGCCGGGCAGGTCGAGTCTGCCGTGCAGGTCGTTCGGGGTCTCGAACCCGACCCGGCGTTTTTCGCCCGGCCGGGGGCCGGCGGCTGGCGCCAGGCGCTCGCGGGCCTGGCCGCCATCGGCCAGGCACAGGCCGATACCTCGACCGTGCGCCTGCTGTGGGTGCTGGGCCTGGATGCCACCGGTGCGGTCGACCGGGTGGTGCCGCACGAGCAGAAGCGTGGGGTGCGCGGCTGGGGCAAGGCCCGGCCGCTGCCGTTGTCACGCCTGACGCGCAGCGACGATCTGGCGCCCCAGGACATGGCCGTGACGCGGGCGCTGCGCAACGTGTCGCACGCGGTGGGCGGCCGGGTGCTGGACCTCGCCGAGGCGCTTTCCGCACTGGTCGGGCACCCGAATGTGGAGTTCGAGGACAGCCCGGGCGTGGCCGTGAACCTGCAGGAGGCCCAACCCGAGCTGGATGTGGTCGACGCCGGCGAATGCCTGGTCGTCAGGCTCGCGCCGCTGCCCTCGCTGGCCCGCACCGGTCTGGCAGTGCTGCGTGACGGCCCGGGCCGGGCGCGGCTTTTCCGCCTGACCCCTTCGCAGCGACGTGCCGCCACGCTGATCGGCGAGCAGCTGGAGGTGCCGCGCAGCGCGGTGGCCGAGCTGCGCACGGTGCTGCGCTCGCTGGGCGGGCACTTCCAGGTGCATGCCGATGGCCTGCAGCACCTCGCCGAGGTGACCACCGTTGCGGCCGAGACCTTGCTGCGCGCCGAGCTGGCTCCCCACGGCAACGGCATCCACCTGCGCCTGGTGGCAGCCCCGCTCGGGCCGCGCGGCCCGCGATCGACCCCGGGCCAGGGGCGGGCCCACCTGATCGCCACCGTCGGCACCCGCACGCTGGGCACCGAACGGGATCTCGCGCGCGAGCGCACGCGGCTGGAGGCGGTGATCGACGCCTGCCCCAGCCTGGCCGGCGCCTCGTCGCTGGCCTGTGTCAGCGCCGACTGGGTGGTGGATGCGCCCGACGACGCCCTGGCCCTGGTCGAGCGGCTGCCGCAGTTGCCCGACATCGCCGGCCTGGACTGGCTGCGCGGCCAGGGCATCCGGGTGGATACCGCCGACGTGGCACAGCTGTACGTGCAGTTGCGCACCGAACGCGAGTGGCTGGCCCTGCAGGGGCGGCTGCAGGTCGACGAAAAGCTCGTGCTGAACCTGGAGCAGCTGTTGCGCTGGCATGCCGGCGGTGGCAGCCGTTTCGTGCCGCTCGGCGAAGGCCGCTACCTCGCCCTGACCGACACCCTGCGAACACGCCTGGCCGACCTGGCCGCCGTGAGCGAAGAAGACACGTCCGGCCGGCTGCATGCGCCTGCGGTGGCCGCACCCTGGCTGCAGGCCACGCTCGATGGGGCGCACTGGGAGGCCGATCAGGCCTTCAGGCAGCAGATCGAACGCCTGAACGATGCCCAGTTCAGCGTGCCGCTGCCACCGGCGACCCTGCAGGCCCGGCTGCGTCCGTACCAGGAAGAAGGGTATGCCTGGGCCATGCGCCTGGCGCGTGCCGGGCTGGGTGCCGTGCTGGCCGACGACATGGGGCTGGGCAAGACCCTGCAGTCGCTGGCGGTGATGCTGGCCCGCGCGGGCGGCGGGCCGGCGCTGGTGGTCGCCCCGACCTCGCTGGCCGGCAACTGGCTGGCCGAGGCGCGCCGTTTTGCACCCAGCCTGCGCCTGCATGCCTTCGGCGAGGCCGACGACCCCGCCCGCAGCGAGATGCTTCAACAGGCGGGCCCCGGCGACGTGGTGCTGGTGTCCTACCAGTTGCTGCTGCAGCAGGCCGAGGCCTTCCAGGCCCGGCGCTGGCACACGCTGATCGTCGACGAGGCGCAGGCCATCAAGAACGCCGCTGCCCGGCGCAGCCAGGCGATGTTCGAGCTGGTCGCCGACTTCCGCATGGCCTTGTCGGGCACGCCGGTCGAGAACCGGCTGGCCGAGCTGTGGTCGCTGATGCGGCTATGCAACCCCGGACTGCTGGGCTCGCAGACCCGCTTCCAGGCGCGATTCGCCGCACCGATCGAGCGTGACCGCAATCGGGAGGCCCAGCGTGTGCTGCGCCGGCTGATCGCCCCGTTTGTCCTGCGCCGCACCAAGGCCCAGGTGCTCGACGACCTGCCGCCGCAGGTGGAGCAGGTGGTGACGGTCGAGTCCGGGGCCGAGGAACGCGCGCACTATGAGGCGGTGCGCCGCCAGGCACTGGCTGCCGTGGAACAGGCCGTGGCCAGCGACAAGCGTGCTCAGGCCCACATGAACATCCTCGCGCAGCTCACTCGGCTGCGCCGCGCGGCCTGTGACCCGCGGCTGGTGAGTCCGCAGCTCGGCCTGACCGGTGCCAAGGTGCAGGCCTTTGCCGAGCTGGCCAGCGAACTGGTCGCCAACGGCCACCGGGCGCTGGTGTTCAGCCAGTTCGTCGACTTCCTGGCCTTGCTGCGCCAGCCCCTGGAGGCGGCCGGCTTCGAGCATCAGTACCTCGACGGCAGCACCCCGGCCACCGAGCGCACCCGCCGGGTCGAGGCCTTCCAGGCCGGCCAGGGCCATTTTTTTCTGATCAGCCTGAAGGCCGGCGGGCAGGGCCTGAACCTCACCGCGGCCGACTACGTCGTGATTGCCGATCCGTGGTGGAACCCGGCCGTCGAAGACCAGGCCAGCGCCCGGGCCTGGCGCATCGGGCAGCAACGCAGCGTCACGGTCTATCGCCTGGTCAGTCGCAACACGCTGGAAGAGCGTGTGCTCGATCTGCATCGCTCCAAGCGTGAACTGGCCGATGCGGTGCTGGGTGGGGTGGAGGTGCCTGAGCTGCTGGACCCGCAGGAGCTGGTCGACCTGATGCGCGCGCCGTTCAGCGTCAGCTGAGCACCCGCCCCGAGACAATGCGCGGCACCTTGCCGCTGCGGCCCCGGCTGCAGGCCTGCACGGTGAGCGTGTCCAGGTGGGCCCGTGGCAAGCCCTGCAGCGCCAGGAAGGCGCGCAATGCCGCGGTGGCGCGTTGTGCGTCGTCAGCCGTGCCGGCCACGCGCAGTTCGAGGGCGGTGTCGCCGCGCTGCACGAGCTGGAAGTCGAACACGCCGGCGTGCTCCTCCAGCACGGTCGTGATCGCCAGGGGCAGCAGGTACACGGGCTTGCGGCGCGGGCCGCGCAGCGCGATCGCATCGTCGGTGCGCCCTTCCACCTCGATGACCGGCAGCGACGAACCGCAGGCACATGGTGTGGCCTGCAGGGTCACGCGGTCGCCCAGGTCGTAGCGAATCAGCGGCTGCACATGGTTGGCGAGGTTGGTGAGCAGGCAGGTGTGGCCGGGCTCTCCAGGTGGCACGGCGCGGCCCTGCGCATCGACACTTTCGAGGATCAGCCAGTCGCTGTTCAGATGCAGCCGCCCCGCGCGGCATTCGTTCGCCATGGCAAGGAACTCGGACGCGCCGTAGCTGTTGGCCACCGGGCAGCCGAAGGCACCCGATACACGCTGGCGCATGAGCGGCGTGAGGGTCTCGCCGCCGGTCCACACCTCCGACAGCTTGAGCGTCAGTGCGCCGGCCTGCGCCTGCAGCGCCAGCATCCAGGCGGCGGTGGGGTAGGTGGCCAGGATCGTGGGCTGGAACGCATTGAGCTGCGCCACCAGTTCGGGCGTGGGCGTCAGGAAGGAAAAGCCCCGCAGGCCGTGCGACAGAGCAGGCTGTTCGCGGCGCAGCCGCTCGACCGACACGGTGCTGGCGAAATGCCCCGTGGTGGCGCCGACAAACGCGATGCGCTCGGCCAGGTAGAGCGGGTCCCACAGGCGGCGCCACGGCTGCAGCGGCGGGCGGCGCAGACCTTCCAGCGCGTCGTAGACCGCCATCGCGTGGGCATCCTGCACGAAGATGCCCGGCTCGCCGGTGCTGCCCGAGCTCTCCCAGACCGTGCAGCCGGCATGCCAGGGCCGCCCGATGGCCTTCGGGTCGGCGATGAAACGGCAGGCATCGTCCAGCCGCAGGGCAGGTTCGGTGACCCAGTCGTTGAAGCGGTGCATCAGCTCGGACTTGCGCATCACCGGCAACTCATGCAGCTCATGCAGCGCGGGCAGGCGGCCGCTGCGTGTGGCGATCAGCGGCCGGTACAGCGCGCTGCGGCTGGCGGCCTGCAGCAACTCGCGCCAGCGCGTGTCACGCCGCCGCTCGATCGCCGCCGCCGTGTCTCGGCCTGCGGCCAGCACATCCAGCGCGATGGCGCCGGCGGTCCAGGCGTTCACGGCCACGGCGCCATGCAGCCCCGGGAGCGAGTCATGCCCGGCCCGCCGCCGCGGGGGGCAACGCCAGCGTGGCCACGAAGTCGAGCGACGACACCACCCCGTCGATGCGGCCCGGCGCATCGGCCACCACCACATGGTGCACCTGCCGCTCGACCATCAGGCGGGCCACGGCCTCCATCGGCGTGTCAGGCGACACCACCAGCGGGCGGTAGCTGCACACCTGCCAGGCCGTGGGGATGGCACCGTCGACCTGGCGTGCGCGGGCCTGCAGCAGGTCGCTCTGGCTGATCACGCCGACGACCGCGTGCGTCTCGTCCAGCACCGGCACCCAATGCAGGTGCCGGGACTCGAGCAGCGCGGCCACGTCCTCGATCGTGTCGTCGATCCCCACGGTGTGGACATGGCGGGTCATCAGGCTGGAGATCGGTCGGCTCATCATCAGTCTCCTTCACGGTGGATCGGCGGGCGTGGCGCACCGCGGCCGAGCTGCTGCTCCAGGGTCACCACGTCACGCATCACCTGGAGCAGGGTGTCGGGCGTGACGCTCAGCGAATCGATGCCCTGCTCGACCAGGAAGCGGGCCATCTGCGGATCGTCCGAGGGGGCCTGGCCGCAGATGCCGACATGGCGCGCGTTGCGGTGCGCTCCCTGAATGGCCATCTGCAGCATCATCAGCACACCCGGGTCGCGTTCGTCGAAGTCGAAGGCGACGATCTCGGAGTCCCGGTCCACGCCGAGCACCAGCTGCGTCAGATCATTGGAGCCGATGGAAAAGCCGTCGAACAGTCGGGCAAACGCGTCGATCTGCAACACGTTGTTCGGGATCTCGCACATCATGTAGATCTCAAGCCCGTGCTGCCCCCGCGCCAGGCCGCACTCGGCCATCATGGCCAGGACGCGCTCGGCTTCGTCGACCCGTCGGCAGAACGGGATCATGAGCTTCAGGTTGGTCAGCCCCATTTCGTCGCGCACCCGCTTCATCGCGGCACATTCGAGCGCAAAGCCTTCGGCATAGGCCGGGTGGGCATAGCGTGAGGCGCCGCGAAATCCGATCATCGGATTGGCCTCGGCCGGCTCGAACCACTTGCCGCCCAGCAGACCGGCGTATTCGTTGGTCTTGAAGTCCGACATGCGGATGATCACCGGGCGAGGGTGGAAGGCCGCGGCAATGGTTGCAGCCCCCTCGGACAGTTCACGCACGAAGTAGTCGACCGGCCGCGCAAAGCCGCGCGCCAGGTGTTCGATCTCCCGGCGCACGGCCAGGTCGGCCACGCGCTCGGGATGCACCAGCGCCATCGGGTGCACGCGGATGTGCTCGGCAACGATGAACTCCATGCGGGCCAGCCCCACGCCGTCACAGGGCAGCAGCGCGGTCTGGAAGGCCAGGTCGGGGTTGCCGATGTTGACCATCACCCGCGTGAGCGGCCGAGGCAGGGCCGAGACGTCCACCGTGCTGCACGACGCTGCCACCTTGCCGGCCAGCACACGCCCGGTGGCGCCGTGGGCACACGAGACCGTCACCACGTCGCCGGTGTGCAGCCGCTGCGTGGCCTCGCCGCAGCCCACGACGGCCGGGATGCCCAGCTCGCGGGCGACGATCGCCGCATGGCAGGTGCGCCCACCCCGGTTGGTGACCACCGCGGCGGCACGTTTCATCACCGTGCCCCAGTCGGGCATGGTCGTGTCGGCCACCAGCACCTCGCCTGGCTGGAACTCGCCCAGTTGTGCCACGTCGCTGATCACGCGGACCCGGCCGCTGGCCACCCGCGCGCCCACGGCCCGCCCGGTGACCCGTGTTTCGGCCTGACTCTCGAGATGGACCTCCTCGATCTGGCCGACCGCCTTGCGCGAGGCCACGGTTTCGGGGCGTGCCTGCACGATGTAGATCTCGCCATCGAGGCCGTCGCGTGCCCATTCGACGTCCATCGGTGTGGGGCGGCCCGCCTTGCGGCTGTAGTGCGCCTCGATGCGCACCACCATCTCGGCCAGGTCCACCACCTCGCTGTCGCTGAGGCAGAAGCGGGCCCGGTCTTCCGGCGCGGTCGGCACGTTGCGCACACTCTCGCGGCCGGCGGCCTGGGCATAGACCATGCGCATCTCCTTGGAGCCCAGCCGGCGCCGCAGCACCGTCCTGAAGCCCCGGGCCAGGCTGGGCTTATGGACGTAGAACTCGTCCGGGTCGACAGTGCCCTGCACGACGTTTTCGCCCAGGCCCCAGGCGCCCGTGGTGAACACCACGTCGCGAAAGCCGCTGTCGGTGTCGAGAGAGAAGCTGACCCCGGCCGCGCCACGATCGGCCCGCACCATCTTCATCACCCCCACCGACAGGAACACCTTGAAATGATCGAACCCGTGCTCGACCCGGTAGGCAATGGCGCGATCCTTGAACAGGCTGGCAAAACACTGGCGGATCGCGTCGAGCAGGCGGGCCTCGCCGCTGATGTTGAGGAAGGTCTCATGCTGGCCCGCAAAGCTGGCGGTGGGCAGGTCTTCGGCGGTGGCCGAACTGCGCACGGCCAGGCTGAGGGTGTCGCCGTACTGATCCTGCAAGGCCGCGTAGGCCTGTCTCACCTGAGCCACCATCTCGTCGGGCAGGGGGGCGGCCAGCACGATGTCGCGTGCGATGCGGGCCCGCCGGGCCAGGTCGTCCACATCACGCACGTCAAGACCATCGAGCGCCGCACGCAGGCGCGGCCAGGCATCGGCACGGTCGAGCACCGCGCGGTAGGCCTGCGCCGTCACGGCAAAGCCGTTGGGCACGCGCACGCCCTGGGCGGACAACTCGCGGACCATCTCGCCGAGCGACGCATTCTTGCCACCCACCAGCGGCACATCGGCCACGCCGAGTTCAGAAAACCAGCGGATCCAGTTGCTGCCCATGGTGCGGCCTCCTTGTCGGAAGCCCCAGGGTAGGCCCGCGCCACACGGGCCTGCTTGACACAACGCAAGCGCGACGACGTCAGCGCGCGGGCGCGGTCACACCTGCCGGTTGCGTGCCAGCGGCGGGTTCTTGGCGAAGTAGCGCCGGATACCGACCAGCAGCGCCTCGACCAGTTCGTTCTGGTAGGCCGCCGAGCGCAGCTTGGCTTCTTCTTCGGGGTTGGAGATGAAGGCGGTCTCGACCAGGATCGAGGGGATGTCGGGTGCCTTGAGCACCGCAAACCCGGCCTGTTCGACGCGGCGCTTGTGCAGCCGGCCGACGCGGCCGATCTGGCCCAGCACCTCGGTGCCCACGCGCAGGCTGTCGTTGATCTGCGCGGTGGTGGACATGTCCAGCAGCGTGCGCATCACCGAGCCGTCGTTGTGGCGCAGGTTGGCGCCGCCCACCAGGTCGGCGGCGTTTTCCTTGTTGGCCAGCCAGCGGGCCGACGTGCTGGTCGCGCCGCGCTCGGACAGCGCAAACACCGAGGCGCCGCGGGCCTGCGGGTTGGTGAAGGCATCGGCGTGGATCGAGATGAACAGGTCGGCCTGCACACGCCTGGCCTTCTGGACGCGCTGCTGCAGCGGCACGAAAAAGTCGGAATCGCGCGTCAGCATGGCCCGCATGTTGGGCAGCGCATTGATGCGGTCGCGCAGCTTGCGTGCCACGCTGAGCACCACGTCCTTTTCCTGCAGGCCGGACGGGCCGATCGCACCGGGGTCCTCACCGCCGTGGCCGGGGTCGAGGGCCACGATGATCAGGCGGTCGATCTTGCGCTGGGCGGCCGGGTCCAGTTCGGCGCGGCGCGTCTGGGGTTCGGGCACCGGGGCGGGCGCCGGCCCCGCGGCCGAGGCGGGTGCAGGCGGGGGGGCGGCCGCGGTCACCGGCGGGGTGGCCGCATCGATCGGACGCGGGCGGTGCACCTTGTCGATGAACTCGCCCAGGGCGTCCTGCAGTGCCACCTTGGCCTCGCGTTCGGCCTGCTCCTTCTCGCGGATCAGTGCCACCAGCGGATCGGCCGCCACGGTGGGGTAGAGGTCAAAGACGAGCCGGTGGTTGTAGGCGGCCACGGGCGGCAGGCCGAAGACCTGGGGGTCCACCGGCTGCTTCAGGTCGATCACCAGACGCACCACACGCGGCTGGTTCTGGCCCACGCGCACCCCGGCGATGTAGGGGTCGTCGGGCTTGATCTTGCCGACGATCTCGCGCAGCTTGGGGCTGAGCTCGAGCCCGTCGATGTCGATCACCACCCGGTCGGGCGCCGGGGTGGTGAAGTGCCGCGCGGCGAGCTGGCTGTCGCTTTCGATCGTGACGCGTGTGTAGTCGGCCGCCGGCCAGACGCGCACGGCCACGATCGCCGCGCCATAGGCGAGCTCATGGGTGGTGAGCAGCAGCACCAGGCTGCCGGACGCTTGGAGCAGGTTGCGCCGCTTCATCCGAGCAGCGCCAGCCCCTTGGGGGTACAGGCCTTGATCATCACGTCGCGTTGGTGGTCATCGAGCAGGCTGAGTTCCATGCGCAGGTCAGGTGGGGGCAGCAGGGTGCCGGCCTGGGTGGGCCATTCGACCAGCTTCAGGCCCGGCCCGCCCAGGATCTCGCGCAGGCCGGCGTCCTCCCATTCCCGCGGGTCGCTGAAACGATAGAAGTCGAAGTGCCAGCATTTCAAGGGGGTGTTGGGTTCTGGCAACTGATCGGCCCCCGAAGCACGGCGCGGAAGGTACTCGTAGGGCTCCATCACGGCGTAGGTGGGGCTCTTGATGCGCCCGCTCACGCCCAGGCTGCGCAGCAGGTGGCGCACGAAGGTGGTCTTGCCGGCACCCAGCGGGCCGTGCAGTTCGATCAGGGCATCGTGCAGTTCGGGTCGCTCGGCCATCGCCCGGGCGAATGCTTCGCAGGCGGCCTCGTCGGACCAGTGGAGATGGCGAGTTCCTAGAATCGTCGAATGCATCAAGCCGGAGAATCAGACCCCGACGCGGGCGCAGCAGACCTGCTGGCGCAGCTTCGTGGGTGGGCACATGAGCTGGGATTTTCCCAGATCGGGGTGTCCGGTGTCGACCTTCATGAAGCCGAAGCCGGCCTGCAGGCGTGGCTGGACGCAGGTTTTCACGGTTCGATGGCCTACATGGCCGCCCATGGCCTCAAGCGGGCGCGCCCCGGCGAGCTGGTGCCGGGCACCGTCAGCGTGATCACCGCGCGCATGGACTACCTGCCGCGTGACACCGACCTGGCCACCTGGCGCGAGACCGAGCGGGCCCGCTCGCTGCGTCACGACGAGGCGGTGGTGTCGATCTACGCACGTGGGCGGGACTACCACAAGGTCCTGCGGCAACGCCTGCAGAAGCTCGCCGAGCGGCTGGCGCAGGCCGTCGGCCCGCTGGGGCACCGGGTGTTCACCGACTCCGCACCCGTGCTGGAGGTGGAACTGGCAGCCCGCAGCGGCATTGGCTGGCGCGGCAAGCACACGCTGGCCCTGGACCGTGAGGGCGGGTCGATGTTTTTCCTCGGCGAGATCTACATCGACCGCCACCTGCCCGCCACACCACCGGTGGACGCACACTGCGGCTCGTGCAGCGCCTGCATCACGGCCTGCCCCACCGGGGCCATCGTGGGGCCGTACCGACTGGACGCGCGCCGCTGCATCTCCTACCTCACGATCGAGCATGCCGGGCCGATCCCGACCGAGCTGCGGTCGCTGCTGGGCAACCGCATCTACGGCTGCGACGACTGCCAGCTGGTGTGCCCCTGGAACAAGTACGCCCGGGTCGCGCCGGTGTCGGACTTCGATGTGCGCGACGGCTTTGGCCAGGCGAGCCTGCTCGACCTGTTCGGCTGGAACGAGGCGGAGTTCCTGCGCCGGACCGAAGGCAGCGCCATCCGCCGCATCGGGCACGAGCGCTGGCAACGCAATCTGGCCGTGGCCCTGGGCAACGCCTTGCGCGCCGGCCCGGTGCCCGGGGCCGCACAGGCCTTGCGCGAGCGCGCCGACGACCCCGCCACGAGCGCGCTGGTGCGCGAACACATCGTGTGGGCGCTCGAGCAGGCCGGCAGTCCCGCTACCACGCCCTGAGCACGGCCAGCCAGACCGGGATCGACGCCATGCCCAGCAGGGTCGACACCGTCACCAGGCCCGCCACGAAGGCACCGTTGCCGCCCATGCGCACGGCCAGCACATAGGCACTGGAGGCCGTGGGCATCGCCGAAAAGGCCACGACGATGGGCTGCTGCGCCGGCGGCACACCCGCCAGGTGCACGAGTGCCAGGGCCACCAGGGGCAGCAGCGCGTGCCGGATGGCCAGCAGGCCGGCCGCGAGTTGCGGGCCGGCCCACAGACCACCGAGCTTGAGCCCGGCGCCCACGGCCATCAGCCCGAGCGGCAGGGCGGCCTGGCCGATGCGGTGCAGCGTCGGGCCGATCGGGTCGACAAAACGCACGCCCAGCAGATTGGCCACCAGGCCACCCACGGTGGCCAGGATCAACGGGTTGCGCGCGATCTCGCGCCAGAAGCCGTGGCCACCATGGCGCGCCAGCGGCCACACGGCGCCAAAGTTGCACAGCGGCACGCACAGCGCCACCAGCAGCGCGGTCCAGGTCACGCCGTCGGCGCCGCCCAGTTTGTCCGCGAGCGCCAGTGCGACATACGAATTGAAGCGGAAGGCCACCTGCGCACCCGAGGCATGCAGCACCGGGTCCACGCCCGGCAGCCGCCGCAGGGCATAGGCGCTGGCGATGCCCACCGTGACGATGCCCAGGCCGCTGAGCACCAGCGGCAGCGTGGTGACGAACTCCAGCGGGCTGCGCACGATGGAGTTGAACAGCAGCACCGGGAACAGCAGGTAGTACACCAGCCGCTCGACCGACTCCCAGACGCTGCGATTCAACGCGGTGTAACGGCACAGCAGAAAGCCGCAGACGATCAGCAGGAAGTCGGGCAACAGGAGCAGGGCGTCGGACATCGGGTGTGCAAACCAAGGGTTGTCCCGAGTGTGCCAGGGCAGGGCGCGCCAACTTCGGCGGCACGATGCGTAGTTCCCACAATCGCCCTTGCGCGTTCGTCGCACAGCATAGGCAGGAACGTATCGCAGGGTGCCTTGCAGACCCTTCTCGCCGCTGGCGCACCCCGCGATGTCTTGCATTCTTTTCATCACCCAAGGAGACCCCCAGATGCAGCGCAGACACCTCATTGCCGCCGCTCTCGCCGTGCCCGCCATGCTCGCCACCAGCGGTGCTGCGTGGGCCCAGGCCTACCCGACCAAGCCGGTGCGCGTGGTCGTGCCGTTTGCGCCGGGTGGCACGACCGACATCATCGCCCGCGTCATGGCCGACAAGATCCAGGCCGCGCTGGGCCAGCCGATGATCGTCGAGAACAAGGCCGGCGGCGGGGGCATCATCGGGGCGAACGAGATCACCAAGGCCACGCCGGACGGCTACACGCTGGGCATGGCCACGGTGTCGACCACCGCATCGAACCCGGCCATCAACCCCAAGACGCCGTACAACCCGGTGACCGACTTCACCTCGATCATCAACATCGCGGCCACGCCCAACGTGATCGCGGTGCATCCGTCCTTCCCGGCGAAGGACTACAAGAGCTTCGTGGCCGAGGTCAAGAAGAACCCAGGCAAGTACTCGTTCGCCAGCTCCGGCACCGGTGGCATCGGCCACCTGCAGATGGAGCTGTACAAGTCCCTGTCGGGCACCTTCATCACGCACATCCCCTACCGTGGCGCCGGCCCGGCCCTGAACGACACCGTCGCCGGCCAGGTGCCGATCATCTTCGACAACCTGCCCTCGGCACTGCCCTTCATCAAGGACGGCCGCCTGGTGCCCATCGTCGTGGCCGCGCCCGAGCGTCTGGCGATCCTGCCCAACGTGCCCACGTTCAAGGAAGTCGGCCTGGAGCCGGTGAACCGCATGGCCTACTACGGCTTCCAGGGCCCCAAGGGCATGCCCAAGGACGTGGTCGACAAGATCTACGCCGCCACCAAGAAGACGCTGGAGAACCCCGACGTGCGCAAGCGCATCGAGGACACCGGCTCGCTGATCGTCGGCAACACGCCCGAGCAGTTCGCGGCGCAGACCAAGGCCGAATACGAGGTCTACAAGAAGGTCGTGGAACAGCAGAAGCTCAAGCTCGACTAAGCTTGCACTTCCCTGTCACGAGCCAGGCCACCGCCGCAAGGGGTGGCCTTTTTTCCTGCATGACGCTACCCGACGCCAGCCAGGCGGCCATCGACCGCTTCATCGACGCCCTGTGGATCGAGGAGGGCCTGGCAAAAAACACGCTGGCGGCCTACCGGCGCGATCTCAGCCTGTACGCGGCATGGCTCGCACAGACGACGGCCAAGTCCATCGACGCGACCACCGAGACCGACCTGCGCAGCTATGCGGTGCACCGCGCCGACACCAAGGCGACCACATCGAATCGCCGGCTGGCGGTGTTCAGGCGCTACTTCCACTGGGCGCTGCGCGAGCACCTGATCACGGCGGACCCCACCCTGCGCCTGCTGGCCGCACACCAGCCGATGCGGGTGCCCAAGACACTGAGCGAAGCCCAGGTGGTGGCCCTGCTGGATGCCCCCGACGTGGACACGCCGCTGGGCCTGCGCGACCGCACCATGCTCGAGCTGATGTACGCCAGCGGCCTGCGTGTGAGCGAGCTGGTGACCCTGAAGACGGTGCACCTGGGCCTGAATGAAGGCGCACTGCGGGTGATGGGCAAGGGCTCGCGCGAACGGCTGGTGCCCTTTGGCGACGAGGCCCACGGCTGGCTGCGGCGCTACCTGAGCGAGGCGCGCGGGGTGATCCTGGGCGGGCAGGCCAGCGATGCGCTGTTCGTGACGGCCCGCGGCGACGGCATGACACGCCAGATGTTCTGGATCCTGATCAAGAAGTACGCCCGCCAGGCCGACATCCAGGTGCCGCTGTCGCCGCACACGCTGCGCCACGCCTTTGCCACCCATCTGCTCAACCATGGTGCCGACCTGCGGGCGGTGCAGATGCTGCTGGGGCACGCCGACATCTCGACCACCCAGATCTACACCCATGTGGCCCGCGAGCGGCTCAAGGTGCTGCACGCAAGGCACCACCCGCGCGGCTGACCCGCTGCCGCCCGCCGGGGCGTTGTGCCGAACTTTTCTCGGTGTGCGGGCTGAGACAATCGCCCGATGGACCACACCTTCGTTTCTGCCTTCATCCTGCTGCTGCTGGTGCTCGACCCCTTCGGCAGCCTGCCCATCTTCATTTCGGTGATGAAGGGGGTGCCGCCCGAGCGCAAGCGATGGGTGGCGATCCGCGAGGTGGTGCTGGCCTTTGCGGCGCTGGCCGCGTTCATGTTCGCGGGCGAGAGTTTTCTGAAGCTCATGCATCTGTCCGAGCGTTCGCTCGAGGTGGCCGGTGGTGTCATCCTGCTGATGATCGCGATCCGGATGATCTTCGGCTCGGGCGAGTCGATCTATGCGTCCGAGTCCGAACGCGAGCCCTTCATCTTTCCGCTGGCTGTCCCCCTGATGGCCGGGCCGTCGGCCATGGCCACCGTGCTGCTGCTGGCGTCGCGCCAGCCCGACCGCATGGCCGAATGGGTGGGGGCGCTTTCGTGCGCGATGCTGGTCTCCGGCGTGGTGCTGCTGGCTGCGGACCGCATCCGCCGCCTGCTGGGGGACTCGGTCGTCAGCGCACTCGAAAAACTGATGGGCCTGGTGCTGACGGCCATTGCCGTCGAGATGATCCTGGCCGGCCTCAAGCGCTACTTCATCGGCGACCTGTAAGTCGCCCGGTGCGAGCCGCGCGGGGCGCGTCGTCAGGCCGGGTCTGGCGCCGCTGGCGTCTGGAACGGGTCTTCGAGCCAGGCCAGTTCGGCATCGGTGAACCCAGCCTTCTTGCGCGCCGCCCGGTTGAACGGGGGCTTCAGGCGGGGTGCCTCGTGCCGGCGCACCAGCACGCCGTAGTGGGCCACCGGGTCCAGCCCGTCGCGCTCGCACAGCCAGCGATACCAATGATTGCCGATGGCCACATGGCCCACCTCGTCGCGCAGGATGATGTCCAGGATCTCCACCGCGCGGTGGTCGCCCGCGCGGGCGAGCTTGGCCTGGATCAGCGGCGTGGCGTCGAGCCCGCGGGCCTCGAGCGTGCGCGGCACCAGGGCCATGCGGGCGACGATGTCGTGACGCGTGCGCTCGGTCATCGTCCACAGGCCATCGTGCGCGGTGAAGTCGCCGTAATCATGGCCCAGCGCGGCCAGGTGCTCCCGCAGCAGGCTGAAATGCAGGGCTTCCTCGCTGGCCACCCGCAGCCAGTCGACATAAAACGCGGGCGGCATGCCGGCAAAACGCCAGACGGCGTCCAGTGCCAGGTTGATCGCGTTGAACTCGATGTGCGCAATCGCATGCAGCAAGGCCGCACGGCCCTCGCGCGTGAACGGCGAACGGCGCGGCACGGTGTCGGGCGGCACGAGCTGCGGGCGATCGGGCCGGCCGGGCAGGTCGCCCGGGTCGTCCAGGGGCTGGTCCGGGTGCAGTCCGGCGCCTGCCATCACGGCCTGGAAAAGCGCGCGCGCCCGCTCGGCCTTGTCCTTCGGGTCGCGAAGGCCAAGAATCGTCAGGGCGTCGGCACGGGCGTTCATCCCTAGAATTATGGGTTCTTCAGGAGTACCCCCCATGGCGATCTACCAGCTCGACGAGGCGAGCCCCACCGTCCACGACACCGCCTGGGTGGCCGATTCGGCCACCGTGATCGGCCGGGTCGAGCTGGCCGAGGACGCCAGCGTGTGGTTCGGCACGGTGATCCGTGGCGACAACGAACCCATCCGCATCGGGCGGCGCAGCAACATCCAGGACAACTCGGTGCTGCACTCCGACCTGGGCTCGCCGCTGACCATCGGTGACGACGTGACGGTCGGCCATCAGGTCATGCTGCACGGCTGCACCATCGGCGATGGCTCGCTGATCGGCATCCAGGCCGTGGTGCTCAATGGGGCACGCATCGGCCGCAACTGCGTCGTCGGGGCCGGGGCACTGGTCACCGAAGGCAAGGAATTCCCCGATGGGTCGATGATCCTGGGTTCACCGGCCAAGGCCGTCAAACAACTGACCGACGAGCAGATCGCTGCCTTCCGCAAGGGGGCGCTGCACTATGTCGAGAATGCGGCACGTTATCGCCGCGGCTTGAAGAAGATTGCCTGATGTCCGAACTCCACAAGTTCATTTTCGAAGGCATGCCGGTGCGCGGCATGCTGGTGCGCCTGACCGATGCCTGGACCGACATGCTCAGCCGGCGCGAGCAGGTGGGCGCCTTTGCCCCGCCTGTGCGCGAACTGCTGGGCGAGATGGCCGCAGCCGGTGTGCTGATGCAGTCGAACATCAAGTTCGACGGCGCGCTGATCCTGCAGATCCACGGCGACGGCCCGGTGAAGCTCGCGGTGGCCGAGGTGCAGTCCGACCTCGGCGTGCGCGCCACGGCCAAGGTGGTGGGGGAGGTCGATGATCACGCCCGCCTTGAAGGCCTGGTCAATGTGCATGGCCAGGGGCGTTGCGCGATCACGCTCGATCCCAAGGGCCGCAAGCCAGGGCAGCAGCCCTACCAGGGGGTGGTGTCGCTGCATGGCGACCGTCGCGAGCCGCTGCAGCGCATCAGCGAGGTGCTGGAGCACTACATGCTGCAGTCCGAGCAGCTCGACACCCGGCTGATCCTCGCCGCCGACGACAAGGTGGCCGCCGGCCTGCTGATCCAGCGCCTGCCGGTGCAGGGCGAGGGCAATCTCGAGGGCCAGGGTCGCAACGAAGACGAGATCGGCCTGAACGAGGACTACAACCGCATCGCGCACCTGGCCAGCACGCTCACCCGCGAGGAACTGCTGACGCTGGATGCCAACACCATCCTGCACCGCCTGTTCTGGGAAGAGACCGTGCGCCGCTTCGAGCCGATGACCGGCGAGGACGGGCCGCACTTTGCCTGCACCTGTTCGCGCGAGCGGGTGGGGCGCATGCTCAAGGGCCTGGGTCAGGAAGAGGTGGACGGCATCGTCGCCGAGCGCGGCGAGGTCGAGGTCGGCTGTGACTTCTGCGGCGCGCAGTACACCTTCGATGCCGTCGACGTGCGGGCGCTGTTTCTGCCGGACCGGGATCACCCGCCGTCGTCTTCGGCGGTGCAGTAGGCTCCCCGGGGCGTGGCGCCGGCGGGTGGCCTCAGCGGCCGCTGACCAGCCGGGCCAGGCCCAGGCCGAGGTGCTCGCATTCGGGCACCAGGCATTCGCGGCACATCGGCCGCAGGCGCTGGCTGCCCGGATCGGCGGGCTGCTGCGGCACCGGCTCATTGACCAACAGGCCCGCTTGCTGCAACGGACGCACCAGCAGCCGCCAGCCCGCATCGACACGGGCGGGGCCCAGGCCATACACCACCGAGTAGCCCACGCCGGCCGTCTGCAACTGCTGGCGCAGCAGCGCATCGACGGGGCCTCGCACATGCGGGCCGTCGCGCTGCAGGCCGTCGGGCAGCCAGGGCATGTCCAGGCCGGTCAGCAGGGTGTGGTCGCACAGGCGGTGGTCCTGCAGCGCGCTGTCGTACAGGCTGAGGTCGCCGAAGATGTACTCGCTGTAGACGGCTGTCATCAGGGCCGTGGTGTCGGCCAGCACCAGGGCATGCGTGCGGCTGGCGGCCAGGATGCGGCGGGTCTGCTCGCGGGCGATGTGGGCCTGTTCGGTCACCACGGGGGTGCGCCCGGCCCGGATGCAGAACTCGCGCAAGTACTCGTCGATCACCGCAGTGGTGACGCCACAAGCACGGGCGCGTTCGGCCAGCGCCAGCGCCAGGTCCGACTTGCCGGTGCTTTCCGCACCGAGGATGCCGACCACCAGTGCCATCGGCGCCTCAGGCTGGGTGCAGGGCGCGTGCATGCCATGCGCGCCAGCCGGCAAACGACATGAACACGAACAGGCTGTAGAGCACAACGGTCAGCCACAGGCCCTTGTAGGCGAACAGGCTGACACTCACGATGTTGACAGCCACCCAGGTGGGCCAGTTCTCGACGTACTTGCGCCCGAGCAGGAACTGCCCGACCACGCTCAGCGCAGTGGGGAAGGCGTCCCAGTAGGGCACGTCGGTGTCGGTGTGCCGGTCCAGGAAGAGGCCGAGCAGGGGCCAGGCCAGCAGGGCCGCGATCAGTGCACCCCAGCGGCCGGTGGCCGGCAGGCGACGCACCCGCAGCGCCTGGCCATCGGCGGTCGTGCCGCGCAGCCATTGCCACCAGCCCCAGGAGGCGACGGCGGCAAAGAAGATCTGCAGGCTGGCATCGCCATACAGCCGATGCTGCCAGAAGAGCAGGAAGTAGAGCAGGGAACTGACGATGGCCAGCGGCCAGCCCCAGGGAATCACGCGGATGTTGCACACTACCATGGCCAGGGCGAGCACGAAGGCCAGCAGTTCCAGCCAGGTGACCGGCGCGCCAAGCGCGGTGAAGGCCACGGCAAACAGGGGCTGGGCAGCGGTGAGCAGGGTGTCCATGGTGCGGCGGGCGGTGGCAGCAGATGCGGCCAGGGTGAAATCACGCCGTGTCGGGCAGGTGTCCGCCGGGCAGGGCCTACGCCGGTGCGTTGGGGCTGCCGGCCCGGCAGGGAGGGCTCAGGCCCGCATCAGCGCGCAGGGGTGACCTGCACGAAGATCTCGTCGGGCTTGATCATGCCCAGTTCGAAGCGAGCCTTTTCCTCGACCATCTCAAGGCCTTCCTTCAGGTCGCGCACCTCGGCGGCCAGTTGCTGGTTGCGAGCGCGGGCGACCTCGTTGGCCGCCTGCTGCTCGACCAGCTTCGCCTTGAGCTCCATCCCCCGGGCGACACCGTTCTTGCCGAACCACAATTCCACGTGGACCAGCCCGAGCAGGATCAGCAACCCCAGGGTGATGAATCGCATGGTGCGCGTTCCGTACCGGTGTCAGCGCAGGTTGTAGAACGCCGAGCGGCCGGGGTAGCTGGCGATGTCGCCGAGGTCTTCCTCGATGCGCAGCAGCTGGTTGTACTTGGCCACGCGGTCCGAGCGGGACATCGAGCCGGTCTTGATCTGGCCGGCGTTGGTGCCCACGGCGATGTCGGCGATGGTGGAGTCTTCGGTCTCGCCGGAACGGTGCGAGATCACGGCGGTGTACCCCGCGCGCTTGGCCATCTCGATCGCGGCGAAGGTTTCGGTCAGCGTGCCGATCTGGTTGATCTTGATGAGGATCGAGTTGGCGATGTTCTTCTCGATGCCTTCACGCAGGATGCGGGTGTTGGTGACGAACAGGTCGTCGCCCACCAGCTGCACCTTCTTGCCCAGGCGTTCGGTCAGGTGCTTCCAGCCGTCCCAGTCGCCTTCGCCCATGCCGTCTTCGATGCTGATGATCGGGTACTTGTCGACCCAGGTGCTCAGCACGTTGGTCCACTCTTCGGCGCTCAGCGTCAAGCCTTCACCTTCAAGGTGGTACTTGCCGTCCTT
This sequence comes from uncultured Comamonadaceae bacterium, assembly GCA_946482595.1. The sequence goes on from CAMLSD010000013.1 coordinate 43,305, forward strand.
GTAGAACTCGCTGGCGGCGCAGTCCAGGCCCAGTGCGATCTGCTCGCCAGCGGTGTAGCCTGCCTTCTCGATCGCCTCGAGGATCAGCTGGATCGCGGCCTCGTGGCTGGCCACGTTGGGGGCAAAGCCGCCTTCGTCGCCCACGGCCGTGCTCATGCCCTTGTCGTGGATGATCTTCTTGAGGGCATGGAACACCTCGGCACCGTAACGCACGGCCTCGCGGAAGCTGGGCGCGCCGATCGGCAGGATCATCAGCTCCTGCAGGTCGAGGTTGTTGTTGGCATGCGCACCACCGTTGATGACGTTCATCATCGGCACGGGCATCTGCATCGAGCCGGAGCCGCCGAAGTAGCGGTACAGCGGCAGGCCGGATTCCTCGGCGGCGGCGCGGGCCACGGCCATCGACACCGCCAGCGTGGCGTTCGCACCCAGACGGCTCTTGTTCTCGGTGCCGTCCAGGTCGATCAGGGTGCGGTCCAGGAAGGCCTGTTCCGAGGCATCGAGGCCCAGCACGGCCTCGGAGATCTCGGTGTTGACATGCTCGACGGCCTTCAGCACGCCCTTGCCGAGGTAGCGGCTCTTGTCGCCGTCACGCAGCTCGATCGCTTCGCGCGAGCCGGTGGAGGCGCCGGACGGCACGGCGGCACGCCCCATCACGCCGGATTCCAGCAGCACGTCGCACTCCACGGTGGGGTTGCCGCGGCTGTCCAGGATCTCGCGGCCGACGATGTCAACGATGGCACTCATTCAGGTCTTCCTCTTCTGATAAGCAGGTGTTCGGTGGGTGGGACTTCGAAAATGCGCCCCGCATTGGAACAGATTCCGGTTACGCGCCTTGAACAAGCACCATGCGCATGATCGCGGCGCCCTGACGGGCCGCGCGGGCGCGACCGTATTCGGGCGAGTCGTTGAAGGCGCGGGCCCGGTCGATGTCGGGAAACTCCAGGACCACGATGCGCGTGGGGGCCCAGTCGCCTTCCAGCGTCTGCGGGTCGCCACCGCGCACCAGCACCTTCGCGCCGTGGGCCTGCATGGCGGCGGTGGACCACTGGCGGTACTCGGCGTACTGGGTCTCGTTGGTCACCGTCACGTCGGCAATGATGTAGGCGCTCATGCGGTGTCAGTTGAAGTCGGTTTCGAGAAAGCCGTTGCGCTTGGTGATGCGATCGAGCTCCACCAGCGTGCCGAGCAGGTCCTTCATGCGCTTGAGCGGCACGGCGTTGGGGCCGTCGCTGAGCGCCTGTGCGGGGTTGGGGTGGGTTTCCATGAACAGGCCCGCCACACCGACCGCCACCGCCGCGCGCGACAGCACCGGCACGAACTCGCGCTGGCCGCCCGAGCTTGTGCCCTGCCCACCGGGCAGCTGCACCGAGTGGGTGGCGTCGAACACCACCGGCGCGCCGGTCTCGCGCATGATGGCCAGCGAGCGCATGTCGGAGACGAGGTTGTTGTAGCCGAAGCTCGCGCCCCGTTCGCAGGCCATGAAGCTGTCTTCGGGCAGGCCTTTTTCGCGCGCTGCGGCGCGGGCCTTGTCGATGACGTTTTTCATGTCGCCCGGCGCCAGGAACTGGCCCTTCTTGATGTTCACCGGCTTGCCCGACTGCGCCACGGCGCGGATGAAGTCGGTCTGGCGGCACAGGAAGGCGGGCGTCTGGAGTACGTCGACCACCTGGGCCACGGCCGGGATCTCGGCCTCGCTGTGCACGTCGGTGAGCACCGGCACCTGCAGTTCACGGCGTACCTTGGCCAGGATCTCCAGCCCCCGCTCCATGCCGGGGCCGCGGAAGGACGCGCCGCTGGAGCGGTTGGCCTTGTCGTAGCTCGACTTGAAGATGAACGGGATGCCGAGCGCCGAGGTGATTTCCTTCAGGGTGCCGGCCGTGTCCATCTGCAGTTGCTCGGACTCGACCACACAGGGCCCGGAGATGAGGAAGAAGGGCCGATCCAGCCCGACGTCGAATCCGCATAGTTTCATGGGCGTGATTCCTTGGGTGTGCCGTGGCGTGCCGGCTCAGGCGGCCGCGATCGGCCGCACCGCGGCGCTGGCGTTGCCGCGCTGGGACTGGGGTTTGGCCTCGGCCTGATGTGCCAGCGCAGCCCGGATGTAGGACGTGAACAGCGGGTGGCCGCCCCAGGGTGTGGACTTGAACTCGGGGTGGAACTGCACGCCCATGAACCACGGGTGCACGCTGCGCGGCAGTTCGACGATCTCGGTCAGCTTCTCGCGCTGGGTGATGGCCGAGATCACCAGGCCCGCTTCCTCGAGCTTGGCCAGGTACTTTTCGTTGGCCTCGTAGCGGTGACGGTGGCGTTCGGTGACCACGTCGCCGTAGATCTCGTGGGCCAGCGTGCCGGGCTTGACGTCGGAGCTTTGCGAACCCAGGCGCATCGTGCCGCCGAGGTCGGAGTGTTCGTCGCGCTTCTGGATCGAGCCGTCGGCATCCTGCCATTCGTCGATCAGCGCGATGACCGGGTGCGGGGCCTGTGGCTCGAATTCGGTGCTGTTGGCACCCGACAGCCCGGCCTTGTGGCGGGCGTATTCGATGGTGGCCACCTGCATGCCCAGGCAGATGCCCAGGTAGGGCACCTGGTGCTCGCGGGCGTACTGCGCGGCCAGGATCTTGCCTTCCACACCACGCTTGCCGAAGCCGCCGGGCACCAGGATGGCGTCGTACTGGGCGAGCTGGTCGATGTTGGCCGGGGTCAGCTCCTCGGAGTCGACGTATTCGATCCGCACGCGGGCATGGTTGTGGATGCCGGCATGGCGCAGCGCCTCGTTCAGCGACTTGTACGAGTCGCTCAGCTCGACGTACTTGCCGCACATCGCGATCGTGACCTCACGCTGCGGGTGCTCGACCTCATGGACGAGGTTGTCCCAGCGCGACAGGTCGGTCGGGCGGGTGCTCAGGTGCAGCTTGGTGCAGATCAGCTGGTCCAGCCCCTGCTCGTGCAGCATGCGGGGCACCTTGTAGATCGTGTCGACGTCCCACATCGAGATCACGCCGTACTCGGGCACGTTGGTGAACAGCGAGATCTTCTCGCGCTCGTCTTCCGGGATGCGGCGGTCGGCGCGGCACAGCAGCGCATCGGGCTGGATGCCGATCTCGCGCAGCTTCTGCACCGTGTGCTGGGTGGGCTTGGTCTTGAGCTCGCCGGCGGCTGCGATCCAGGGCACGTAGGTGAGGTGCACGAACGCGGTGTTGTTGGGGCCGAGCTTCAGGCTCATCTGGCGCACGGCTTCCAGGAAGGGCAGGGACTCGATGTCACCGACCGTGCCGCCGATCTCGACGATGGCCACGTCCACGGCGTCGGCCGTGCCCACGCCGGCGCCGCGCCGCACGTATTCCTGGATCTCGTTGGTGATGTGGGGAATCACCTGCACGGTCTTGCCGAGGTAGTCGCCGCGGCGCTCCTTCTCGAGCACGGTCTTGTAGATCTGGCCGGTCGTGAAGTTGTTGCTGCGCTTCATCCGGGTGGTGATGAAACGTTCGTAGTGGCCGAGATCCAGGTCGGTTTCCGCGCCGTCATCGGTCACGAACACCTCACCATGCTGGAACGGTGACATCGTGCCGGGGTCGACGTTGATGTACGGATCGAGCTTGATGAGGGTGACTGAGAGGCCGCGCGATTCGAGGATCGCAGCCAGGGAGGCCGAAGCGATGCCCTTGCCAAGGGAGGACACCACACCGCCAGTGACAAAGACAAACTTGGTCATTGTGTGCAGCGGCCGCTTTCACGACCGCTGTGGTGGTAAAGCGGCATTTTATGCCAAGCCGGGCGGCCCGGGGGGCGCCACCCGGGAGCCTCAGGCCGCCTGCCGATGCGCCTCGTGCTGGCCGGTCTCGAAGGTGTGCAGCCAGTGCAGCACCCGCTCGACCGTCGCACGCGGCTGCTCGAAGGGATAGAGGTGGCTGCCCTCGATCCAGCTCACGCGCCCGCGGGTGAGCTGTTCGGTGGCCCGCATGCCGACCTGCCGCACCTCGACCGAGCGGGTGCCGCCGATGAAGGCCACCGGGCAGGGCAGGCCCTTGCGGCGCAGCAGCGCCTGCAGATGGTGCGGGATCGAGTTGTAGATGTCGGTCTCGATCTCGCGCCGGAAGCTCAGCCGGTGGCCGTCGTCTTCCGGCTGGGTGCCGGCGGCGATGTAGTCGCGCAGCACGTCCGGGTCCCAGCGGGCGAAGTTGGGCTTGGCGGCGAAGTGGGCGAAGGCCTCGTCGGGGCTGGCCCAGGTGGTGCGCCGCTGGCGCGAGATCTTGCCGGGCGACACCTTCTGGATCAGCCCGATCGCCTTGGCCAGGCGCACGCTGTGGGCCTTGATGCCGTAGATCACCGGCGAATCCAGCAGTACCACGCTGCGCGCGAGGTCCGGGCGGTGGACCGCCGCCAGCAGGCTCAGGAAGCCGCCCAGCGAGTGCCCGACCAGATGCACCGGGGCTGCGCCCTGGGCCTCGATGAAGTGGATCAGCTGGTCACGCAGGTGCGGCCAGTTGCTGGTGACGGGGTAGCGCGGGTCGTGGCCGAACTTGTCGATGGCGTGCACGGTGAGGCCCGCCGCCTCGAACTGGGCGAACAACTTGCGGTAGGTGCCGGCCGGAAAGCCGTTGGCATGCGAAAAGACGATGGTCGACACGTTCTCAGGCCTCCGGTGCCTGGATCTTGCGGATCGGGTGCATGGCCTCGGGTTGCTGCACCGTGGGGCTGGCCAGCGAATGTTCGGTGGCGTCGGGCCCCCAGACCGGGTCGGGGATGGACTCGAACACCTCCCGCAGGCGCTGGCCCCAGGTGCTGCGGATCATGCGGAAGTAGGTGTTGTTCTCGTCGATGTGGATCACGCGCGAGGCATGCAGCGAGTCGGCTTCGTAGATCAGCATGTCCAGCGGCAGGCCCACCGACAGGTTGGACTTCAGTGTGGAGTCCATCGACACCAGGGCACATTTGGCCGCCTGGTCCAGCGGCGTGGTGGGCGTCACGACCCGATCGATGATGGGCTTGCCGTACTTGGACTCGCCGATCTGGAAGTAGCACACGCCGTCCATGCCGGCTTCGACGAAGTTGCCGGCAGCGTACACGTTGAACAGCCGCATCGGCTCGCCCTTGATCTGACCGCCGAAGATCAGGTTCACGTTGAACTCGATGCCGAAGTTCTTCAGCGACTCGGCATCGCGCTCGTACACCTTGCGCACGGTGGCGCCGACGATGCGCGCGGCATCGAACATGCTGCGGCAGTTCCAGATCGAGATCGCGCCCGCGTCGCTGGGGATGGTCTCGGTGCGCAGCAACTGGCGCACGGCCTGGGTGATGGCCAGGTTGCCGGCCGACAGCATCACCATCGAGCGGTCGCCCGGCTGCTCGTACACCGTCATCTTGCGGAAGGTGCTGATCTGGTCGAGGCCCGCGTTGGTGCGCGAGTCCGACAGGAACACGAGGCCGGCATTCAGCCGCATTGCCACGCAGTAGGTCATGAGGGTCTTCCTTGGAGGTCCTTGAGACGGTACAGGGCGTCCAGCGCTTCACGCGGTGACAGGGTGTCGGGCTGGAGGGCGGCCAGGGCTTCTTCCAGGGCCGAAGCCGAGGCCGGGGCCTCGACCGGCTCGGGGGCCGCCGAAAAAAGGTCGATCTGGGCTTCGTTGGCGCGCTGCTGGGCTTCCAGCGCCTCCAGTGTGCCTCGCGCCTGGCGCACCAGGCTGGCCGGCATGCCCGCCAGGCGCGCGACCTGCACGCCGTAGCTGCGGCTGGCCGGGCCCGGCTGGATGTCATGCAGGAACACGATGCTGTCGCCCGATTCGGCCGCCGCCACATGCACGTTCACCGCCCGTTCGTGCTTCACCGGGAACTCGGTGAGCTCGAAATAATGCGTCGCGAACAGCGTGAACGAGCGGTTGCGATCATGCAGGTGGCTCGCGATGGCGCCGGCCAGCGCCAGCCCGTCGAAGGTGGAGGTGCCGCGCCCGATCTCGTCCATCAGCACCAGCGAACGTTCGGTGGCGCCGTGGATGATGGCTGCGGCTTCGGTCATCTCCAGCATGAAGGTCGACTGTGCATTGGCCAGGTCGTCGGCCGCGCCGATGCGGGTGTGGATCGCATCGATCGGGCCGAGCCGGCATTGCGAGGCCGGCACGTACGACCCCATCGCCGCCAGCAGCACGATCAGCGCCACCTGCCGCATGAAGGTCGACTTGCCGCCCATGTTCGGCCCGGTGATGATCAGCATGCGGCGGTTGGCGTCGAGCCGGCAGTCGTTGGGCATGAAGGGCCCGGTGCCGGTCTCGAGCAGCCGCGCCTCGACCACCGGATGGCGGCCCTGGGTGATGTCGAGACAGGGTTCGCGCACGAACTGCGGCGCGCACCAGTTCAGCGTGGCCGCCCGCTCGGCCAGCGCCGCCAGCGCATCCAGGCTGGCCAGGGCGCGTGCCAGCGCGGTGAGGGCGGGCACATGCGCCTGCAGCTGGTCGAGCAGCTGTTCGTACAGCAGCTTCTCGCGCGCCAGGGCCCGCTCCTGCGCCGACAGCGCCTTGTCCTCGAAGGCCTTCAGCTCGGGCGTGATGTAGCGCTCGGCGTTTTTCAGCGTCTGGCGGCGCTGGTAGTCCAGCGGCACCTTGTCGACCTGGCCTTGCGTGACCTCGATGTAGAAACCGTGCACCTTGTTGAACTGCACCCGCAGGTTGGCAATGCCGGTGCGTGCGCGTTCACGGGCCTCCAGGTCGATCAGGAAGGCGTCGCAGTTCTGGCTGATGCCGCGCAGCTCGTCCAGGTCGGCATCGAAACCCGGGGCGATCACGCCGCCGTCACGCAGCAGCACCGCGGGTTCCTCGGCGATGGCCGCACGCAGCAGGTCGATGACCTCGGCGGACGGGTGCAGCGCCTGTGCACACTGCGCCAGCAGCGCGGGCTGCGCCGGCGGCAGCGTGTCGGCAATGGCGGGCAGGCCCAGCAGCGTGGCACGCAGGCCGGCCAGTTCACGCGGGCGCACCTGGCGCAGCGCGAGGCGGGCGGTGATGCGCTCCACGTCGCTCACATGCCGCAAGGCCTCGCGCAGCGGCTCGAAACCGTGGTCGAGCAAGGCAGCGATGACTTCGTGGCGGCGCGTGGCCTCGGTGCGCTCGCGCAGCGGGTGCGTGAGCCAGCGGCGCAGCGCGCGGCTGCCCATGCCGGTGCGGCAACTGTCGATCACCGACAGCAACGTGGGGCTGTCCTCGCCACGCAGCGTCTGGGTCAGTTCCAGATTGCGGTGGGTGGCCGGCGGCAGTTCGAGCAGGTCGCTGGCGCGCTCGACGCTCAGGTGACTCACATGGGCCAGTGCCTGACCCTGGGTGTGCTCGGCATAGCTCAGCAGGGCGGCCGCAGCGGCCTGGGCGACCGGCAGGTCCTGGGCGTTGTAGCCGGCCAGGCTGGCCACGCGCAACTGCTCGCACAGCTTGCGCAGGCCCAGCGCCGTGTCGAACTGCCAGGCGGGGCGCCGGGTCAGCGGCGCCCGCGACTGCAGCACCGCGGCCGGCCATTCGTCGCGCACGTCGCCGCCGATCAGCAGTTCGGCCGGGTTCAGCCGCGCCAGCCAGGTGGCCAGCTCGCCACTGGCGCATTCGCTCAGGCCGAGCTGCCCGTTGGTCAGGCCCAGCCAGGCCAGGCCAAAGCTGGCGCCCTGCCGGTGCAAGGCCACGAGCAGGGTGTCGCGCTTGTCGGCCAGCAGTTCGCTGTCCGTCACGGTGCCCGGGGTCACCACCCGCACCACCTTGCGCTCCACTGGCCCCTTGGCCGTGGCCACGTCGCCCACCTGCTCGGCAATGGCCACCGGCTCGCCCAGGCGGATCAGCTTGGCCAGATAGGACTCGACGGAATGAACCGGCACCCCGGCCATCACCACCGGCTGCCCGGCGGTCTGGCCGCGGGTGGTCAGCGTGATGTCGAGCAGCCGGTTGGCCTTGATCGCGTCATCGAAGAACAACTCGTAGAAGTCGCCCATCCGGTAGAACAGCAGCGTGTCGGGGAAGTCGGCCTTCAACCCGAAGTACTGCGCCATCATGGGCGTGTGGGAAGGTGTGGCGGAAAGGCTCATGCGGGTCCGTAGCGTTGCCGCAATTATCCCGGTTCCCGCGGGGTGGCCCGCTGTGGCCGCCGGCGTGGGCTCGCCTGCGCGATCGTGTGCCGTTGCCGACAACCACGCGATCGGGGGCCCCAAGTTTCAAAAGGCGGTTGCAGGGGTGTGCCGCTACTGCACCTCAGGCTTCCAATGGACGATGCACATTCAGGGCGTGTCAGATGGGGGAATCCGATGTCGGCCAGGTGGACTGGAGCGGCGACATCGCACGTTCATCGGCGAAGGAATTGAAGTTTGAAGTGTTTTGACTGATCGTAGTCAGGCTACGATCCATCAAGCCGTTCGAAGTTGACGATCTCTTGGAGAAGGTGTTTGAATCGTAGTATGGCTACGACTGAAGCAGGCAAACTAAAGACGCTCTACACCCGCTTGCCACCGGGAACGCCAGTGACCTCGGAGGACCTCGCGGGCATGGGCATCTCCGCGGACCTGGCCGTGCACTATGTGCGCTCGGGCTGGCTCACGCGCCTGACGCGCGGGGTGTTCTGCCGCCCCAATGACGCCTTGGCGCTGCACCCGAGCCTGCTTCTGCTGCAGCGTCGCTTCGAGGGTCTGCACGTGGGCGGGAAGACGGCGCTGGATTGGTACGGCGTGCGGCAGTACGTGGCGCAACAGCCGGTCCTGCGGCTCTACGGCTGGGCAGCCGGGCGCCTGCCGGAGTGGTTCACCGAGCGTTTTCCGGCGGAGTACCACCGCAAGCGGCTGTTCGATGAACAGCCCAGCGACTTGCTGCACGTCGGGCCATTCGAGAGGCGCGGCGGGGCGCCGCAGGTGTCGGCGCCGGAACGCGCGCTGCTGGAGTTGCTGAGCGACGTGGGCGTGCGCCAGCCGCTGCAGGAAGCGCGTGAACTGGTGGAGGGCGCCTACGGCTTGCGCGCCGACGTGCTGCGCGAACTGCTGCAGCGATGCACGAGCGTCAAGACCGTACGGCTGTGCCTGCAGCTTGGCCGCGAGACTTCGGTGCCCTGGGCAGCGAAGCTCGATCCGGCCACGCTGCCGACGGGCAGTGATCGGGCCTGGGTGTCGCGATCGGCCGAAGGCCTGCTGGTGCTCAAGCCATGAACCAGACCTATCTCGACACCGCGCGCTTGTTGGTCCAGATCGCGCCGCTGGTGTTTGTCGACGACACGTTTGCGCTGAAGGGCGGCACCGCGATCAACCTGTTCGTGCGCGACATGCCGCGCCTGTCGGTGGACCTCGATCTGGTCTTCCCCGACCACACCCTGCCGCGCGAAGAGGCGCTGGCGCGCATCAATGAAGCCGTGCGGCAGGTGGCCGAGCGCTTGAAGAAGCGGGGCCTGCATGTGCACGCGCCGGCGGCGGCCGCAGGCGAGACCAAGCTGCTGGTGCGCCGCGGCCCGGTGCAGGTCAAGGTCGAAGTCAACTTCGTGATGCGCGGCACCGTGCGACCCGTGCGCCAGGCCTCCCTGACGCCGGCCGCGCGCGACGTGCTGATGGCCGACCTGGAGATTCCGGTGGTCTCGCTGGAGGACATGTACGGCGGGAAGCTGGTCGCGGCACTGGACCGCCAGCATCCGCGCGACCTGTTCGACGTGATGCAGCTCTTCGCACACGAAGGCATCACACCCGGCATCCGGCGCGCCTTCGTGGTCTACCTGGCCAGCAGCAACCGGCCGGTGCATGAGGTGTTGTTCCCGCCGTTTCGCGACATCCGGCACGACTTTGAGCACAACTTCCAGGGGATGACGGTCGAGCCGGTGCCGCTGGAATCCTTGCTCGCAGCACGCGAGCGGCTGGTCCAAGAGGTTCAACGTGGGCTGGATGAAAGCGAGCGGCGCTTCTTGCTGTCGCTGGTGGCCGGTGCACCCGAGTGGGCGGTTTTGGACGTCACCCATCTCGAACACCTGCCAAGCGTGCGCTGGAAGCTGCACAACCTGGCGCAGCTGCGAAAGACCAGCCCGAAGAAGTTTGCCGAGCAGGCGACATTGTTGGCCGCCCGGCTGAATGATTAGGCCAATTCGATAGCGCGCTCGACGAAAACGAGGAGACATGCACCCAATTCAAATGCAGGAGGACGACCGAGGCATCGGGAAGGACTACACCGCGTTCATCAGCAGGTTCGAGGCGACCCGCGGGCCGGCGCCTGTCACGGTGAGTGCCCCTGCGCGATCGTGCCGTTGCCGGCAACCACGCGATCGGGGGCCCCAAGTTCTAGGGGGGAGGGGGGTTGTGCCGCGCGGCGTGTCCCTACCATGCGCGGGTGTTCAACCTCGCGTCCACAGGAAAGGGCCCACGATGAAGCGGATCTACAAGACCACCACCATTCGACCCAACGGCGTGGAAGTCTCGGTGCGGCAGGTGCTCGGCCGGGGCAAGGAACGGGTGCCGGCGATGATCATGGAGGCGGCCGTGAAGGCGCGTCAGTGGCTGATGCTGGCCCAGTCGGCCGATCCGCGCACCGATTCGCGCGTGGCCTCGATCTTCAGGCACTGTTTTCGTACCCAGCCCAATTCGGCCGACATCTCCACCGTGCGATCGGTGCTGTCGACGATCAACGGCTCGCTGTCGCGTCCCTATGGCGTGAAGGTCAACACCGACGATGGCTCGACGCTGGGCTATGTGAAGCGCTCGTATTCGGGGCGGCCGCACCTGGTGAACGGCAGCTTGCAGTACGACAAGGACGGTGACCTCATCACCCGTCGCGGCGAGATTCACGTGTGTCTGCTGGCGGTGGACACCGGCGCCGACATGGCCGCCATCACGCTGATCCACGAGGCGGGGCACAAGTTTGCCAACCTGCGTGACCACGGTGACCGCGGTTACTTCGACGGCGACAACCGGACCTACAGCGCGCCGGGCCTGACCCGGGTCGAGGCGCTGTACAACGCCGACAGCCACGCGGTCTATTGCTACAAGATCGCCAAGTCTCGCGGCCTGATCCGCTCGGCCGAGGACGACGACGACAGCGCCATGGAAGGCCTGGCCAACCTGTTCAACTGAGGCTCACCCGGCCGCCTGGCCCGGGCGAGCGGGGGTCACTCGGCCGGGGTGTCGCTGTCGGTGGCGGGCTTGGGTTCGAGGTCTTTCTTGCGGATGCGCACCGGGCCCTTCTTGGGCGGTGCGCCCAGTGCCGCCATGGCGGCCGCGACCTGATCCGAGGCTTCGGGTGCCTTGGGGGCTTCAGGCGCAGGCGTGGCGTCGGCGGCATCGTCGGACTTGATCACGCGGGTGTACGGCGCCAGGATCTGCACCATCTGGCCATAGATGCGCGGCGTGGCCGCCACCACCTCGCGCTGGTGCAGGTAGTCGCTTTCGCCGCTGAAGTTGCCGATCAGGCCGCCGGCCTCGGTGACGATCAGCGAACCGGCCGCCACGTCCCAGGGGCTGAGGCCCGTCTCGAAAAAGCCGTCGTAGTAGCCGGCCGCCACGTAGCACAGGTCCAGGGCGGCGGCGCCCGGGCGGCGCAGCCCGGCACACGACTGGCTCATCTCCTCGAACATCTTGAGGTAGCGCTTGAAGTTGTCGCCCTTGCGGAAGGGGAAGCCGGTGCCGATCAGCGCATCGGCCATGCGGATGCGCTTGGACACCCGCAGGCGCTTGTCGTTCAGGAAGGCGCCGCGGCCCTTGGAGGCATAGAAGAGGTCGTTGCGCGACGGGTCGTAGACGACGGCCTGCTGCACCTGGCCCTTGAAGGTCAGCGCGATCGACACGGCATAGATGGGCAGGCCGTGGATGAAGTTCGTGGTGCCGTCCAGCGGGTCGATGATCCAGACGTATTCGCTGTGCTTGGCGCCGTGCTCGCGGCCGGACTCTTCGGCCAGGATGCCGTGGCCCGGGTAGGCGGTGAGCAGGGTCTCGATGATGGCCTGCTCGGAGGCGTGGTCCACCTCGGTCACGAAGTCGTTCGGGCCGCTCTTGGCGCTGATGCGCAGCAGGTCCAGATCGAGCGATGCCCGGTTGATGATGGCGCCGGCGGCGCGGGCGGCCTTGATGGCCGTGTTGAGCATCGGATGTAGCGCTTGGGACATGGGCTGACCTGTACGGGAGCGGTGCGTCGGGTGTGACGGGTGGACTGGCGGGAATAAAGAGCGGTGCGGCGGCGCGGGCCGCTCGCAGGCAGACGCTGTCCGCCAAAGATAATGCCGGATTCTACCTGCCCACCCGGCCTGCGCGCCGGCCGCCCATGCCCGATCCGACCCGATTTGTGCTCATCAACACCAGCCACGCCGGCAATGTGGGCGCCGCAGCGCGCGCCATGAAGGTCATGGGGTTTTCCGATCTGGTGCTCGTGGCGCCCCGGTTTGCCGATGTGCTGGTGCACGAGGAGGCGGTGGCCATGGCCAGCGGTGCGGCCGACATCCTGGTGCGAGCCCGGGTCGTCGGCACCCTGGACGAGGCGCTGGACGGTGTGACCTTTGCCTGCGCCACGGCGATGACACCGCGCGATTTCGGCCCGCCCACGCATGCACCGCGGCCCCTGTTCGAGACGCTCGCGGCGCAGGGCACGCAGCGTGTGGCCCTGGTGTTCGGCTCCGAGCGTTACGGCATGAGCAATGACGACGTTTACCGCTGCCATGCCGTGCTGAGCATTCCGACCCATCCCGACTATGGTTCGCTCAACCTCGCGCAGGCGGTGCAGCTCATCGCCTACGACTGGCGCCAGGCGCTGGGTGGGTTTGCGGTGAGCGAACGGCTGCCCGAGGCGCGCCTGGCCGACATGCCGGCGGTGGCGGGTGCGCTGGCGCACTGGCAGCAGGTGCTGCAGGACATCGGCTTCCTCGATCCGGCCACGCCGCGCAAGCTGATGCCGCGGCTGAACCAGCTGCTCAACCGCGCCCAGCTGACCGAGCAGGAGGTGCACATCCTGCGCGGCATCGCCAAGGCGGTGAGTGAGGCGTCGAAGCGCCCGCGCTGAATCTGCGCGCTGCGCAGGCCAGTCTCCACGCCGCTGCCCCCGGCATTGGCGCCGGCTGTCCTGCACCGGCCGGGCTTCGTCATTACACTGGGGTCCGAATCCTCAGTCCGGACCCCGTCCATGTTCAAGCACCTCCGAGACGACATCGCCTGCATCCTGGAGCGCGACCCTGCCGCGCGCTCCACCTGGGAGGTGCTGACCTGTTATCCCGGCCTGCATGCGCTGCTGATGCACCGCTTTGCCCACTGGTGCTGGACCCACGGGTTGCGCTGGCTCGGGCGTTTCACCTCGCACATGGCCCGCTTCTTCACCGGCATCGAGATCCACCCGGGCGCCACCATCGGCCGGCGGGTGTTCATCGACCACGGCATGGGCGTGGTGATCGGCGAGACTGCCGAGATCGGTGACGAATGCACCATCTACCAGGGCGTGACCCTGGGCGGCACCTCGCTTTACAAGGGTGAAAAGCGCCACCCCACGCTCGGGCGGGGGGTGGTGGTCAGCGCCGGCGCGAAGGTGCTGGGCGGCTTCACCGTGGGCGATGGCGCGCGTGTCGGCTCGAACGCGGTGGTGATCAAGCCGGTGCCTGCCGGGGCCACGGCCGTGGGCATCCCCGCGCGCATCATCCACAAGGAAGTCGAAGGCAAGGTGGCCGGCAAGGCGGCGTTTTCAGCCTACGGGGTCACGCAGGGCGACGACCCGGTCTCGCTGGCGCTCAAGGGCCTGGTCGACAACGCGGCCGACCAGGAGCACCAGATCGCGCTGCTGTGGCAGGCGATCGAGAAGCTGGCGGCCAACCAGCGCCCCGACTGTGTCCCGTCGGACGCCCACACCACCGAACAGTTCGATGCCGAGCGGCTCAGCCAGCTCGTGAAGTAGGCCGGGCGCCGTCAGGCCCCGGCCGCAGGCGCGGGCCGGATGGCCGACTTGGGCCGGAAGGCCTTGCACACGGTCTCGTCGGTCTCGAGGTAGGGGCCGCCGATGAGGTCGATGCAATAGGGCACGGCAGCAAAGATGCCATGCACGACGGCCTTGCCGTCACTGTCCTTGAGCCCTTCGAGGGTTTCGGCAATCGACTTCGGCTGGCCCGGCAGGTTGATGATCAGTGCCTTGCCGCGGATCACCGCCACCTGACGCGACAGGATCGCGGTCGGCACGAACTGCAGGCTGATCTGGCGCATCTGCTCGCCAAAGCCCGGCATGACCTTGTCGGCCACCGCCAGTGTCGCCTCGGGGGTGACGTCGCGCAGCGCCGGACCGGTGCCGCCGGTGGTGAGCACGAGATGGCAGCCGGCCGTGTCGACCAGCTCGCGCAGCGTGTCGCTGATGCCCGCCTGGTCGTCAGGGATCAGGCGGCTTTCCCACTCGATGGGGTTGCGCAGCGCCCGGGACAACCAGGCCTGGAGGGCCGGGATGCCTTTGTCTTCGTAGACGCCGCTGGAGGCTCGGTCGCTGATCGACACCACGCCGATGCGCACGGCGTCGAAGGATGGCTGGGTCATGGTTCAGTCCTCTGCGTTCGTGTCAGGCGCACCCGTGCTGCCCGATGCGATCAGCTGCGGCTTGATGAACTGGAACAGCTCGCGATAGGCCCGGCCATTGCGCTTCTCGGGCGCCGCAGCGGCATCCTTGCGGGCATTGCGGATCAGCGTGCGCAATTGCTGCAGGTCGGTGTCAGGGTATTCGGCCATCCAGCGTGTCAGGGCGTCATCGTCGGCCACGAGCTCGGCGCGCCACTGCTCGCTGCGGTGCAGCGCGAGGTTGTCATGCGCATGCCCGAGCTGCTGCGCGGCCACCGCTTCCCGGATGGCATCGACGTCGACGGTGCGCATCAGCTTGCCGATGTACTGCATCTGCCGTCGCCGGCCTTCATGCGACCGGGTACGCCGGTACTCACGCACGGCCCGCAGCAGGGTGTCGGAGATTTCCAGTCGCTCCACCACGTCGTCCGGCATCTCGGTCAATGCCTCGCCAAGCGACTGCAGCTCGTGCATCGCCTTCTTCTGCTGGGTCTTGCTGGGGCGTTCGTCCCGCGAAAGGGCGTCGTCGTCGGTGGGGTCCTGCATGAATCACGGAGGCCGCGCAGGCTGGGAGTCTGCAGCGCACGTCAAGGTAGGTGAGGGATGGGTATGATAAAGCCGCCCTGGTTCGCGCCCTGCCGCCGGGGCAAGCCACTCCAACGCTGGATCAACCTGAACAAGACCATGTCCATGACGTCTCCTGCCACGCCCGATCGCGGCTTCGCCTACACCCAGCAGCAGTTCCGTGACCTGGTCGAGGACACGCTGGCCCAGGCCCGCAAGCTCGGCGCCAGCGATGCCGGGGTCGAAGTCTCCGAAGGTGTGGGCCTGTCGGTGTCGGTGCGCAAAGGCGAGATCGAGAACGTCGAGCGCAATCGCGACAAGTCCATTGGCGTGACGGTCTACCTCGGGCAGCGCCGCGGCAACGCCAGCTCCTCCGACTTTTCGCCCAAGGCGATCGAGCAGACGGTGCGCGCGGCCTATGACATCGCGCGCTTCACTGCCGAGGACCCGGCCGCCGGCCTGCCCGACGAGCAGGACCTCGCGCTCGGCGAGCAGGCCACGCGCGACCTGGACCTGTTCCACCCCTGGGCCATCGATGCGCAGGGCGCTGCCGACCTGGCCATCCGCTGCGAAGACGCCGCGCTGAGCACCGACCGGCGCATCACCAACTCCGAAGGTGCTGGCGTGTCGGCTCAGCAGTCGCATTTCCTGGCGGGCAATTCACGAGGCTTTCGTGGGGGCTATGCCAGTTCGCGGCATTCGATGTCGGTCGCGCCGATCGCAGGGCGCGGCGGCAACATGCAGCGTGACGCCTGGTACACCTCGATGCGCGACCCGCACGACCTGGCCTCGCCCGAGGCCGTGGGCCGCTATGCCGCCGAGCGTGCGCTGTCGCGTCTGAAGTCGCGCAAGATCCGCACCTGTGAATGCCCGGTGCTGTTCGAGTCGACCCTGGCTGCCGGGCTGCTGGGCGGCTATGTCCAGGCCACCAGCGGCGGCGCGCTCTACCGCAAGGCCTCGTTCCTCGTCGACAGCCTGGGCACGCAGGTGTTTCCCGAGCATGTGGACGTGGTCGAAGACCCGTTCATCCTCAAGGGCAAGGGCAGCGCCCCGTTCGACGACGAAGGCGTGCTGACGCGGGCGCGTCATGTGGTGCGTGCCGGTGAGGTGCAGGGCTACTTCCTTTCGAGTTATTCGGCGCGCAAGCTGGGCATGCGCACGACCGGGCATGCCGGCGGCTCGCAGAACCTGCAGCTCACCAGCCGCCTGACGCAGCCGGGTGATGATCTCGATGCCATGCTGCGCAAGCTGGACCGGGGCCTGTTCGTGATCGAGCTGATGGGCCAGGGCGTCAACTACGTGACCGGCGATTATTCGCGCGGGGCGGCAGGCTTCTGGGTCGAAGGGGGCAAGATTGTGCATCCGGTGCACGAAGTCACGATTGCAGGTAACCTTCGCGACATGCTCAAGGGCATCGTGGCAGTAGGATCCGATGCCTACACCCTGGGCTCCAAGACCATCGGTTCGGTCCTGGTCGAGCGCATGAAGGTGGCCGGCGCCTGATCGGCCTGGCCAGCGGGCCGCAGCCTGGCGGCCCGGTCTGCATCACCGCAGCGCAGACCCTCTTTGAGCCTTATCAAAAGCTCCTGAAAGTGCCCTGAACAAACGGGGGCCTCTAGGTACTTCCTCCAATAGGAATCATCCTCTGAGGTGCCCTAGGGGTGGTCCATAGAATGGGCCGCGCCTGGCCTGTCGGCCGGGCGTCAATCAATCCACACAGGAGTCTCCATGGAACGTCGTTCCTTCATTCGCAGCACCGGCCTGGCGGGTGTGCTCGCAGCGGGTGCAGCACCTGCCATCGTGCACGCACAGGCCAACATCCGCTGGCGTCTGGCATCCAGCTTCCCGAAGTCGCTGGACACCATCTACGGCGCAGCCGAGGTGTTCTCGAAGAAGGTCAGCGAGATGTCTGGCGGCAAGTTCCAGATCTCGGTGCATGCAGGTGGTGAACTGGTGCCTCCGTTCGGCATCGTCGACGGGGTGGGCAACGGCACCATCGAGATGGGCCACACCGTGCCCTACTACTACTTCGGCAAGGACCCGACGTTTGCCATCGGCGCGGCCATTCCCTTCGGCCTGAACTCGCGCCAGATGACCGCGTGGACCTTCGAAGGCAACGGTCTGAAGCTGATGCGCGAGTTCTACGCGCAGTACAACATCATCAACTTCGCTGGCGGCAACTCCGGTGCACAGATGGCCGGCTGGTTCCGCAAGGAAGTCAAGTCGCTCGAAGACATGAAGGGCCTGAAATTCCGCATCGGCGGCTTCGCGGGCAAGATCGTCGAACGCATGGGCGGTGTGCCTCAGAACATCCCGGGCGGCGAGATCTACCAGGCGCTCGAAAAGGGCACCATCGATGCGGCCGAGTGGGTGGGTCCTTATGACGACCAGAAGCTCGGCTTCTACAAGGTCGCTCCGAACTACTACTACCCCGGCTGGTGGGAAGGTGGCCCGCAGATCGACTTCTTCATCAACACCAAGGCCTTCGAAGGCCTGTCGTCCGAGTACAAGGCCATCGTCGAAGCGGCTGCGACCTACGCGCACGTCGACATGCAGGCCAAGTACGACGGCCGCAACCCGGTGGCGCTGAAGCAGCTGGTGGCGCAGAAGGTCAAGTTGCTGCCCTTCCCGAAGGCCGTGATGGACGCGGCCTTCAAGGAGTCGATGGCGGTGTACGACGAGCTGTCGGCCTCGAACCCGAACTGGAAGAAGGTCTACACCGACTACGCCAATTTCCGTCGCGACCAGAACCTGTGGTTCCGCTTCACGGAAGCCCAGTTCGATCGCTACATGCAGTCGGCCAAGCTCTGATGAACGATGTGGCCGCAGGCACGCTGTGCGTGCCCGCGGCCCACCTGCCTTGCCCTGGCATGCAGCCCCTGTGCATGCCTTGCAAAAGGCCTCGCGATGCGAGGCCTTTTTTTGTGGGCGCATTCACTGTTTCAAGCATCGCAGCGCAGGCCTCAGCCTGACAGTTTGCTGAATGAAAAACACCTCGTTTCACGAGGTGTTGCGCACGGTCAGAAGGAAGTCGCGTGAACAGGGTATTCCGAGCGGGAAAACCCTGTCGGGAAGCTGAATATGCGCTCCTAGAATCGGCCTCGCTTGTCGCTGTATACGCTATCCATCCCAACCTCGCAGGAGACCTCTATGGAACGCCGTTCCTTCATTCGCAACACTGGCCTGGCAGGTGTGCTTGCCGCTGGTGCCGCACCGGCCATCGTGCAGGCGCAGGCCAACATTCGCTGGCGTCTTGCCTCGAGCTTCCCGAAGGCTCTGGACACCATCTTCGGCGCGGCAGACGTCTTCTCCAAGAAGGTGTCGGAGATGACCGGTGGCAAGTTCCAGATCTCGGTGCATGCTGGTGGTGAACTGGTGCCCCCGTTCGGTGTGGTCGACGGTGTGCAGAACGGCACCATCGAATGCGCGCACACGGCGCCCTACTACTTCTTCGGCAAGGACGAGACCTTCGCCCTGGCCTGCGCCATTCCCTTCGGCCTGAACTCGCGCCAGATGACGGCGTGGATGTACGAAGGCAACGGCCTGAAGCTGATGCGCGAGTTCTATGCGCAGTACAACATCGTCAGCTTCCCGATGGGCAACACCGGTGCTCAGATGGGCGGCTGGTATCGCAAGGAGATCAAGTCGCTGGCCGACATGAAGGGCCTGAAGATGCGCATCGGCGGCTTCGGCGGCAAGGTGCTCGAGCGCATTGGCGGTGTGCCCCAGAACATCCCGGGCGGCGAGATCTACCAGGCGCTCGAGAAGGGCACGATCGACGCGGCCGAGTGGGTGGGTCCGTACGACGACCAGAAGCTCGGCTTTGCCAAGGTGGCACCGTTCTATCACTACCCCGGCTGGTGGGAAGGTGGCCCGCAGCTCGAGCTGTATGTCAACAACAAGGCCTATGACGGCCTGTCGGCCGAGTACAAGGCCATCGTCGAGGCGGCAGCGTCGCATGCTCACGTCGTGATGCAGGCCAAGTACGATGCGCTGAACCCCGAGGCGCTGAAGCAGCTCGTGGCGGCCAAGGCCAAGGTGGTCCCGATCCCGAAGGACGTGATGGACGCGGCCTTCAAGGAGTCGATGGCGCTGTACTCCGAACTGTCGGCCAAGAACCCGAACTGGAAGAAGGTCTACACCGACTACGCCAACTTCCGTCGCGACCAGAACCTGTGGTTCCGCTTCACCGAAGCCCAGTTCGACCGCTACATGCAGGCAGCCAAGCTGTGAGGTCCGCGCCCCTCGGGGCGCTTGCCTGGTGCATCAAGACTGGCGCATCAAAAAAGCCCCGCAACGCGGGGCTTTTCCTTTTGGCGTGACAGCAGCCGGCGCCATGGATCGCCGGCCTGAAGAGCGCGTGGCCAGAAAAGCGGGGTGTTCCGGACGGTCGTGTAGGAAGTTGCCTGACAAGGGCGGT
>CAMLSD010000014.1 GCA_946482595.1 uncultured Comamonadaceae bacterium
GGGGTGCCGCCGGTGGTGTCGACGGTGACGGCTTCGCTGAAGTTGACGGTGAAGTCAAGGTTCTGGCCGCTGACGTAGGTGGCGTCGCCTGGCACGGCAACGCTGGTGACGGTGGGGGCGGTGGTGTCGACGATGTAGTTGCCGCTGTCGGCGCTGCCGCTGCCGGCATTGCCGGCCGCATCGACCAGCCCGGTGTAGTCCAGCGTGATGACGTTGGTGGCATCGGTCGCCGGGCTGTCGGGGGTGAGTGTGGCCGTCCAGGTGATCCCCCCGTCGCTGCTGGAAAGGCCGGATACCGTGCCGTTGGGCACCGTGAGGTCGGCAACGGTGAAGCCCGAGACGGGTTCGGTGAAGGTGAACGTGAGGGCAGCGGTGTCGCCGATGCGCAGCACGGTGTCGCTGATCGTGATGGCCGAGGCCAGCTCGGGACGCTGCGTGTCGACCGCATAGTTGCCGCTGTCGACAGTGCCCGTGCCGGCATTGCCTGCGGCATCGAAGATGCCGGTGTAGTCCAGCGTGACGACATTCGTGGCATCGGTCACGTTCGCGGACGGTGTCAGCGTGGCCGTCCAGGTGGTGCCGCCGTCGCCGCTGGTCAGGTTGGTGACTGAAGCGCTGGGCGCCTCGAGATCGGCGGTGGTGAATCCCGCGACGGGTTCGGTGAAGGTGAACGTGAGGGTGGCGGTGTCGCCGACACGCAATGCGGTGTCGCTGATGGTGATGGCCGAGGCCAGCGACGGCCGCACCGTATCGATGGTGTAGTTGCCGGATGACTGGGTACCGACGCCGGGCGTGCCGCCGCTCGCCGCGGCGACGGCGGTCATGTCGACAGTGATCTGGTTGGTGGTGTCGGTGACACCGGCACCCGGCGTGAGGGTGGCCGTCCAGGTGACCCCGCCATCACCCGAGCTCACCGTGGTGAGTGTCGCATTGTCGATCGTGATGTCGGCGTTCGTGAAACCGGTCACGGCCTCTGAGAAGGTGAACGTCACCAGCGAGGTTTCGCCCACACGCAGCGCGCTGTCGGCAAGACTGATCGACAAGGTCGGGGGCCCCAGGACCGGATCCGCAAAACCGATGTCGTCGAGTATCAGGTAGTTGCCACCCACCGCGGGGTTGGTGATGCGGATCTCGTCGACGTTCTGGAAGATGCCTGGCGTGAGGCCGGTGGACTGGTCGAAGCTCGTGATGTAGTCATCACGCTCGATCTGCAGGGTCACGTTTCCGATCTCGGCGCCATCCCGGTAGGCCGTGAGGGTTGCCTCAGGCTGCCCCGACAGATAGTCAACCAGGGTGATGCCGGTGAACGAAAAGTCCTCGCCCCCCTGGGTGCGAATGACGATGACGGGATTGCTGTCGGTGCCCCCGACTCCCTCGTCGGGGCTCCCCAACCCGTCGCCGTAAAGGTCGACAAGGTAGCTCCACGTAGTATTGTTGTTGACGTTCGAGCCGGCATTGGCGGTGTAGATCTGGATCGTGACACCCGAAATGTCCGTGGACCCGATGTCGCCGTCATTTACCTCGACGTCGAATTCAATTTCGTTGGTGCCGCTGCTGAAGTCGAGCGTCCCCGTGAAAAGCTGGCCCGCATACGCCTGCTGGGCCGCGGCAGAAACCACAACCGGCGCCAGCACCTCACCGCGGTGCGCTTCAAGCTGCCAGTCGCCGCCCTGCACTGCCGCACCGGTCAGATCATCGGACGCCGCCACGTCGGCGCCGGTGAATGCCGAGAACGCATCGACAAAGGCCCGACCTTCCTCACCCGCGCCCAGGTGGCAGCCGTAGAGCAGGATGTCGCCGTGTTCGTCGAGTGCGGCGCCGATCCCGGCCAGCGTTGCCGCATGCCGCTCGAGGTTGTCCACCGTCAGTGACGTGCTGCCGAGATCAAGCGCACCCTGCGAGCCGTGCGACAGCAGATGGATCGCATCGATCCCGCGGCGATCCTGCAGCAGCGCCGCCATCTGTGCCAGCGCGTCACCGCGGGCGTCCAGCAGATGGGTCTCACTGGTCGCCGGCAACCCGTCGAGCAGCGTCTGCAGGTCGGGCAGGTCATCCATGACAAAAACGATCTGCTGCAGCGCACCATTCTCGGCGGACGGGTCAATGGACATGAAGTCTCCTCTGCTCTTGCGAGCGGTTTGTCTTGAGCTGGCGCGGGGCTGTTGCGACGAGCCTCTGCGACGTTAACAGTTCGTTTCATTCCGTGCCCCCCCCTGGAGGGTGAGCCGTGTGACTTTTCGCAGCACGGCATGGGCTTTGTGACGCGTGTCGTTGGCTGGCTGCCCATCACGTCCCCTCGGGCAACTGCCGGTGGATTCATCGGCTTTCTCAATGGACTTATATCGGTGATCCCATTTACCGATGGCAGCCGCTTTGGGAGCATCCCCAGCAACGACATGAAGCGAGGTGGGACCGCAGACGACGTGGTCGGACGGCTTTCAGGTCGCGATCCCGACCCCGAGTGAACCCAGGCCCGAAGAGAGGACGCCATGATCATTGACACCAGTTGCTATCCCACCAACCTCGTCGACCTCGCGTGGCGACACGATGGTGACCCGTTCACCGGCGAGCGCCTCATCGAGATGCTCGACGGCCCCTACACCATCAACGGCAAGCCCCGGCGCATCGACAAGGCCTTCATCCAGCCGCCGCAGGGCAACACCATCTACACCTGGACGGACGGGGAGCAGACCGGCGTGGAGGCGATCGACGCCTACATGGCCTACACGCTGGAGATGGTGCAGAAGTACCCCGACCGTTTCATCGGCTGTTTTGTCTACAACCCACGCTGCGGCGTGCAGAACGGGGTGGACGCCATCGAGCGCTATGCCAAGGTGCACGGCTTCAAGATGGTCCAGATGCAGGCCAACATGCATGCCTACCGGCCGGACCGCGCACTCGACTGGGTGCGCCCGGCCCTGCAGAAATGCGCCGAACTCGGTCTGCTGGTCAAGCTGCACACCGGGGATGGCCCCTACAGCATCCCGACCGAATGGGTGCCGATGATCAAGGAGTTCCCGCAGGTGAACTTCATCATGGCGCACTTCGGCGTGCAGACCGGCGGCGTCTACTGTTTCGAGCCCTTCCAGTGGGCGATGGAACTGCCCAACGTCTATTGCGAGTCCGGCTGGTGCCTGCAGTCACGCATCGTCGAGTTCTCGAAGGTGCTGCCCAAGCACAAGATCCTCTATGGCTCGGACACCCCTCCGAACGAACCCGGCATGTGGCTGCGCCTGCTGGAAGTGCTGTGCCATGAGCCGCCACAAGGCCTGAACCTGGACGAGGACAGCCTCGAGGACTACCTCGGCAACAACGTGGCACGAATGATCGGCCTGGAGCCCAGCCCGCCGCCGCGCACCCTGGAAGAAGCCCAGGCCCGCCTGGCACGGCCCGCCGCCGACCCTCGCCTCACCACCGTCTGACCTCAGAAGAACAGGAGACTCTCCGTGATCATCGACACCCACCTGCACCCGACCAACCTCGTCGACGAGGCCTGGCGCCACACCGGCACGCCGTTCAACGGCGAGCGCATGCTCAAGCTGATGGACGGCCCCTACATGATCAACGGCAAGCCACGCCGCATCGACATGGGATTCATCCAGCCGCCGCCGGGCAACACGGGTTATCGCGACGGCAACCGGCGCGGCCGCGAAGGCATTCGCGACTACATGGCCTACATCGCCGAGCTGACGCAGAAATACCCCGACCGCTTCATCGGCAACTTCACCTACAACCCGCGCTGGGGCCCGGAAAACGGCGCGGCCGAGATCGAGTTCCACCACAAGGAATACGGCTTCAAGATGATCAAGCTGCATGCCAACATGCATGGCTACCGGCCTGATCGTGCGCTGGACTGGCTGCGCCCGGCGATGAAGATGTGCGCCAAGTACAACATCGTCGTGCTGATCCACACCGGCGACGGGCCGTACACCATCCCGACGATGTTCTATCCGATCATCCGCGAGTTCCCGATGGTGAACTTCATCATCGGCCACTTCGGCATCCAGACCGGCGGCAACTATTCGTTCGAGGCCTTCTGGATGGCCATGGACACGCCCAACGTGTACTGCGAGTCGGGCTGGTGCTTCCAGTCACGCATCGTCGAATTCGCCAAGCAGCTGCCGCGCAACAAGATCGTGTTCGGCACCGACTCGCCTCCCAACGAGCCCGGCATGTGGCTGCGCGAGCTGGAAGTGCTGTGCAAGCCCGCGCCGCACGGCATGAACCTCGACGAGGACGGCCTGGAGGACTACATGGGCAACAACATCGCGCGCCTGGTGGGCATCAAGACCACTCCGCCGCCGCGCACGATGGAAGAAGCCCAGGCGCGCCTGAGCGACACCTACGCAGGCGTGGCCTGATTCCACCCACCGGAGCTTCCATGCAGCACACCCCAACGCCCGGCGGCCAGGACTTCCAGGCCTTCCTGGCCCACTACCGGGAGGCCCACCCAGGCGACGTGTTCACCGTGCACGAGGCGGTCTCGAACGACCAGGACATCACCGCGCTGGTGCAGGGCCTGGCCCTGCAGGGCCGCCACCCGATGGTGGTGTGCGAGCGTGTGACGGGCCTGGACGTTGCGGTGGCCACCAACGTGTTCGCCTCGCGCGAACGTGTGGCCCGCCTGTTCGGCGTGGATGCCGAAAGCATCCATGCCGCCTATCAGGCCCGCTCGCGCCAGTTGCTGGTGCCGCGCGAACTGAGTCAGGGGCCGGTCACCGAAGTCGTGACGCGCGGCGAGCAGGTCGACCTGCGTGCCTTGCCGATGCTGCGTCACTTCGAGACCGACCGCGGCCCCTACATCACCAATGCGATCCTGATCGCCGAGCACCCGGACACCGGCCAGGGCAACATGAGCTATCACCGCTCCATGCTGCACTCGCCCACCGAGATCGCGACCAGCCTGCACTCGCGCGGCGACCTGTGGCGCCTGCTGCAGCTCGCCGCCGACCGCGGCCGGCCGCTGCCGGTGGCCATGGTGATCGGCGCCCACCCCTTGTTCATGCTGGCCGGGTCGGCCCGGGTGCCCTTTGGCGTGGACGAACGGCATGTGGCCGGCGGCCTTTTCGGTGCGCCGCTGGAGATCGTGCGCACCCCCCGCCACGGCATCGGTGTGCCCGCCCACGCCGAGTACGTGCTCGAAGGGGTGATCGACCCGACCGCAAAGGTCGACGAAGGGCCGTTCGGCGAATTCACCGGGTACTCGTCCAATCGCTCGACCAACAATCTGTTCAAGGTCGAGACGGTGATGCACCGCCGCAGGCCCATGCTGGTGGACATCATGGGCGGCAACTCGGCCGAACACCTGAACCTTGCCCGCATTCCGCGCGAGTCGGAGATGGTCGAGAAGCTCAAGCAGCGCTTCCCGAGCGTCACCGCCCTGCACTACCCCAACTCCGGCACGCACTTCCATGCCTATGTCGCGCTGCGCCAGATGCGTCCCGGCGAAGCACGCCAGGTGATGCTGGGGCTGCTCGGCTGGGATCCCTACCTGAAGACCGTGATCGCGGTGGATGCCGACGTGGACGTCACACGCGACGAGGAAATCCTCTGGGCCCTGGCCACCCACTTCCAGCCGCACCGCGACCTGCTGACCATCGACGGCCTGCCCGGCAGCGCCCTCGATCCGTCCGCCTCGGGCGTGGGCACCACCTCGCGCATGGGGCTGGACGCCACCCGCGGCCCGGACTTCGACGGTGTGCGAGCGCAGCTGTCGCAGCGGGCGCTGGATGTGGCGCGCAGGATCATGGCGCCGGCCGCCTGCTGACAGGACTGGCGCGGCGTGACCGGGCGGGCGGCGCGCCAAACCACCGGCAGGCAGCAGGCGTAGCCCGGCTGATGGTAAGTTGCGGGCTGCATTCACCGTCCCAGCCCGGAGCCCCACCCCATGTCCTCTCCCGCCCACGGCAGCGAACTCGTCTCCGTCGTCGCCTTGTTGGGTGCTGCCGTCGTGGCGGTGCCCCTGTTCAAGCGCCTTGGGCTTGGCTCGGTGCTGGGCTATCTGGCGGCGGGCCTGGCCATCGGCCCGTTCGGCCTGGGCCTGTTCACCGACCCGCAGGCCATGCTGCATGTGGCCGAACTCGGCGTGGTCATGTTCCTGTTCATCGTCGGCCTGGAGATGGAGCCGTCCCGGTTGTGGTCGCTGCGCCGCGAGATCTTCGGCCTGGGGCTGGCCCAGGTGCTGCTGTGCGGTGCCGTGCTCACGGCTGCGGGCTGGCTGCTCGGCCTGCCGCCGGTGGTGGCCCTGGTGGCCGCACTGGGGTTCGTGCTGTCGTCCACGGCCATCGTGATGCAGTTGCTGGACGAGCGGCACGAAACCTCCACCGCACCCGGCCAGCGTGTCGTGTCCATCCTGCTGCTCGAAGACCTGGCCATCGTGCCGCTGCTGGCGCTGGTGGCCTTCCTGGCGCCGGCGCGGGACCCGGCGCAGTCCGGCTCGCAATGGCTGGCCATCGCGATCGCACTGGGTGCCGTGGCGGTGCTGGTTGCCGCCGGCCGATGGGCGCTCAACCCGTTCTTCCGGGTGCTTGCGAGCGCCAAGGCGCGTGAGGTGATGACCGCAGCCGCCCTGCTGGTCGTGCTGGGCGCCGCGTTGCTGATGCAGGTGGGCGGGCTGTCGATGGCCATGGGTGCGTTTCTCGCGGGGGTGCTGCTGAGCGAATCCAGCTTCCGCCACCAGCTCGAAGCCGATGTGGAACCCTTCCGCGGCATCCTGCTGGGGCTGTTTTTCATGAGCGTGGGCATGTCGCTGGACCTGTCGGTGGTGGCCGCGCAATGGGCCCAGCTGCTTGCCCTCGTGGTGGTCTTCATGCTCGCCAAGGCGGCCGCCGTCTATGGCCTGGCGCGTGCGCTCAAGGCACGCCATGGTGAGGCCGCCACGCGCGCCGCACTGCTGATCCAGGGCGGGGAGTTTGCCTTCGTGCTGTATTCGGCTGCCGGCGCTTCAGGGCTTTTCGACGCCGGCGTGCATGCCGTGCTCAATGCCGCCGTCATCGTCTCGATGGCGCTGACACCGCTGGTCGTGCTGTCACTGCGCTGGCTGGTGCGTCGTGAAGCGCCGTCGATGGAAGGCGTGGAGGCACCGGACGGCCTCGCCGGGTCGGCCCTGCTGATCGGCTTCGGGCGGTTCGGCCAGATCGTGAGCCAGTCGCTGCTGTCGCGCGGGTGTGCCATCTCCATCATCGACACCAGCACCGAGGCCATCCGCGAGGCCCGCCACTACGGTTTCAAGATCTACTACGGCGACGGCACCCGGCCCGACCTGCTGCGCGCCGCCGGCGCCGAGACGACCCGGCTGATCCTCGTCTGCGTGGACTCGGCCGAAACCGCCAACCACATCGTGAAGATCGTGCAGTCGGAGTTCCCGCACAGCCGCCTGCTGGTGCGCGCCCGCGATCGTGAACATGCGATTCAGCTGGTCAAGGCCGGCGTGCCCTTCCATGTGCGCGAGACCTTCGAATCGGCCATGGTGATGGGCCACGCCGCGCTGCGCGCGCTGGGTGTGGACGAAGCCGAGGCGCGTGCCTCGTGCGATCGCCTGCGCAGTCGCGATGCCGACCGCTTTGCAATGGAGCTGGCCGGTGGCATCGAGGCCGGCAAGGCCTTCATCCACGGCAATGCCCACCCGACGAACCCACCCGCCGTGCAGTCTGACGCGTGATGCGGCTTGTCGGCCGACGGGCGGCGCAGGTCAGACCCGCCCATTCACCACCAGCCCCGCGCCGGTGATCGCGCGCGCCGCGTCCGACAGCAGGAAGGCCACCACATCGGCCAGGGCCTCGGGCGCCACCCATCGGCTGAAATCGGCGTCCGGCATGTCCTTGCGGTTGACGGGTGTGTCGATGATGCTGGGCAGGACGGCGTTGACACGCACGCCCTGGTCCTTGGTTTCTTCGGCGAGGGCTTCGGTCAGACGCATCACCCCCGCCTTCGATGCCGCATAGGCCCCCATGCCCAGGCCGGCACGGGCAGCCGCCCCCGCACCGACATTGACGATGCGCCCGGCGCCGGAGGCCTTCAGCGCCGGCAGCGCGGCCCGGCAGGCATGCAGGGCGGTCTTGACGTTCATCGTGAACATCAGGTCCCAGGTGGCCGGGTCGCCATCGGCGATGGTCTCCCAGCGAAACCCTCCCGCCACATTGACCAGGCCGTCGATGCGGCCATGGTGGGCCAGCACGCGCGCCACGGCGGCCTCGGTGGCGTCGGCCCGGGCCAGGTCGCAGCCGGGCAGCAGCAGGTGGTCGGCAAACTCGCGCTGCAGCACATCAGGCACCGACGATGCGGCATCGAGCGCGGCGATGCGTGCACCCTGCGAGGCCAGGGTACGGACAACCACCTGCCCCAGGGCGCCAAAGGCCCCGGTGACGATGTAGACGGGATGGGACATGACAAACCTCTTAAAACGATCCGCACGGGCAGGCCCCCATGGGCACCCCCTCGATGACGCCCAAGGATGCCAGATCGCGGACCGAACGCATCACGGCGACACGCCAGGGTGTGCCGCAGGTGCTGCGGCAACCCGGGCACATCGCCGCAACACATCCAGTCGCTGCAGAATGCTCAGGTCCGCACAACGATGAACACCATGTCCTCAGACCCCTGGCTCGATGTCTGGTTGCCCTGGGTGGCTCGCCACGTCGGCAACGACCCCATCCTCGAACTCGGTTGCGGGCCGGGCATCGACTCCGAGGTGCTCGTGCATGCTGGCCATCGGGTCATCGGCATCGACCTGTCGGGCGACGCCATCGCCCAGGCCCGTGCCCGGGTGCCGCAGGCCCGCTTTCACTGCCAGGACCTGCGTGACGACTTTCCGGTGCCCGAGCAAGGCGTGGGGGTGGTGCTTGCCAGCCTGTCGCTGCACTACTTCGCCTGGGACCAGACGGTGCAGCTGGTCGAACGCGTTCGCCAGGTCCTGCGCCCCGGCGGCCTGCTGCTGAGCCGTTTCAACTCCACGCGGGACCACCATTTCGGCGCACAGGGCCATCCGATGATCGAAGCCAACTTCTATCTCGTCGACGGCCAGCCCAAGCGCTTTTTCGACCAGTGCGACGTCGAGAAACTGTTTGCCCACGGCTGGCACCGGCACAGCCTGCGCGAGCGGGTGGTCGATCGCTACGCGCAGCCCAAGGCGCTGTGGGAGCTGGTTGCCACCCGCGATGCCCCTGCCGATGCCATCGTCCCGGACGGAGCGCGCGCATGAGGCCGGGTCCCCGCCGCAGACTGTGGGCCGTGCTGGCAGTGATCGCGCTGGCAGCGGCCTGCTCGCGCCAGGGCGACGCCGACGCCCCCGCGGCCAGCGCCACGGCTGCGTCTGCCGCCGCACCGCCGACCGCACAGGCGTCGGCAGCGTCAGCGCCGCCCGTAGCACTGCTGATGGCCGTGCCGGAAGGCGACGCGGTGCACTGGCGGCGTGTCGATGCGACCTCGGGGCAGGCGGTGGCACTGGGCCAGGCCAGGGCGCCGGTCGAACTGCTTGCACTGGACGACACCACCGGCGAGTTCTACTTCAGCGCCGAGGGCGGCCTGTGGCGGGACAGCTGGCGCCAGCCCGCACAACCGGCCATGCGACTGGCCGGGCTGCCGCCGCTGCGCGGCGTGCTGCACGCCGTCTGGGTCGACGCGGCCGACGGCGCGCTGCGTGCCATCGAGATGCGCGAGGCCACTGCGACCGAGCAGCGCGGCATGAAGGTCGAACCGCCTGACGCACAGCCCTACTGGGCCGTGATGTGGAGGCTGCAGGGCGCGGCGTGGGTGCAACACGAACAGCAGGCCACCGCCTGGGGCGTCGACGGATCCGTGGGTCCGGCCGTGCTGGACCCGCTGCGTCACGAGCGGGGCCGTTCGGCACGGCGGGTTGACGATGCGGCCTCGTGCATCAGCCTGTGCGACGAAGACACCGACACGCCGCCCGGTATAGCCGCGGACGTGGCCGAGGAGTGGCGACAACTGCCGCACAGCGGTGGCCGCTTGCGCTTCGGTGTGGCCCTGGCCGACCGCTGGCAGCCGGTGGGCCCGGTCGTGTGGCTTGCGCCAGGCGTTGCGGCCAAGATGGCCACGCCGGCGCAGCCCGAGGGCCTGCGCCTGCTGCACAACGGCCGGTGGACCCTTGTCTGGCCGCAGGCCGCGGGCGCACTGGTCCAGGCGACGACCCTGGTGAATCTGGAGACAGGCACGGCCACGCCGCTGCCGGCCAGCGTCACCCTGCCGGCGTGGGTTCAGTGACCGCTGCGCCGGCCGGCCCCGCACCGCGGCTCAGGCCGTACGCAGCAGGCAGTGGCGTGTGTGCACGATGCGGTTGTCGATCGACTGCCGCACGCCGCGCTGGGCCGACTGCACCGAGTCCTGTCCGCCCTGGGCGGAGGTATCGACGCCGTTCTTCCACTCGCAGTGGACGTGGCTGCCCTCGTTGAACACCAGCGTGGCGCCCAGGCTCCGGGCCACACTGGCGATGTCGGCATTGTTGCCCTTGATGTCCAGCGCATAGCCGGTCGAATGCTTGCCCTGGGCCGGCTTGGCCACCGGGGCATAGGCCAGCATCAGGGCCTTGGGGTCGCGCTTGGTCTTCTTGAAGATGTCGGCCGCCTCGATGACGGCCTTCAGGTCACGTTTGCCCTGCTTGACCAGCGCATGCCGCTTGAGGATGGTCTCGTGCGATGACTTGTCCTTCGGCTCGCCGGGCTTTTTCGACTTGCGATAACCGGTGGCCGGATCCGGCTTGTTGGTGTTGAGCGAGGCCTTGATGGCCGCCAGGGCCTCCTTGTGGCGCGTGTCGATGGCCAGCCCTGCGCAGTGATCGAGCGCCTCGAGCAGCACCTCCCAGTGGTAGTTCACCTTCCAGTACAGCTGCTCCTCGGACAGATAGCCCGAGATCACCTTGGACGACTGCGGGAAGAAGGGGTGGATCTTCTCGATGATGCCGTCCGTGACGGGAATGGTCTGGACCTTGGGGTCGACGAATGCGGTGGCCGAGGTGTGTCTCGGCTCGGGCGTGCTGGCCATGGGTTGCTCCCGACGGTGATCGGCTGGCGGCGCCTCGCTCCGCACGGCCGACCGGTGTGTTGATGCAGGTTGTGCCCTTGGGCATCACCGCGCAGCGGCCGAGGCGTCCGCTGGCGTGCGGCATCGACCACAGTCTGCGCCAGCGTGCACCGGGCGTCCAACACAAGTATGGGGAGATGAGGGTCATGCCGTCTGTACCCCGAACAGGCGACACCCCGGACACCGGCCCTCATCCTTTTGTCGGAGGCCCCATGTCTTGTGGACACCGCAGTCGGGCGCCAGAATGGGCACGGGCTTGCAAGGGATCCTGATGAAGCTGCTGCTGGTCGACGATCACGCGCTGTTCCGCGAAGGCATGGAGCTGGTGCTGCGACACCTCGATCCGCAGGCCGGGATCCTGCATGCGGTGAATGTGCAGGAGGCCCTGCACGTGATCGGCCAGGAGGTCGGGCTCGACCTGGTCCTGCTCGACCTGCACATGCCCGGCATGGTGGGCCTGGATGCCCTGCTCACGCTGCGCGCGCGCGCCGAAGGCACTCCCGTGGTCGTGCTGTCGGGCAGCGAGGACGTGCAGGTCGTCTGGCAGGCGATCGAGGCGGGTGCCATGGGTTTCATCCAGAAACAAACCGACTCCCGCACGATGATGGCTGCATTGCGGGTGGTGCTGAGCGGCGGCATCTACCTGCCACCGGTGTGCCTGGCCGGCGGCGCACGGCGCCCCGGGGCCACGACCACTGAACTGCCGGCGCGTGAACGCATTGCGCGCCTGGGGCTGTCCGGGCGGCAGGCCGAGACCCTGGCCAAGGTCGTGCAAGGCAAGTCCAACAAGGTCATTGCACGCGAACTCGGCATCAGCGAGGCGACGGTCAAGACGCATCTGTCCGCGGTGTTCGCTGCGCTGGACGTGCACAGCCGCACCGAAGCGGTGTATGCGATCGCGCGCATGGGCCTGCGCCTGCAGGACTTCGAGGCATGAGTGCGGCCATGCCCGTCGACCCCCCTGGCGATACGGCGCCTGAATCGCCCGCCGAGGCCCTCGGCGCCGCCAGCGAGGTGCCGCCCACGATGCTGCCCGAACGGGTGCGACTGCTGGCCGAGCAATCGGTCGGTGCGGCTGCCTCCACGTTTGTCGGTGCGCTGCTGATCGCCGTGGTGCTGGCCTCGGACGTGGTGCCGTTGTGGGTTGCCGCCTGGGTGCTGCTGTACCTCGGACCGGCGCTGTGGCGGGTGCGCTTCAGCCGGCAGGTCATCGCCGGCCAGCGGGCACGCGACGACCGCGCGCTGCGCCACTACCTGGGCTTCGCGATCTTCAACGGACTGTGGACAGGCTCGCTGCCGCTGCTCTTCTTCGCGCACCTGTCGGTCGAGTCGCGCGTGGCACTCACGGTGGTGACGCTGCTGGCGCTGACGGCCGGCGCTGCGACGTTTGCGTCCTACCGCACCGGTTACCTGTGGGTGCTCGGCCTGGCGCTGCCGGCGCTCACCTACGACTGGGCCGTGTACGGCGGTGAACGCTCCTGGATCGTGGTGGTCACGCTGTGCGTGTTCGGTGTGCTGATGGTGCGCCTGTCGCGTCACCTGGGCGACGTGTTCGAACGCTCGGTGGTGATCCGGTTCGAGCGCGAGCAGGTGGTCGAGCAATTGCGGCGCGAAAAGGCACTGACCGATGCGGCACGCCAGCGCGCGGAGGAGGCCAATCGCGCGAAGTCGCGCTTCCTGGCCAATGCGAGCCACGATCTGCGCCAGCCCGCCCATGCGCTGGGCCTGTTCACCGGCGTGCTCGAAGACACCGCGCAGACTCAGCAGCACCGCGACATCGCACGCCACATCGCCGCGGCCAGCCGTGTGCTGGGCGAGCTGCTCGACAACCTGCTCGACATCTCCCGCCTGGATGCCGGCATCGTCGAGGTCGCGCCGCACCCGGTGGCCCTGCGGCCCTTGCTCGAGCGCCTGGCAGCCGATACGCGTCGTCTGGCCGGGCCCCGGCCGCTGTCGATCGAGGTGGAGTGCGACGACCTCATCGTCATGCTCGACCCGGTGCTGGTCGAGCGCTCGCTGCGCAACCTGCTGGACAACGCACTGAAGTTCACCGAACAGGGCCGCATCGTCCTGTCGGCCCGGGCCCAGGACACGTGGCTGGTGCTGGCCGTGGCAGAC
The DNA here is from genome assembly GCA_946482595.1 of uncultured Comamonadaceae bacterium. Next base: position 13,156 of record CAMLSD010000014.1, read on the forward strand.
AGCGGCTGCGGCATCCCGCCCGAAGAGCACGCGCTCGTGTTCGAGGAGTTCTATCAGGTGGGCAATGCCGAACGGGACCACCGCAAGGGCCTGGGGCTGGGCCTGTCGATCGTCGCGCGGCTCACCACCCTGATGGAGGGCACGGTGCAGGTGTCGTCCGCTCCAGGTGAGGGCACACGCTTTGCGTTGCATCTGCCGCTGCGCCCGGTGAGTCAGGACGATGCCAGCCCAGGCACGATGGCCGTGCCGCGGGTCGAGCTGGCGGGCTGGCGCGTGCTGGTCATCGACGACGAAGAGCTGGTGCGCGCCGGCATGCGCGAGCTGCTGTGCTCCTGGGGCGCGCAGGTCGACGAGGCCGAGGGCCTGCAGGCCGCACTCGCCCGCCTCGATGCACTCGGCGACACCCCAACGCCGCCCTGGCGCGTGTGCCTGTGTGACCTGCGCCTGCGCCACGGCGAAGACGGCATCGTGTCGGCGCAACGCCTGCGCGAGCGCCTGCCCGACCTGCCGATCGTGCTGATCACCGGCGACACCGCTCCCCTGCGCATCGAGCAGGCCACCCGATCCGGGCTGCCCCTGCTGCACAAGCCGGTCAGCCCTGAACAGCTGGCCCACACGCTGCGCAGCCTGGCCGAGGCCTGACGTGGCGCCGCCGCTGTCGCGCGCCCTGGTCGACTGGCTCGTGCCCCAGGCTCGCGATGCCGCGGGCTGCATCGAGCTCGACACGGTCATCGTCGGATCAGGCTACGGCGGCAGCGTGGCGGCGCTGCGCCTGAGTGAACGCGGCCATCGCGTGGTGGTGCTGGAGCGCGGCAGCGAGTACCTGCCGGGCGAGTTTCCCAACACCGCCGGCCAGCTCGTCAAGTTCGCCCGGGTCCACGGCCCCGACGGCCCGATCGGCAACCCCAACGGCCTGTTCGACCTGCGCGTCGGACAGGGACTGGGCGCGTTGGTCGCCAGTGGCCTGGGGGGTGGCAGCCTCATCAACGCCGGCGTGATGATGCGCCCCGACCCCGACGTGCTGGGCCAGCCGGAGTGGCCGGCCGAGATCCGCCACGCGCTGGACGGGCGCCAGCCTGACGGCGTGAGCCTTGAGGCCGGCTTCGAGCGGGCCGGGCAGATGCTCGGCACCCACAGCGCCGAATCGCTGGCCGGCCTGCCCAAGGCCCGGGCACATCAGCGGCTCGCCTCGGTGTTGAACGCCGCGACCTCGCCGGCCGAACTCACGATCGACCTGGCGCACTGCACGAAGTGTGGCGACTGCTTCACCGGCTGCAACGTGCCCGGCGCCAAACGCACGCTGACGAGCAACTACCTCGCAAAGGCCGAGGCACACGGCGCCGAACTCGTCACACGCTGCCTCGTGCATGCGCTGTGGCCCACCGACGACGGGCGCTGGGCCGTGCGGGTGCTGGCCACCGAACATGCCCACGATGCGCAGCGCCTGAGCGACGCCGTGGCCATGCACGGCCACACCCTGCTCGCCCGGCGCGTGGTGCTGGCGGCCGGCACCTTTGGCAGCACCGAGCTGCTGCTGCGCTCGCAGCGGCTGGCCGCCGGCCGCCTGACTCTGTCACCGGCCCTCGGCACCCGCCTGAGCGGCAACGGCGACAGCATCACCGCCCTGGCCGACCTGCCCGAGGTCGTCGGTGGTGTCGGCCGTGGCGCGCAGACTGGCCCGGACGCCGCCTTGGCGGCCGGACCGGAAGGCGCTGGCATCGGGCCCACCATCACCACCGTGATCGACCGGCGTGATCGGCTCGCACTGGACGAACGCCTCGTGATCCAGGACGGCGCAGCACCCGGCGCGCTGGCACGCGCCTACCAGGAGATCCTGGCAACGACCTGGTCGCTGCACCACCTGGGGCGAACATGGCGCACGCCGCGCAGTGTCGGCCGATCGGACCCGCTGGCCGCCTCACCGGCATTGGCACGCCACACCCAGATGCTGCTGACGATGGGCCACGACGGATCGGCCGGACGCATCGTGTGGCTGCCCGAGATGGATGGGGCGGTGCCGTACTGGGTGCGTCCCGAGGAGCAGCCCACGCACCGGCACCAGCAGCGGGTGTTCGACACCCTTCAACGCGGCAGCGGGGGGGCCGTGCACCTGCACACGCCGCTGTGGCGCGCCCTGCCCGCGGGTGTGGCCGCGCTGGCCGACCCGCCACTGCCCGAGCCGGTGTCGATGACCGTGCACCCACTGGGCGGCTGCCCGATGGGCGACAGCTTCGCTCAGGGGGTCGTCAACCACCTCGGCCAGGTATGGAAGGGGCCGAACGAGCTGTGGCCGGGGCTGCAGGTCCTGGACGGCTCGATCGTGCCGACCTCGCTGGGCTGCAACCCGCTGTGGACCATCACCGCGCTGGCTGAACGTGCCATGGCCTACGAACCTGCACATGCCCCGGCAGCATGCGGGCCGGGCGGGTCACCGCCGAAGGCCACGGCGCCCCGGGTGCCACGTGCACCCCGGGCGCCCGTGCTGACCGACAGCGAGGCACAGGTGTTCGACCTGTCGGTGAGCGAACGCCTGGTGCAGGCCCGGCTGCCGCTGCGCGGTGCCCTGCATGCGGCACTGGCCCGGGACGCGGTCCAGGCAGACCTGCAGCTCGACATGCGCGCGCATGACTGGTCGGCCGTCTGGGACCAGGATCCCCTGCACCGCCTGACGCAGGTGCAAGGGCGGCTGCGACTGGTGGCGGTGCCGGCCGACGATGGCGCACCGTCGCGTCGGGCCGAGTACCGCGTGGCCAGCGGCCACATCGACCTGTTTGCGTGGTCGCCATCCTGGCCGGTGCTGGGTGTCATCCGAGGGCTGGCCGGCCTGCCGCGGGTGGGGCTGACCTGGTGGCTGATGCGCGGCCGGCGCGACCTGGCGCGCGACGGCTGGCCCCTGGTGCAACGGCTGCTTCGCGAGCACCGCACCGTGCTGGCGCTGGCCTGGCAGGCCACGCAGCAGCGCCAGGTGCGGTATGACCTGCAACTCGCGCTGCATCACCAGCTCGATGCCCCCGCGGCGCCCCAGCACCTGCATCTGGTGGGCGTCAAGGACGTCGGCTATGCCGCGAGCTGGTCGCAGATCTTCACCCACATCGCCCGGCGCTGGGGCCGGCCGCGTGGCGACGATGACCACAGTGGTGTGCGCAGGCCGCAGCAGTTGCGCCTGCCGCTGGCCGAGCAGCTGACCCAGCCACGCCTGTGGCTGTACGCACAGAAGGGCGCAGGGCGTGGCGGGCTGCCGGCATGGCGTGCCGATGCGGCGGCGCAGTTTTCGATGGACCTGCAGTCGGCCCTGCGCGATACGCCGGCCGCGGTGCACGGTCCGGGCGACAGTGTCGAGGCGATGCAGTCGCTGCTGGCCTATCCGGCGCTGCTCGGCCGCTGGCTGCTGTTGACGCGGGGCATGGAATGGCGCCGCCCCGACTATTCCAACAGACCGGTGCTCGACGACGCCAGCGCTGAGGACGTGGCCCTGCGCGTGGTGCTCGCCAACGGCAAGGTCCACGCTCTTGCCCCGGAAGAGACCACCTTGTGGGTGCCACGCGGCCACTCGTCCAGCGACGACGGCCGCGAGGACCCCTCTCCCCTGCCGCTGCGCCTGTGGCGTTACCGGCAGATCGATCTCCAGACACGGGAGCCGGTGCCCACGCCCGTACAACCCGGGTCCTGGTGCGGACATCCGGTGCGCCAGGCCCGGGTGGTGTTGCTGATGCACGCCTTCGACATGTCGGGCCTGTCGTTCACCTTCAAGACGACCGATCGCAACTTTGCCGAACACCTGCATGCGCAGGGCTGGGAGGTGTGGATCCTTGACTCGCGCATGAGTCCACGCACCCGCGCTGCGATCGAGCCCTGCACCGTCGACCAGCTGGGCCTGATCGACGCGCCGGCAGCGGTCGACCACATCCTGGCCGTGCTGGCCGCCGAACTCGACGGGCCGGCCACGGGCGTGCCGCCCGACCCGCTGCAGATCCATGCCTTCGGCCAGTGCATGGGCGCCGCGGCACTGCTGATCGGGCTGCTGCACGGCCGGCTGTCCTATCCGTTGCTGGAGGCCCCGCACGCTTGCTCCTCGGCCGGCCACAGGCCGCCGCTGTGCCCCAAGCTGGCGAGCCTGGTGACCAGCCAGACCCATCCGTTTGTCGTGGGTTCGCGCGCGGCGCAGACCAAAACACGCATCCCCGCCTGGCTGCGCGACCTGGCCGGCCGCACGATGGTGCCGCTGGCCGTTCGCGGCCCGGTGGTCTCGCTCGCCGAGACCCTGGCCGACCGGCTGTTCTCGGGCCTGCCCGTGCCCGCCGGCGAACATTGCCCGGCCGAGGGCGAGGTCGAGCGACAGCACGATGACGATTGCGCCACCTGCCGCCGCGTGCGTTTCCTGCTCGGGGGCATGTATGCCCATGCCCAGATCAATGCCGCCACGCACGCCGCCCTGCCCCGCCTCTTCGGGGCCGGCAGCGTGCGGCTGTTTGCCCAGGGTGCCAAGTTCTTCGACCAGGAGCGCCTGTGCTCCGAAGACGGTTTTCACGTGCATGCCACCGACGATGCGATCGCTCGCCACCTGGCCCTGCCGCTGCGGTTTGTCCATGGTGAACTCAATGATCTGTTCGACGCCGAAAGTGCGCGTCGATCGGCCGCCCACTTTCGCCGCATCCACCCCGGGTGGGCCGATGCCTTCGGGTGTCGTGACCCCGGCGGGGACACGGTGGAGGTGTGCGACATCATCGAGGGCCACGGCCACCTGGACGTGCTGATCGGACAGCATGCGATGCGGTCCGAGAACGGCCGGGCGAGCACCTACGACCGCCTTGCGGCGCTCTTGAACGAGGCCTGGTCGCGTGCGCAGGCCGCGCCCTCGGCCGCTGCGTCACCGGCACCGGTGGACACGACGCTGCGGCTTCCCCAGGCCGGTCCGTTTTTCGGTCCAGTGGTTGAATCCGATGGACAGCGCCGCCTCGGCCTCGCCTTCGTGCTCGACAACGGCCAGGCCCACGGTCGCCAGGGTCCGGACGATCACGCGATCGCGCTGGTCTGGCCGCGAGGGCGGCGCTCGCTGGCACGCCTGGTGCCGCTTGAGGTCAGTTCGCTCGATCCGGCTGTGCCGGCGCTGCATGGCTTTCGCGGCCCGGGCCGTGGGGCCGGTCGGCCTGGCCTGCGTGTGGCGCATGGCCAGGTGGCGCTGGTTGAAGGCATGGCCGCGTGTGACCTGCGCATCGAGTGCGCCTCGCACACCGCAGGGCTTGCGCTGACGCCGGCGTCGGCCTGGCAGGCGATCGCCGACGCCCGAGCCGAGGCGGCCGAGCTGGTGCGCCTCATGGACCTGCCCTTTGCGCCCACGTTGTCCGCGCAGCGCAGGCAACCCGGCGCCTCCGCCGTGCCACGCGCGATGTTGCCGCGCGCAGCGCTTGCGTCGCCTGCAGCCACCGGGCCGGCACAGGCACCGACCCAGGAAGCTGTGCAGGTGCTGCTGGGCTGCTGCCGCTCGCCGGGCCTGGCGATCGACCATGTGCGCGCAGAGCAAAGCCTGCGTCAGGCCTGGCAGGCCCTGCACCAAGGTTCGATCCAGCCTCAGATGCTGCTGATGCTCGGCGGGCAGATCTACGCCGAGCGGCCACTCGCCCTGGCCGAGCCCCTCAGTGCGATGGAGCGCTATCTGCATCGCCACCATCAGTCATTCACCACCGCGGCGATGCGCCGACTGCTGGCGAGCCTGCCGGCGGTGTGCCTGCCGGACGATCACGAGTTCATCGATGACTATCCGGCGGGCAGGCCACTGTTTCGGGGTGAGGCGTCCCGGCCCGCCTATGCGCTGCGGCGCGAACGGCTGGCTCGCGAGACGGTGCGTCAGGCCGCACGCGCGTATCAGTGCATGGCACTGCCGGAGACGCTGCGCACACAAGGGTGGTTCACCTGCGAGCTGGGGGACGTTCGATTTTTCGTGCTCGACACCTGGTTGCACCGGCGCCGCAGCGCCCGCGCAGGCGTGCGGCACATCATTCATCCGCTGGCGCGCCAGGCCTTTGCAGCCTGGCTCGAGGCACGCGACGCACAACATGGCCCCGGGCGCCTGCATGTGCTGGTTAGCGCGAGCGCCCTGTTCCCGGCCCGCCTGCCCGGCGCCGATCCGGCCAGCCCACGGGTGAGCCATACCTTGATCGGCGAGCGCGACGAACGTGCCTGGCTGCTGACGCAGTTGATGCAGCATGTGCCTGGCCGCTTCCTGCTGGTGTCCGGAGACCATCACCACAGCGGCATCGGGACGATCCAGCTCGGCGACACCCCGGTCGGCGCCTGGGTGCTGGCGCCGCCATGGCACGCGCCGATGCGTGCCATGAATCTGCCGGGCGATGCCCTGTGGATGCAGGAGTCGGTGACGCTGCCTGATGGCACCTGCCTGAGCCTCGCGGCTGCCGGTGGCCTGCTGCCGAGACCCGGCTCGGGTCACGGTGTGCTCAGGTGCGTGCGCACCGATGACCGGTGGTCGATCTCGCTCGAGGTACGGCTCGACGACCCGGTGACGCAGCCACCCTGGCCACCCGTGCTGCTGTGAGGCCGGTGATGGCCGCACCGCACGGGCCCGCCGCAGCCGCTCAGTCGATCACGCTTTCCAGGGCCGCGCCGGCGTCGGTGATGTGCTGGCGCAGGGCTTCACAGGCCGCCTCTTGGTCACCGCGCATGATCAGTTGCACCAGGCTGAGGTGATCGGCCTGGGACCGGGTCTGCCAGCCCAGGCGCGCCCAGCAGGCGTGCAGGTAGCGCGCGCTGGCCAGATGCAGGTCGTCGATCTGCTGCATGAGGCGCGGCATGCGGCAGCCGCGGGTCAGTGCCCGATGAAAGCGCTGGTTGGCGGCCTCCCAGGCGACGATGTCACGCGATCGGTCGGCCTGCGCAATCGCCGCCTGGGCGTCGGCCAGCCAGTCGCGCTCGGGGTGTGCCAGGGCCTCGCGCAGGGCTGCGGGCTCCAGGGCCGCACGCATCACGGTGAGTTCGTGCACGCTGGCGCGATCGAGGCGGGGCACCCGCACACCGCGGCGCGGCAGGCTGATCAGCAGGCCCCGCGCTTCGAGGGCGCGGAACGCTTCGCGCACCACGGCCTGACTCACCTGGAACTCCGCCGCCACCTGCTCCTGCCGCACCCGTTCGCCTGCCGGCAGGCTCCCGTCGATGATGCGTTGGGCCAGGGCCTGCACCAGCGACTGGCTGAGGGCGGGTGCATGAGGGTCGTCGAGGGAAACCATGGTGCGCCGGGATCGTTGCGACTATATTATCGATAATCGATAGAAATTGAGCAACCAGGAGCCCCCATGCCTCACCGACCGGAACGTCTTCGCGACATCGTCAGCATCGGCGTGGAACGCATGGGCGACATTGCCGATCATGCCGCGACCGACCTGCTGCGCCTGGAGAACCTGGACGTCGACCTGCCGCCCTGCCCTGCTGCCATCGAACGCACGCGCGCCGCGGCGTCGAACGACACGGACAACAGCTACCTTCCGTTCCTCGGTCAGCCGGGGCTGCGCAAGGCAGCGGCCGCGCACGTGGCAGCCACCGCAGGCGTGAGCTACGACACATCGAACTGCGTGATCACCCCGGGTGGCCTGGCTGGCATCCTGAATGTCCTGCTGGCCTCGATCGAGGTCGGCGACGAAGTGATCGTCACCGACCCCACCTATGCCGGGCTGCTCAATCGCATCCGCCTGGCTGGCGGTGCCCCGCGCATGGTGCCCTTGCTGTTTTCGCCTGGCGCCCCCTGGCGACTGGATCGTGAGGCCCTGCGGGCGGCCATCATGCCGCGCACCCGGGCCATGCTGCTGATGTCGCCGTCCATGCCCAGCGGTGCCGTCTTCGATGCCGGGGACTGGCAGTTTGTCGCGCAGCTGTGCTGCTCGCACGATCTGCTGCTCATCGTCGACGCAGCCATGGAACGCCTGATTCACGACGGGCTGCGGGTCATCCATCCGGCCGGTCTGCCCGGCATGCACGAACGCACGATCAGCGTGGGCAGTGCCTCGAAGGAGCTGCGGATGATCGGCTGGCGTATCGGTTGGATCGTCGGCCCGTCGTCTCGCATGGCGGACATTGCCGCCGTGACCATCGCCAACTGCGTGGTCCCGGTCGGGATCGCCCAGGAAGCGGCGGCCCTGGCCCTGGCCGACTCGTCCGTCTCGATGGGCCAGTACGTCGGCGAACTCGAAAGGCGGCGCGATCTGCTCGCTCACGAGCTGCGCGGCCTGCCCTTCGGGCTGCCGCAAGGTGGATGGTCGATGCTGCTGCGCGTCAGCGACCATGGACTCGACGGTGCCACGATGTCACAGCGTTTGCTGGCCCAGGGCGTCGCCGCCACCGGCATGCAGGGCTGGGGCGTCGTGCATGGCGACCAGTACATCCGCTTCGTGTACTCGAATGAGCCGGTGGCGCGCCTGCGGGGCCTGGGCGATCGTGTGCGGCGTGCCCTGCGGGCCTGATTCCGGCAATCGGATGCAGCAAGCCGGGCTCGGGCGCAGGCGTCACGCGCGCACCAGTTCAACCACCAGTTCGGTCATGCCGTTGGGATGCGCCACACGCTCATAAGGCGGCCGTGGCCATTCCCAGTGCGGCGATGCAAACAAGGCCCTCATGGCGTTGATGTCGCAGTGATAGGGCGGTCCTTCGATCAGCCCTTGTGCCGCGCCATCCCTTGGCATCTGCACGAACAGCGCCAGCAAACGGCCCTGGGGCGCGAGCCAGCGCTGCAGCTGCAGCGCATACGCCACCCAGTGATCGGGATGCAGCGCGCACAGGCAGGTCTGCTCATAGATGACGTCCACGGGTTCTGGCGGTTGCCACTGCAGCACATCGGCCTGTTCGACCCGTGCCTGCAGACCTGCGGCCATCAGCCGATGTCGTGTGGCCTCGACGGCCGCTGGTGCGTAGTCGATGCCGGTGACGCTTGCGCCATGCGCAGCAAGGGCCGCCACTTCCCAGCCGTTGCCGCAGCCTGGCACCACGACACGCTGGCCGGAAGCCAGTCGTCCGGCGTCGACCCAGGCCTGGAGTTGTGGATGCACCGCACCGCGGTCCCAGGGCGTGGTGCCGGTCGCAAAACGCGACTGCCAGAAGTCGACGGTGGGTCCGCTCATGTCATGTCCTCGGATCGTGGGTCGGCCGTCTCGCCGTGCGGCAAACGGGGGCGTCAGCCACAACCGGGCACGCGCCGGAGGTGGCGCCGCAGCCAGTCCAGCTCGCGCCCCATCGCGTGACGGGTGGCCAGTTTTTCTTCGGGCGTCTGGTCAGCACGGAAGTCGAAGGCACGGCGTGCCAGCGGGTACATCTGCAACTCGGTGGGCACGCCGCGTTCCCACAGCGCGTAGAAGGCCCGCCCGTTGACCATGCGCCGCAGTTCATAGTCGGCGTCACCGATCAGCATCAGCACCGGGGACTGGATCCGCGCGAGCTCGGGTGCCACGGAAAACAGCTGCTGCGGTTCGGGTGCATTGGGATGCTGGAAGTGGCCATACCAGGCCACGATGGCCGCCACGTCGTGCGGTCGACGCGCGGCGAGCAGCACGGCGAAGTAAGGGCCCCGCGACTTGCCGACGATACCCACCGGTTGCCGGCAGGCCTGAGGATGACCACGCAGGGCGGTCAGGGCGGCATCGACGTCTGCTTCGGTTTCCGGCACATGCCGGTCAGGCCAGCGCTCGACCATGTTGGGTGTGAGCCAGTCCGGCGCCATGACCAGGAAACCTGCCCTGGCCAGGGCACGCATGTGCTCGCGGTCGACGTCCTCGAAGCCCCGTTTGGCATGGATGTAGAGCACCGGCGGCCAGGGCCCGTCGCCCTGCGGACGCGCGATCTCGACCGGCACGTCGATGTCGCCATGTCGGACGCTGGCCCGTTCGAGCGACTGCGCCTGCGCGTCGGGCAGTGCGCTCAGCGCAGAGGCGACAAGGATGGCACCAAGTGAGAAAAGCAGTCGACGCGTGCGGAGCATGGGAGGGTGTCAGTGCCGACCCGGCGCATGACGCGCGCCGGGCATCGAGCAAGTGTACGCACGCGACGGTGGCCCGTCACAGGCGCAGCGCATGCAGCATGGGCGGCAGTTGCGCCACCTGCTGCAGCAGTTCGCGCACGCTGGCGGTGCCGGTCTTGGAGCGGATCGTGCTCACGTGGGTGCGCACGGTCGACAGGGCCACACCCAGGCGCTCGGCGATGTCGGAGGGTGGCTGCCCGGCGCACAAGGCCTGCAGCACCCGGCTTTCCGTGGCGGTCAGGCCGTGGATCCGCGCAAACCACTCGGTCGACAAGGGCTCACACACATGGGGACGCGACATGAGCAGCATCACGCAGGCACCAGCCGGGGCGTCGCCCGGGATGGGCAGCACCGCGATGCCGATGCCGTTCTGCCCCTGCCCCAGGTGCAGCAGGCGGCGCAGCCCCCGGTCGGCCGCCAGCAGGACGGCGGACTCGAGTGCGTGACGGTCGGTCGCCTCGCGGCAGCTCAGTGCTCCGGTGTGCAGGCACAGGGCCGAGTGGCCGTCGATCCGCGCACGGGCGGCGCGATTGGCATGGGTCAGGCGCAGGTGACGGTCGACCAGCAGCACGCCGTAGTCGATCTCGTCGAGCAGCGCGGCGGGCCAGTGTCTCGCGGGCTGGCTGCGGCGCTCCGGTCCGGCATAGGACAGGGTGGGCCGCTCGGGCGGTGGCTGGCGTCTGACGGGCGACAGCAGGGCTTGCTCCAGCATGTGGGTCTCCAGTTAGGGTCCGACATGTGGAAGTTAGGCAGCTTCGGGCGGGCTGTCCTCAGACAAGAGGATGATCCCCCTCCCCCCTTGGTGGCAGACACCACGATCAGACTGCCGTGCCGTGCCGGGTTGCCGCGGCCGGTTCAGGCCCCGGGGCGCCGCGTGGCCCTGCGCCCCTGCTCGAATGTGCGGCATTCCAGAGCCGGCCCAGGACTGGCGCGGCTTCGCGGCCACCCCCGATCCCACGGCCACAGGCTGTCCACAGCCCTGTCCACCGTTGCTGTGGACAAGCTGCGGTTCAGCTGCCCTCGGTCTCGGCCAGTTCCTTGCAGGAGGGCTTGCAGACCATCTCGGTGCGTCCCAGGACGCGCTTGGCCTGCAGTTGGTCGGCAGGACGATGCTTGCCGCACTTGAAACACGAACGGGTATGGCCGTTTCCGAGGAAGGGCGAGCCGCCGACTTTGGAGGTGTAACGCAGGCCATCCTCCTGGATGCGCGTCTTCACGGGCTTGCCACTCATAGGTCTTGCACCGACAACAGTTGCTTCATGACGACAGTATAGGGACCCGGGGTGGCATCTGGCCATGTCTGGCGGACTGCGCGGGTCGCCAGGGGTGACAGATGGTGAGCGCGCCGGCGCGGGCGACCCGGGTGATGTGCCAGGGTTCGATCCGTATTCATGTCATTTTTTTAATGTGCTAACCTGCCGACCGTGTTTTTGACCTGGGGGTTGTGATGCGTGCGTCCTCTGCGGGGGCGTTTCCGACAGCCGGTTTTGCCAACGGTGACTTGGATCGGAGCACTGATGCTGGCGGGCATCGCCGGGGACGCCCTCGTGGTGCCAGGACCCAGGTGATTCGCCAGGAGCACTGCCTCGGGCGTCCGCAGGTGGCGTTTCTGCGGGCATGCTTCCAAGGCCTGGACCCCCGTGTGGCCTGGGTTCGGTACCTTGGCCGCGATGCAGCGGGCCTGGATCTTCGGCACATCGAGTCCCAGCGCAGACGCCTGCTGGCAGCCGTGGTCCGGGTGGCGCGTGCCGCCCGTGCGAGCTTGCCGCCTGATCGTCGAGTCGAAGAGGCCCTGCATGTCCTCGAAGGCGCACAGGCAGCTCAGGCGGTGCGTGCCCTGCCCTCGCTGGCCGACTGGGTCGAGGAACAGCAGATCGACGTGGACATGTACGGCGAGAGCGAACTGCTTGAACTGTTCCGCGAGCATTTCGGTCTTGACACGGTGGCGGACGACGTCATGCCTGCGGCCTTGTCGTCGGGTGATCCTGTGCGCGCCCTGAACGCGCTGGAGAGTCTGCTCCTCGCGCCGCCACGGCCCGGTGATCCCTGCAGCCTGTGGTTCAGCCCCCGCCTGGCGGCCGGTTTTCGTGCACTGGGGATCGCTTCGCTCGACGCCGCGCTGGCCCACATTCGGCAGACCGGCGAAGCCTGGTTTCACAGCATGTGGGCGGTCGGTGCGGTTCAGGCTCGCCAGGTGCACACGTGGTTGGAGACCCAGTCCGTCCATTGGCAACGCGGTTCCACGACATCCGCGCTGCCCATAGGCGCTGCGTCGGACAAGGTGTCATCGTCGCGCGTCGACCTTGCGACAGAGGCGGCCGCAGGCTCCGCCTGGCATGGCGGCTGGGCGATGGCGCACATGGAAGTCGAGCGCATGACACGGTGGCTGGACGCGCTGGGCATTGCCGCGGGAACAAGAGCCTTGTATCGACGTGAGCTGGAACGGTTCGTGTGGTGGTGCAGCATCGAGCGCCGGCAGTCATTTTTGGATCTGGCCGATACCGCCTTGCACGACTATGCGCACTTCCTGGCAGCCATTCCACAACGGTGGTCCTGTCGGCAGCCGGTGGCACGCCATGATCCGCGCTGGCGTCCTTTCCGTGGCAGCCTCGATCAGGGTGCGCGCCGGCTTGCCATCCGTGTTGTCGCCCGTTTTCTGGGCTGGGAGCCACCCGCCGTATCGACGGCAACGGCACCCCGCCGAAGCTTGAACTGGGACGCCGTTCAGGTGAGCCGCGCGGCGGAGTCGCTGAAGGAGTCCCGCCGGGCTCGGCGTCTGCGCGCCTTGCTGGCCGTCTGGCTCGAGGGCGGCGTGACATTCAGGCACCTGGCCGAGCTGCGCATGCCGCTGGACGGGGGTGCGCATCCGGATGGCACCAATGATGAAGTGCGGGTTCACGCTGGCGATGCAGCGACAACCGGCGGGGAAGGCCCCGCCGGGCTTCACGCAAACTCTCACGTGGGGCCTCACGCAAAGGCTCACTTGAGCGCACATGCGCGGGCGTTGTGTCACGCACATCGCCTGGACGTGTTGGCTCAGCCCGTCGGCTGGCGCGAGGCGTCTGTGGCCTTCGCATCAGGCCATATCGTTGGCCAGCCCTGCCCTGTGATCTTGCGCTTCGGTCGAGCCGGCAGGCCTTCCCGCGAAGACTCACGTTCTCAGGACTTGTCCGTCGCGGCGTGCTTGTCGGGCCCGACGCCCGCATCGCTGGGCCGTGTGGTGACGCGCTTTCTGCGCCGCCTGGCGCGGCAGCACAACATGGAGGCTCCCGATCAGCCACTGGACACGCGCGTGACAGGGGCCCGGTGGCGGTCGGGGCTGCGTCGCTCGGTGTGAAATTGGTTCCTGCTGGGGCTCACATACGACACCGGCCGGGTCTGGCAGGCACACCCTGAGCCTTCGCAACGGTGGCTTCAGGGTTGGGCACAGCGCGCGCTGCGAGGGCGCACAAGCCTGAGATGGCCGTGGTACGGTACCACGGCCCTTGTTTTTGAGGTTCAGCCCTGCAGCAGTTTGCGCAGGGCCTGTTCAAGCTGCTCGATCTCGACGGCGCGATGCAGCTCGATCGAGATGCGACCCGAACGGCGGGTGGTGATCTGGGCGAGCAGTTTGTCGCCGTCTTTCAGCTGGCGGACCACGTCTGCCGCGGGCGAGCCGACGCCGAGGAGTTCGTCGAGCACCTGCTTCGGCGGGCGTGGTACCGTACCACGCGCGGCAATGGCCTTGGCTCGTTCGACGACAGACTCCGGATCCTTCTGCAGCGCCTCACCCAGCGGGCGGGCCCAGTGAATCTGCAGGTCGGCCGGGGACGAGAACGCCTCGACCACCGCGGGTGGCAGCTCCGCGAGTTTCAGGGCCTTCGACGCATTGCTGTGGTCAATGCCCGCCTCTTCAGCGAGGCGACGCACTGAAGGAAACAGGCCCGCCTGCAAGGCGCGCTGAATGCTCTTTCCCTGCTCCCAGGGACTCAGGTTCAGACGCTCCCGATTCTCACGGTCCATCTGAAGCCAGAGATCGCGATCCTCCAGCGTCTCCACCATGGCCAGCACCTGAATGCCAAGGTCCAGGCATGCACGGTGGCGGCGATGACCATACACCACTTCATAGGTCACCCCGTCCACTTCTGGAACCGGGCGGACCTTGATGGGCTGGACGTTCACACCGGCAGTGGAGATCTCGTCCTTCAGTCGGGCAAACTCTTCAGACGCAAACTCCGACTCGTGGCGATTGGCAAGACGACTCCGCCCGATCTGACGCGGATCCAGCAGCTTGACGGGGACCGATCCTTCGAACTCCCGCAAGCGCGCCTTGACCTCCTCGAGCTCGCGGCCCAAGGGGCTGGTCTTGCCCAGCACCCCCATCATTTCACCGACGCCGGTGTAGCTGCGCTTGGCTCCCGCGCCCAGCGGTCCGAGCGACGCCGCCGGCGACGCGGGCGGCATGGCTGCTGAAGTCTCCTCCGCGGTGCGGGAGGGGGGCAGGCTGATCAGCTTGGATTTCTCGGCGAGCTTCTTGGTCATGTCATTTCCATCCGCGTGGTACCGTACCACAGCCTCACGCACTGATCTGGCGCAGCCAGGTGGCACGAATCAGCTGCTCGACCAGTTCAGTCACCTTGTCGTACGCTTCAGCCGCTCGCTTGTAGGTGCGTGCGTTGCCGTCGTACTTGGTGACGTCATACACCGTGCCGAACTCAGCCGCCGCAGACGCTGCCACGGCCGTCTTCGGAATCTCCACCGGCATCACCTTGCCCTCATAGGCCTGCCCGATCCAGTCGCGCACCACCGAGGCAGTCGCGTCACTGCTGTCCACCCGAGTCAACAGCACCCGGATGAAATCAAAGTCCTTTGCCACGCCGCGCTGCTGGACCAACTGCGCCGCCAGGTCGGAGAACAGCCGCCAGAACTGCGCCGCCGACGCCACATCCAAGGCGTTCGGAGGCAGGGGCATCAACATCCCATTGGCCGCCATCAGCGCATTGATGGTGACGTAGGAGAGTGATGGCGGCGTATCGATCAGGATCACGTCGTACTCGGCTCGCACATCGTCCAGGCCCAGATTCAGCACGTTCCAGAACTCGAACGACTCTTCCGACTGCTGACGACTGGGCAGTGCAAACTCGGCCCCGAACAACAGTGGCGCTGCGGCGACCAGATCGATGCCATCCCAGTACGTCGAGCGGATCGCCGGGCGGATCGAATCCGTCATGCCCACACACAGCGGCAAGATGGTGTCCTCATCCACCACCTCGGTATCCGGCAGGATGCCGAACAGCGTGGTCAGACTGCCTTGCGGATCGCAATCGATCGCCAGCACCCGATGTCCACGCAGGCTCAAGCCCTGCGCCAACGACATCGCCGTGGTTGTTTTTCCCACGCCTCCCTTGAAATTGGTCAACACGATCGTGACCGCCTCGGCGCCGGACGGACGCAACAATTCGGCGCGGTAATCCCTGACCCACTGACGTGATTCGCTCAGGGAAAATTCGCGCCGGGTACCCGACTCGTTGGGCGTACCCAAGGGCAGATCCCCCTTGCTCAGCCGATAGCTGATCTGTCCGCGCTCCACCCCACACAGGGCCGCGACCTGGCTGGCGTTGTAGGTTGGCGCGATTTTGCGTGCCGATGGGGACAGCATGGCCCCACGGACTTGCTCCATCAACATCCCGGCACGATCCGCCTGGTCGATGATGTGAGACAGGGACTGTGGGCGCAGCAGCGGGGCAACCAGGGCATCCATGATGCTCTCTCCGTCGATGTACAGTAATCCTGCTACTGTACAAGAAACGGGTTATCGAAGCCTAATCTGTCAACAGCAAACTTTCCTGAGCGAAATTCACAGCGGCCAGAGGGGTTCAAAGCATACAAGCACCTTCAATCCCTTCAATACCTTTAGCGAAGCAAAAACGCTTTTAAATCAAAGACTTAATGAGCAATACGTGAGGCTTGGCGGGAGTGAACGTGAGACCTTGCGGGAGTCCTTGTGAGATCCCACGGGAACATGCGTGAGCGCTTGCAGGACAGAACGTGAGTGGGCACGGGAAACGCACCTGTCCCGCTGCAATGCGCAAACGCTCCTGTATCCACTCACGCATGCACCGATCCGCCATCCGCTCCCTCCTCGAACCTCACCCGTGACCGGAAATCCACCGCCCCATGGCGCCCCCGGATGGTCGAGCGTCATAGGTGAGGTGAAACAGGAAGGCCCGGACTCACGCATCCTGAGCGATGCCCGCCGGAACGGACCGGATGCGTGAGCATTCACGGGAAGCCATGGCTGGGTGCAGCCTCCTTGCAACCCGGAATACGTGAGAATCGAGGCTGAAACTTCCTCACGCATTTGCTAGCATCACGCATGGCCAGCCAGACGCGACTGTTCGACGCCACCGACGAGCCTCGATCCCCTCCGATCGAGCTGGTGCGAAAGCACGTCAATGCGATCGCGATGATGCCGTCCGAGCGAAAGATTTCGCTGCTCACGCGCAAGACCTTCAATGTGCTGCTGCACATCGCCCAAGGGCAGGGCGACCAGGACACCTATGTCGCCCCGCTGCGTGAGGTCATCGAACTCACGCGCTTCGACTCGCGCGACTACGACCTGCTGAAGAAAACGCTGAAGCAGATGATCTCCACCGTTGTCGAATGGCAGAGCCCCACGGAAGGCGAATTCGAACGCTGGGACGCCTGTGGCCTGATCGCTGGCGCGTCGCTCACCAAACACAAACGCACGGGCGCCATCACCGTGGAGTGGAGCTACGCACCCCAGTTGCGCGCCCAGCTGCTCAGCCCGGAACGGTATGCCCGGCTGTCGCTCGAACTGATGACCATGCTGCGCAGCCACGCAGCCCTGGCGCTCTACGAGATCTGCACCCGCTACGTCGACAACCCCAGCCACCTCACCGCGCGCCAGCCCTGGCGGTGGTGGAAGCCCGTGCTCACCGGGCAGCCGGAAAACCCGAAGGCCAAGTCCGAATACCGCTACTTCAAGCGCGATGTGCTGCTGCCTGCCGTGGCCGAGATCAACGCCGTCACCGACCTGCAGATCGAGGGCCCGCTGGAAACCAAGGGGCCGGACAACAAGACCATCGTCGATCTTCAGTTCCGAGTGCATCGCAAGGCCCGCTCCAGACCCGCGAGCGACGGGCCGGCTCCTGGCCAGGTGCGCCCGGTCGACCTGCCGCTGGTGGGCCTGGCCATCCAGTTGGGCATCCGCCAGGAAGAGGCCGAGAAACTGCTGGAGGAATTCGGGCCCGAGGCCCTGCGCCAGGGCCTGGGCGGCCTGGAGCGACGCATCGAGATGTCCGCCCGTGTCGGCGACGTGCTCGAACCGGCACGCTGGCTGCGCGCCATCCTGCCCGCCGAAGTGCAAAAGCTCCAGCGTCGCAAGGAGGCGCCCGCGGCGGCGCTGGCCACCGGGGCACCCAAACGCCAGGCCAAGTGGCTCGAGGAATGGCTGCGCCGGCGCCGCGAACAGCTCCGCCGTGAGTTCACCGAGCTGCCCGCGGACGACCAGTCCCGCTGGGTGCAGTCCTACCGTGATCAGCTTGTGGCGCGCCGTTCGCCGCTGGTTCGGCGCCTGGACACCAGTGGCTGGAGCCACCAGATGGTGATGGCCGACTTCCTGAAGCACTATGCCGTGCAGACCATCGGCGACCTCTGGGACAAACCGGCGGCCGATGAGCTGCTTTCGCTGGCCGCCGAAATCGGCGACACCCTCTGATCGGCCGCTGCGGCGGTGCGCACCGCCGCAGCGCGTAGGACGGCACCTACACACGCATGCGCCGACCGGGCTCGCCACCCTGGCCCGAACTGCTCTAGACTGGCCTGACTGCGAACCCCCGGGGCCATCGGCCCGGCACACCGACATGACCTTCCATCCGCGTCGAGACCGCATCCGCCACCCGGTGGCCCACTTCCTGTCAGCTGGCGCTGCAGCACTGCTCCTTGCAGCCAGCGTGCCGGCCGTGGCGCTGCCGGCCGGAACGGCGCGCGAGGCCGACATCGCGTCCAGCGCCCAGGCCCGGGCCTGCCTGCAAGGCACGTCACATCAGGAAAGGGCCTGGTGCATGCGCCAGGCCGCCGTCCAACCGGCAACGACCCGATCCACTCCGAAGCCCACCCGCTGGGCCCCGAGCGCCCAGCCGCCCGCGGCCGCGCATACCGAACCGTCCTGACCCGTGCCGGCCCCGGGCGGGTGCACTGCCCGGGCCGACCGCGCCCAGCACACCGACCCTTCGCCCATCGCCAGACACCGCCACACGATGTCGAATCAGCCCCTGGACGGTGAAGCTTCGCTGGAAACGCTCGCGCTGCGCCGCCACGCCATGGCGACGATCCGCACCTTGATGGAGTTCTGGGGCCTGACACCTGACGACCTCGAACGCGCGCTGGCGTCCGGGCCGCCCCTTGAAGCACAGACCCTTGCGGTGAAGTACCGTCATCCGGTGTCGGGCGACACCTGGACGGGGCAGGGCAGTCAGCCGGAGTGGCTGCGCCATGCACTGACGCGCGAGGGCTACACCGTCGAAGAACTCAGGGCTGCGGCTGCGTCGGCGGCTGCCACGGTGGATCCAGCGCACAGCTCGTAGCACCCCGCGCAGGCGCAGGCATCAGGCGGCGCAACGCCCCGGCACCACCTGCAGGTGGCGCAAGCCTCGGTACAGCGGGCTGCCCAGCCAGGCCGCGGCGGCAGGCCCCGACCCCGGCGCATCGGGCACCAGGCTCAAGCCCGGCCAGCGCGCCAGCATCTCGTCCAGCACGATCTGGCCTTCCATCAGACTCAAGGCGGCGCCCAGGCAGACATGCGGCCCCCGGCCGAACGCCAGCGAGCTGCCCTGGCGCGAGGGGTCGAACCGGTCCGGCTGCGGGTGCCGGGCGGGATCCCGATTGGCCGACCCGATCAGCACGATGACCGCGTCGCCTCGGCGCATGCGCTGGCCATGCAGCTCCAGATCACAGCTCAGCCGGCGCCCGGTGTACTGCACCGGGCACTCGTGGCGCAGTACCTCGCGCACGATGGCACCCAGCTCAGGTGCCTTGCCGGCGGCTACCTCACCGGCCAGCCGCTGCCAGCGATCACCATCACGCAGCAGGCACCACACGGCATTGCCCAGCAGATTGCGGGTGGTTTCATGGCCGGCAAACAGGAGCATGGCGCATTGCGCGAGCAACTCGGCGGTCCCATGCACCTGCCCCTGCGACTGCGCTTGCACCAGCCGGCCGACCAGATCGTCACCCGGCGCCCGTTGCCGCTGGGCGATCACCGGATCGAAACTGCGGGCCATCGCAAGCAGGCTGGTCTGGGCGCGACGGGCCTGTTCAGCCTGCGGCCTGGGGTGCCCGATGAACGCGGCAAGGTCGTCCGACCAGGCTGCAAACGGCTCGTCCATCGACTCCGGCAGGCCCAGCAGGCGTGCCATCACCTGTGCCGGCAACGGCCGGGCCAGTTGTGCAATCACATCCAGCCCGGTGCCACCGGTGGCCTCGGCGCGCGCCAGCAAGGCGCGGGTGAGCTCGCGAATGGTCTCGCGCAGGCCCTGCAGCGCCGAGGGGGTGAAGGCCTGCTGCATCAAAGGGCGCAACCGCTTGTGGTCAGGATCGTCGAGGAACAGCAGCGCACGTGCGAACAGTGGCTGGACCCCGCGCATCGCCTCGCCGGCCTGGTTCACCCAGGCACCGGTGCGGCGCGCTGAGAACCGTGGGTCCGCCAGCACCCGCTCGGCATCGGCATGATGCGTCACGAGCCACGCGCCGTCGCCGAAGGCCTCGGACCAAAGCACCGGGCCGCGCTGGCGCAGCCGCGCATAGGTGGGGTAGGGGTCGTCAAGAAACGCGCGGTCGATCTCGAACGCAGCGTCCACACGCCGCGGTGCCAGCACCGCACTCATGCGGTTCCGGATTCACCCGCGGCCGCAGGCCGGGTCTCGGGGCGTGCGCCCTGCGCCTTGAGTCCCAGCCTGCGAAACAGCGCGCGGTCGCGCTCGGCCTGCGGGTTGCTGGTCGTGAGCAGGCGATCGCCGTAGAAGATCGAGTTGGCGCCGGCCGCAAAACACAGCGCCTGCAGCGCTTCGTCCATCTGCTCCCGTCCGGCCGACAGCCTCACCATCGTGGTGGGCATCGTGATGCGCGCCACCGCGATGGTGCGAACGAATTCGAACGGGTCGATCGGCTCGGCGTCGGCCAGCGGGGTGCCGGGCACGGCCACGAGGTTGTTGATCGGCACGGACTCCGGATAGGGGTCCAGGTTGGCCAGCTGGGCGATCAGCCCGGCGCGCTGGGTGCGGGTCTCGCCCATGCCGACGATGCCGCCGCAACACACGTTGATGCCGGCATCGCGCACATGGCCCAGGGTGTCCAGCCGGTCCTGGTAGGTGCGGGTGGTGATGATGCGCCCGTAGTGGTCAGGCGAGGTGTCGAGGTTGTGGTTGTAGTAGTCCAGGCCGGCCTCGCGCAGGCTGCGCGCCTGCCCGGCCTCCAGCATGCCGGCCGTCACGCAGGTCTCCAGCCCCAGGGCCTTGACCTGGGTGACCATGGCGGTCAGTGCCTCCATGTCGCGCTCCTTCGGGCTGCGCCAGGCCGCACCCATGCAGAAGCGCGTCGCGCCCTGCGCCTGTGCGGCACGGGCCGCCTCGAGCACGTCGTCCAGGGCCATCAGCTTGTCTGCCTTCAGCCCGGTGTCGAAATGCGCCGACTGCGGGCAGTAGCCGCAGTCCTCGGCACACCCGCCGGTCTTGATGGACAGCAGCGTGGACAGCTGCACCTCGTTCGCGTCGAAGTTCGCGCGATGGACCTGCTGTGCCTGGAACAGCAGGTCCATGAAGGGCAGGTCGTACAGGGCCTCGACGGCCGCGACCGACCATCGCGCGCCGTGGTCGGGGTCGTGGCGGCGTGCGCTGGCCTGGAGCTGGGCAAGGGGAATGCTGGCAACGGTGTTCATGGCAAGACCTTCAGGCCCGAGGGCCGGCTGTGGAAACGGAATCCGCGCGCGGTGCTGTACCGGGCCGGCCCAGCACGGCGGCGCGCACGGTGTTGATGTCGAGGTGGCGGGCCACGGTCTCGGCCGTGGGGTCACTCAGGTGGGGCACGAGGCCCAGGCGGGGGGCCTGGAAGCGGGCCGACAGCAGATGCTGCAGGGTGTCGATGTTGGCCCGGCGGTGATCCATCTCTGGCGCCACCTGGTTGCCCACCCATCCGGCCAGGTGCAGCCCGCGTGCGTTGATGGCCTCGGCCGTGAGCAGGGCATGGTTCAGGCAGCCCAGGCGCAGCGCCACGACCAAGACGACCGGCAGGCCGATGGCAACCGCCAGGTCGGCCGTGTCGAAGCCACCGACGCCCGGTGCTGGCAGCACCAGCGGCACGCAGAACCCCCCCACACCTTCGACCACCAGTGCGTCGCAGCGGCTGGCCAGGGCCAAAGCGCCGCCCAGCAGCACCGCCGGGTCGATCGTGCGGCCCGCGATGCGGGCGGCCACATGCGGTGCGCAGGCGGTGTCCAGCAGGACGGGGCAGACCTCCTGGGCCGACACGGCCACATTCGATGCCTGCTGCAGCCGGCGGACGTCGTCGTTGTGACGCTGCGCGCCCACCGTCTCGGTGCCGGCAGCCACCGGCTTGTAGCCGGCCACCCGCAGGCCCGCCGCGCCCAGTCCGTGCAGCAGCCCGGCACTGACGCAGCTCTTGCCGACCTCGGTGTCGGTGCCGGTCACGAATACACCCCGGTGCAGGCGGCTGTTCAGCATGCGGGCTCTCCGGTCGCATCAGGCGGCAGCTCGTCGAGTGCATCGTCCAGCGCCGCCACCAGGCGATCGACGTCGGCCATCTGGTGGCTGGCGCTGAGCGTGACGCGCAGGCGCGCCGTGCCGGCCGGCACCGTCGGCGGGCGGATCGCCGGCACCCACAGGCCACGGGTCTCGAGCGCCGCGCTCAACATCACGCAGGTGGTGTTGGCCCCGACGATCAGCGGCTGGATGGCCGTGTGGCTCGGTGCCAGCTGCCAGCCGCGGGGGGCGCGACGTTCGATCAGCCTGGCGGCCGATGCCCGCCAGTGCGCGATCAGCGCTTGCAGATGGGCACGGCGGGCCCGGCCCTCGGGGCCGTCGATCAGCATCAGCCCGGCCAGTGCCGCATGGGCCACGGCCGGCGGGGTCGCCGTGGTGTAGATGTAGGGGCGTGCCGCCTGCATCAGCCATTGCACGATGGTCGGATGGGCCGCGACAAACGCACCGGCCACACCGGCGGCCTTGCCCAGCGTGCCCATCAGGATCAGGCGTTCGCTGCACAGCCCGGCCGCTTCGAGGCTGCCGCGGCCCTGGGCGCCGAGCACGCCCAGCCCATGGGCGTCGTCGATCACCAGCCAGGCATCGTGCCGCTCGGCCAGGGCCAGCAGTTCGACCAGCGGGGCGACGTCACCATCCATGCTGAAGACACCGTCGGTGACGATCAGGCGCACCGGCTTGTCGCAAGCCGACAGCAGGGCCTCGACCCGATCGAGCCGGCCGTGCGGGTAGCGCTGCACGTCACAACGCGCGAGCAGGGCGCCGTCGATCAGCGAGGCATGGTTGAGCCGGTCACACAACAGCGCGGTCTGGTCGTCAGCCAGGGCCGTCATCAGGGCCAGGTTCGCCATGTAGCCGGTGCTGAAGCTCAGCACACGCGCTTGGCGGATGCACGGCGCCAGCCAGGCAGCCAGCCAGTCCTCGAGCGCGGCGTGGGCCTGGCCGTGGCCGCTGATCAGGTGGGAGGCACCACTGCCGGCACCAAAACGACGTGCGCCGTCGGCCAGGGCCTCGACCACGGACGGATGCCGGGCCAGTCCGAGGTAGTCATTGCTGCAAAAGGCCAGCAGGTCGGTGCCCGCGGCAGCGTCATCGTCCAGCCGCAGGTGGGGCCCGCACGGCGTGGCCACGGTGCGGCGACGACGCAGCAGGCCCTGCTGCTCGCGTTCAAGCAAACGCCGGGAGAGGTGGTCGATCAGCATGGCCAGGGCGGTGGGCTTCGGGGTCGTCGTGCAGCACGTCGTGCAAGGTGGCCTGCAGCCGTTCGGCCAGCCAGCGGGCGAGTTCGGCATCCAGCACGTAAGGGGGCATCAGGTAGACGGTGCGTCCGATCGGCCGGATCAGCAGCTCGTGCCGGCGCCCCGCCAGGTGCATGCGTTCGGCAAAGCGCTCGCCGGCGAGGGCTTCGGGCACGTCGAAGGCCCAGATCATGCCGCGCTGTCGCCAGTGCTCGAACCGGGGGTCGGCCCTCAGCCCGGCCAGGGCCTCGTCGAGCCAGGCGGCCTGCGTGCGGTTGTGAGCGAGCACTTGCTGCCGTTCGAAGCGTTCCAGCACGGCCAGTGCCGCGCTGCAGGCCAGTGGATTGCCGCTGTACGAATGCGAGTGCAGGAAACCGCGGGCGACGTCGGTGTCGAAAAACGCCGCATGGATCTCGCTGCGGCACAGCACCACCGACAGCGGCAGCAGCCCGCCGCTCAGGCCCTTGGACAGGCACATCAGGTCGGGCCAGATCGGCGGCGCACCATCACCCGCGGCTTGCTCGAAGGCAAACAGCGTCCCGGTGCGCCCGAATCCCACGGCGATCTCGTCGGCAATCAGATGGACATCATGCTGATCGCACAGGCGCCGGACCTCACGCAGGTACAGCGGGTCGTGCATCGCCATCCCGGCGGCACATTGCACCAGTGGCTCCAGGATCACCGCGGCGATGCGCCCGCGGCGTTCGCACAACAGGGTTTCGAGCTCGGCGGCCGCGCGCCGGGCCACGTCGGCCGCGTCCTCGCCGGGGGCTGCCTGACGGGCATCGGGCGACATCACCTGGTGAGCGCGCATCAGCAGCGGGTCATAGGCGTCGCGAAAGACCTTCACATCGGTGACGGCCAGCGCGCCCAGCGTTTCACCGTGGTAGCCCTGGCGCAGGCAGACGAACTCCAGCCGCTGGGTCTCGCCCCGATTGCGCCAGCTGTGAAAGCTCATCTTGAGTGCGATCTCGACCGCCGAAGCACCGTCGCTGGCAAAAAAGCAGTGTCCGAGCGTTCCGCCGGTGAGGGCCGACAGCCGTTCGGCCAGTTCGATGGCCGGGGCATGGGTGCAGCCGGCCAGCATCACATGCGGCAGCCGGTCGAGCTGGGCCTTGACCGCGGCATTCAGGCCCGCGTCGGCATGACCGAAAAGGTTGACCCACCA
Source organism: uncultured Comamonadaceae bacterium (assembly GCA_946482595.1). The sequence continues at coordinate 37,348 of CAMLSD010000014.1, forward strand.
GGAGCTCAGGGTGTCGAAGTAACGGTGGCCCTCGTGGTCGAACAGCCATGGCCCGCTGCCGTTTGCCATCGGCAGCGGCGGTACCTCGCCCAGGCGCTGCATCTGGGTGCAGGGGTGCCAGACCGCGGCGGCGCTGCGCGCCTGCCAGGGGGCGTTGCCGGGGGCGGCATTGAGATTGACTATCGAGTCTTGCACTTCGATCCTCGTCAGGGCAGACCAGCCTTGCGGGCTGGACGAGCGCCGGATGATACGGGGTCGGGTGCAGTGGGCGGTCAGCGCACGGCGGCGGCTTCGGCCATGGAGGGTGCAAAAACTGCCAGCGTTGTGGTGCCGGTCCGAGGTGGGGAGGCCGGGGCGCTGCGCGGCCGACCAAGGATCAGTCGGGCACGAGCGCGCCGACCAGCACCTGCAGGCGGCGCGACGCCATGCAGCGCCAGCGCTTGCCGCAGGCCGGCACGGTGATCTCCACCGGCTCGGCCGAACTCATCATGCGCTCGGCCACGTCGAGCAGGCTGCCCGAGGCCGCGGGCAAGGCGGTGGGCAGGCAGATCTGGGCCATGCGATCGAGGGCATCGCAGCCATGCTGGTCATGGTGCAGGGCCGCAAACACGTCGTGGCTGCCGGGTTGGCCGGTGACCGCGTCGCCGGCGGGTTTCACCAGCGAGGGCAGCACGGTGTCGGTCACCGCGTCATAGACACTCAGCAGCACCTGGCCGTCCGGGAAGGACACGGTGGCCAGGAAGCGGGCCGGTTCGCGGGGTGCCTGGGGCCCAGGCCGGGGGGTCGGAGGCATGGTGCGTTCAGTTGCTCGGGTCGTCGCGATCGCACTGGCCGTCGGACCAGCGCCGCAGGGTGTCGCGCAGTTCTTCGAGCGTGAAGGGCTTGCTCAGGTAGCCGTCCATGCCGGCCTCGATGCACTTCGGGCCGAACACCGATTCGGGGCAGGCGGTGCCGGCAATCACCGGCACATGCCGCGGGGCCGGCGTGCTGCGCAACAGCCGGGTCGCGGCCAGGCCGTCGATGCCGGGCATGTTGATGTCCATCAGCACCAGGTCCACGGTGGCCGGGTCGAAACATTCGACCGCCTCGTGCCCGCCGCGGGCGAGCAGCACGCGACAGGCGCCTGCCTGATGCAGCATGGCCTCGCCAACCATCAGGTTGATCTCGTTGTCGTCCACCAGCAAGACGGTGGGGCCGCAGGATGCGCGGGTGTCGGAATGCATGAGGGGCATCAGGGAGTCGACGGCAGGGGTGGCCTCTTGGAGCCGGCACCTCAAGTAGGAAACAGATGCGTGCCGCTGGCAAGCGCCCCCAATGGGGGGGTGCGTGGAACGCTTGTGCGACCAGCGCACGTCCGGGTCGGGGTTCGTTCACACCTTCTCAGGCGACCCGTCGGCTGGCCACCGGGCGCAGGTCCTTGTGCCACGGGCTGCGCGGGGCGGCGAGCGGCAGGGACAGCTCCGTGGGCAAGGGCTCGGGCGTGTCGAGCCAGTCGCCGATGCAGCGTGTCTGGTTGCGGTCGCACAGCACCGGGGTGTGACCGGTCTGCGGCACATGGGCCACCGACAACGGATGGCTGCGCTGCATGCGCGCGATGGTGCGCGCCGACAGGGCATCGGACTGCATGCCATGAATCAGCAGCACCGGGCAGCGCACGCGCTCCCACTGCGCCCATTGATCCACGCTCTGGTCGGCTTCCTGGCGGTAGGCCGCGAGGGCTCGCGGGTCGATCCGGTAGATGCGCCCGCCGTTCTCGGGTGACCAGCGGGTCTGGTGGTAGGCGAGGAACAGGCGGATGTTGTCGCTCAGCGGGCCGTCGTTCTTGTGCGCCGCCCCCACACGGCGCAGGATGTCCTCGGGGCTGTGGAACACATAGAAGCGTGCCAGCGTCTCGGCGCGGCGGCGGCGGCGCGACCGCGGGATCCACGGGCCCACGTCGTTGAGCACCAGGCGGCTGACCCGATGCGGCCAGCGGGCGGCGAAGTCCAGCGCCACCGAGCCTCCCATCGACGAACCGATGAGGGCGACCCGCCGGGCACCGAGCTGATCGACCACCTGCGCCAGCTGCTCGACATAGGTCTCGCGTTCGTACTCGCTCTCGTCGGCCAGCCAGCCGGACTGGCCGCGACCCAGCCAGTCCATGCACACGACCTGGCGGCGACGCGCCAGCTCGCTGGCCAGGAAGGCAAACCGCATCGCGGTGTTGGCCACCCCGCCACAGCACACCACCGGCTCGTCCCGGGCATCACTGTGGCCCCACAGCGTGGCGGCCACCGGCACGTCATACACCCGGCGCAGCCGTGCCGGCACCTTGCGCTGGCGCGCCAGCGGCTGGCGGTAGGTGTACTGGTGCCACCGGTACTCGCCGTCGAACCGGGCGGTGAGCCGGGCGGCCAGGGCATCGGCGGCCTGCCAGTGGGGTGGTGGCGCAGCGGTGGACCAGGGGGGCTCGTGCATCGGGGCCGGTTCAGCGGGGTTTGCGGGACGAGGCATGCGGCGCGCGCGGTGAACGTTCACGTTCGCGCTGGCGCAGCACGTCGATCATGACGTTGAAGGTGCGGGCGAGCTGCCCGATCTCGTCGCGCGAGCGCACGCTGACGCTTGCGGCGTCATAGTCGCCGCGCTTGAGGGCATCGGCCCCGGCAGTGAGGGCGCGCACCGGCCTCACCACACTGCGCGCGAAGCGCAGCGCCAGCCCGGTGAACAGCAGCCCCAGCAGCCCCACGCTCCACAGCAGGTGCTCGTACAGCGTCATGATCGGCGCCTCGAACACCTCGCGCGATTCGCTCACGCCCACCACCCAGTCGTGCCCCTGCACCGGGGCAAAGCCGGCGATCTCGTCCTCGCCGCTGACGGGCGAGGTGTAGCTCACATGGCCCGGCCCGACCGCACCGAGCATCGCGCCAGCCAGCTCGGGCAGGTCCAGGCTGTTCACGTTGTCGCGCCGGAATCGCTGGTCGGCGCGGATCGCCTGCAGCCGCTGCGGCGGCAGGGGCATCAGGCTGCTGTAGAGCAGACGGGCGTCGGGGTGGTGGATCAGCACGCCGTCCCCGTCGACCAGGAAGGGGGTCAGCGCCGGGTCGGTCTGCACGTCCTCGAGGATGCTCGCGAACGACGAGGCACGGATGCGCAGCACCACCGCGCCGATCACGTGCGGCGCCTGGCCGGGCAACGGCTCGGGGTGGAACACCGGCTGGGCGTAGAACATGCCGGCCGCCCCGGCCACCGCACCCACGACCATGCCGGTGACATGCTCGCGGCCCTGCATGGCCGCCTTGAAATACTCGCGAAAGGCGAAGTTGCGGCCCATGACCTCGGGGTCGCTCGAGACGGTGGCGACGCCTTGTGCATCCATCACCATGACCAGGTGGATGTCGGGGTTGGCCTTGACCAGCGCGGTGAGCTTGGCCTGGATCTCCTGGCGGTCGGCGGCGTCGGGGCGCGACAGGAAACGCACGAAATCGACGTCGGTGCCCATGATGCGGGCGAGGTTGCGGCTGTCGCGGATCAACTGGGCGACCTGGCCGGCCGTGCTGCGTGCCAGCTGTTCGAGGTTGTACAGCTCGCTGGCGACGATGGCCTCGCGGCTGCCGCTGAGGTTGTAGGTGGCCACGCTGAGCATCGGCAGCAGGGCGGTCAGCACCATCGCCACCGTCATCTTCACGGCAAAGGGCCAGGCGGCCGGCTGCACCATACGGCGCAGGGCAGCGGCGGCGCCACTCCACCAGCGGCGTGCCGAGGCGCGCATCAAGCGGCCCGTGCCCTCGCCGGACTCGGCCATCAGGGCTTCCTGCAGGCCCATGCTGGCCGCGTGCGAGGCGTAGAGCTTCACCCGCCATTCGTCGAGGTCCTGCGGACGTTCGGACGGCTCGGTGCGCAATGCCCAGTCGATGGCCTCCAGGAAACTGGCGCTGTAGCGGCCGGCCGCGGCCTTGCTGGCCGGCACCAGCGGGTCGAAGCCCTTCTGCCGCGTGTCGGCACCGGGCGGCTTGCGGCCGGTGACCAGCCAGTACAGCGTGGCCCCCAGGGCGTAGATGTCGGTCCACGCGCCTTGCTGCTGGTTGCGGTACTGCTCGATCGGCGCGTAGCCGGGCGTCAGCACGACCTGCGCCTGTTCGGCCGTGGCCGCGGCTTGGCGCGAGGAGCCGAAGTCCAGCAGCACCAGGCTGTTGTCGTGGCGGCGCACCTGGATGTTGTCCGGCTTGATGTCACGGTGCAGGAAGCCCGCCGCGTGCACGACCGACAGGCCGTCGAGCAGCGGCTGCAGCAGCATCAGCAGCTCTTTTTCGGAATGGTCACTGCGCCGGGTCCACCAGTCGCTCAGCGGGCTGCCACGCTCGTACTCGAGCACCATGTAGGCGGTCTGGTGCGCCTCGAAAAAGCGGGCCACCCGAACGATGTTGGGGTGGCGGAAGGTCGCCAGCGTGCGCGCCTCGACCAGGAAGCTGTCGAGCCCGAACTGGTAAAGCTCGCGATGCCGCGTGGCCGCGACCGACACCGTCTTGTCCGAGGTGCGAAACGCGATCTCGGCGGGCAGGTATTCCTTGATGGCGACCCGCGTGTTCAGGTGGACGTCGGTGGCAACGTAGGTGATGCCGAAACCGCCCTGGCCCAGCACACCGTCGATGCGGTACTCGTGCAGCCGGAAGCCGGCCGGCAGCGCGAGGTTCTGCGTGCCCTTGGGCAGCGGCGGCAGCCCGATCAGCGCCGAGCGGTCGAGCACGGCCGGGGCGGCGGGTGCCGCCGCGGCGGGCATCGCCGGCTGGGGGGCGGCTGAGGCGACGGCTGACTGGGCGGCGGCGGGCTGGACGGGCACCGCCGGGGGGGCCTGCAGCACCGTGGCATCCGGATCGACGCCGCCTGCCACCACCGGGCGCGCCGAGGCCACGACGGTCCGGTCGGGATTGTCGGGGATCACTCGGGTGCGGTCCTCGTCGATGCGGGTGCGGTCGTCGTCCAGCATCGCATCGAGCGGTTCGTTGGCTGCCATCGCGCTGTGGGTCGGGTCCCGGCCGCAGGGCCTGGCGCGATGCCGGCGGCGGGGACGGTTGTCCAAGTGCGCAGTATCGGCGCACTTGACCGGTCTCAAGCCACGAAGAGCCGGGTCAAACGGGGGTCAATTCACGCGCCGGGCCGGATCGCGGATCAGCGGCAGGCGAGGGGAGGGGGCGGTCACGCTGGCATCGAAGGGGTGGCTGTCCAGCCCGGTGGCAGCCAGGATGCGCCGCACATAGGCGCGTGTTTCGACATAGGGTGGCACGCCGCGGTAGCGCTCCACCGTGCCCTCGCCGGCGTTGTAGGCGGCGGCAACCAGGGCGACATCGCCCTCGAAGTAGGCCAGCAGCCAGCGCAGGTAGGCCATGCCGCCGCGGATGTTCTGGCTCGCGTCGTAGGGGTTGCGCACGTTGAACCGTTCGGCCGTGGCCGGGATCAGCTGCATCAGGCCCTTGGCATTGCGCGGCGACAGGGCCACGAGGTTGTAGTTGGACTCGGCCTCGATGATCGCCAGCACCAGTTGCGGCAGCACCTGGTACTCGGGGGCCATGCGGCGCACCAGATCGACCACCGTCGTGGGTGCCCAGGGTGGCACCACCAGGGGCCGGGGCGCCGGTGGCGCGGCGGCCACCCGCACCGGCGGGCGCGGCGCCACCGGCTCGCGCATGCACGGCGGCACCTCGGTGGGCGGGCCGCCCACGGCGGCCAGCATGCGCCGGGCCTGTTCATGGCCCTGTTCGGCGGCGGCATGAAAGAAGAATGCCGCAGTGCCGTCACTGCGCTCCACACCGCGGCCGTTCGCGTACATCCAGCCCAGGTTGAACTGCGAGTCCGGGTCGCCCAGGCGTGCCGCCTTGCAGTACAGCTCGGCTGCGCGGGCGCCGTCGCGCGGCACGCCGTTGCCGTGTTCCAGCGCCTCGGCATCGGCGCGCCACAGCGTGATCAGCACGTTTTCGGCCGGGGTATCGGCCGCGCGGGCCGGCGCAGCCGAGATCAGCAGGCTGGCAACGAGGGCAAGACCGGCGGCCAGGGCCCGCACCACGGACGTGGCGGGCCGGCATGGCGATTGAGCAAAGGCGGACGGCATGGCAGGGACAACTCGGCGCAAGCCTGCATGATGCCCGCCTCACCCGGGCGTCACCAGCGCTGCGGCCCCCTCATTCAGGTGGGCCTCATTTCAGCAGGCTGATCGCATCGACGGGCAACTGTGCGCCTACCGTGCCCGGGATCCGGTGGTAAGTGACCTGCCGCTGGGGTTTGGCCTGCGGCTCCAGGCTCATGTCGGTGATGCCGTAGGGCTTTTCGTACACGAACTGGTCGGGCGTCTGCCAGCCCTGCGGCTGGCGGGTGACCTCATAGTGTTCCATGCGGTTGCGCTTGATGCCTTCGAGCGGATGGGCACTCTTGAACTGGGTCACGTGCGCATGGTTGCCGACCGACGTGCGCTGCACCGTGGGTGCGAACGGCGTGCCGCGCATGGCCTTTTCACGTGCGCTTTTCGTGGGCAGCTGGGCGGCGGCGCTGTTCAGCAGCTCGGTCTGGCCCTGCTCCTGGGCCTGCATCATCTTGCCCGGTGGTCGGTTCTGTTTGTCCTTGATGTCGCGGAAGCCTGTGCGATGGCGCTCGTAGAGATTGATGAACCAGTCGTTGTGGCGGCGCACCAGGCTTGTGACGTTGTTGGCCGAACGATAGGTCGCCTCGGTCAGCGCGCAGGACGTGGGAAAGCGCTCGATCAGCGACTGGCGGAACAGCGCAACAGCCTTCGCGTTGTCTCGCACCAGCACGTCGTGCGCCCCCGCCTTGCCGCGCATGTCGACGACCTTTTCGCCCAGAGGCTTGATCAGGTTCAGGTTGAAGTAGCGGTTCACGAGGTCGTTGCCGCACCAGCGCTTGATCTGGGTGTCGAGGTAGCGGTCGACCGCACCTTCGACCTGTCCGTCCCACTTCGGCTGGTACAGCGTGCAGTCGACCAGCCATTCCCACAGCGGGATGGTCTCCAGGGCCAGCACACCATTGCTCACATGGAACACCGGCTCGACGCTCGACTGCCCGGCGGTGGAAGCATAGATGCCGGCCGTGGCCGGGCCCCATTTGGCCGCGCTGCCGCAGGCCATCCACTGGTACGAGTGTGAGAACTCGCCGTGGTCGAGCGCAAAGCTGTCCTTCCAGAGCACCTTGCCTTTTACCCGTTGCCCGAAGGCCGCGGCTGACAGCGGGCCGGTGAAGACCACGTTGTCCTGGCAGGAAAAGCCGTACTGGTAGGCCCCGAGGTTGATGATCGAGCGCGTGAAGCGGTTCTGCGCCATCGACATGATGCCGGTGTTGTATTCGGTCCAGATCGCAGCCGACACCCGCTCGAGGTGTTTCTCGAACTTGCCCGGGTTGTCGAACCCGCACAGCACGTTGAGCAAGGCGACGTAGTCGTCGGTATGGGCGAGCGTATTGCCGAACAGGCGGATCAGACGTGCACGTGCGTCGTCTGCGCCGGTGAGTTCCTTGATGGCCATGGGGGCACCTCCGAGTGCGCGACGGGGGGCCTGCGCAGCAGGCCTTGGGTACCGTCCCGATTCACTCTAGGTGCCGGTGCGCGGGGTGTCATTCCCCAAGAGGGGTGTGCCCCTCAGGCCTGGCTCACGTCCACCACGGTGCGCCCGCGCACCTGGCCGTCCAGCACCTTGGGCGAATACGCAATCACGTCGCGCAGGCCGATCTCGGTGGTCATGCTCTCCAGCCGTGTGGTGTCGACATGCCGGGCGAGCAGGTCCCAGGCCTGAGCCCGCTGGGCATTGGGGGTGATGACGCTGTTGATGCCGTACAGCGTCACGCCGCGCAGGATGAAGGGCATCACGGTGCCGGGGAAGTCCGCACCCTGGGCCAGGCCGCAGGCGGCCACCGCGCCGAACCAGCGTGTGGCCGCGCAGGCATTGGCCAGCGTGTGGCTGCCCACGGTGTCGACCACCCCGGCCCAGCGTTCGCCCTGCAGCGGCTTGCCGGGCTGGGTGAGCGGCTGGCGGTCGATGATCTCGGCAGCACCCAGCGTGCGCAGGTAGTCGGCCTCGTGAGGCCGGCCGGTGGAGGCGACCACCCGGTAGCCCAGGCCGGCCAGCAGGGTCACCGCAATCGACCCCACGCCCCCGGCTGCGCCGGTCACCAGCACCTCACCGTCGCCGGGCTGCAGGCCGTGGCGCTGCAGGGCCATCACGCACAGTGCCGCCGTGAAGCCGGCGGTGGCAATCGCCATCGCCTGGCGGGTGCTGTAGGCCGCGGGCAGCGCCAGCAGGTGCGCAGCCGGCAGGCGGGCCTTCTGGGCCAGCCCGCCCCAGCGGGTTTCGCCCAGGCCCCAGCCGGTCACCACGACCCGGTCGCCGGGCTGCCAGGCGGGGTCGCGGCTGTGCTCGACCACACCGGCCAGGTCGATGCCCGGCACCATCGGCCACTGGCGCACGATGGCACCGCGGTTCGTCACGGCCAGCGCGTCCTTGTAGTTCAGCGTGGAGTACTCGATGCGCACGTCGACGTCGCCGTCGGGCAGTTGCGTCTCGTCAAGCTCGGTCAGGGTGGCAGCGAACTGGGCGTTCTCTCGGGTGAGCAGGATGGCCTTGAACATGTGCGGTCCTTCTGGGTCGGTGCCGCCATGATAGGGGCGGCCGCGGTCGCAGCTCGCACGCGGGGAATGACGCGCTGCGCCAGAATCCAGGCCATGGCTTTCGACACTCCCACACGCCTGGCCGCCACCACCCTGATCGTTCGAGATCAGGCTGACGGTTTCGAGGTGCTCATGGTTCGCCGCTCGCTGCAGGCGAGTTTCGTGCCCGGTTCGCACGTGTTCCCCGGCGGTGCGGTCGACGATCTCGACGGGCATGACGAGGTGCTCGCCTGCTGCGACGAGACCGCTGCACAGGCCGCGGCCCGGCTGGGCGGCATGCCACGCGCGATCGATCACCTGGTGGCGGCGCTGCGTGAGTGTTTCGAGGAGTGCGGGCTGTGGCTGGGTGCGCCCGATGGCGTGCCCGCGGCCGAACTGCAGTTGTGGCGCGACCGGCTGCGCCGCGGCGAGGCCGGCGTGGCCGAGGTGAGCCGGGCCCTGGGCTTGCGGCTGTCGACGGCGCAGCTGGCCCCGTGGAGCCACTGGGTCACACCGATCGACCTGCCCAAGCGGTTCGACACCCGGTTCTTCATCGCGGCAGCGCCCCCGGGGCAGGCGCCCAGCGTGGATGCGTCCGAGACCATCGGCTTGAGCTGGGTCGCACCGCGCGAGGCCTTGCAGGCGCACGCGCGCGGCGAGTTCCCGATGGAGTTCGCCACCCGTCACACGCTGGCCTCATTGGCAAGCTTCGATCGGGTGGCCGACCTGCTGGCCCATGCCGGCATGCCCCGGCCGATCGAGCCCTACCACCCGCGAGCCGCGCGCGACGCGCGTGGCGACCGTGTGGTGCTGCTGCCTGGCGACCCTGCCTATGCCGAGGTGCAGCGGCTCGACCCGAAGGGCACCGCCTCGGCCACGGCGGCCATCGTGACCGGGGTGCCGGTGCGCCTGGGGGAGGCGGTGTGGCGTCTGACCGCGCCCAATGCGGGGCGCATGACCGGGCCGGGCACCAACACCTATCTGGTGGGCCGGGGCGGCCGCCACGTCGTGATCGACCCGGGCCCGGTGATCGAGTCCCACATCGAGGCGATCCTGCAGGCCACCGGCGGCCAGGTCGACGCGGTGCTGGTGACCCACACCCACCCCGACCATTCCCCGGCGGCTGCCCGCGTGGCGGCGCTGACAGGCGCCCCGTGCATCGGGCTGGCACCGCCGCCGCACGGCCGCCAGGACCACGGCTTTGCGCCCACGCGCGAGCCCGCCGATGGCGAGGTGTTCGAGTGGGCCGGTTGCCGGTTGCAGGCGGTGCACACCCCCGGGCATGCGTCCAACCATGTGTGCTGGTGGCTGGAGCAGGACGGGCTGCTGTTCACCGGCGACCACCTGATGCAGGGCTCCACCGTGGTGATCGACCCGCCCGACGGCGACATGGCGGTCTACCTGCGGTCACTGCGCATGCTGCCGCAGCGTCTGCCGGGCCTGGCCTGGCTGGCGCCGGGGCACGGTTTTCTGATCGCGCAGCCCGAACAGGCGATCGAGCGGCTGGTGCAGCATCGGCTGGCGCGCGAGGACAAGCTGCGGCGCGCGCTGCAGGCGGCTCAGCCCGCGTCGCTCGACGAGCTGCTGGGCCGGGTCTACGACGACGTGCCCCCGGCGCTGCACCCGGTGGCCCGGCGCTCGCTGTGGGCGCATCTGCTCAAGCTGGTGGCCGACGGCGAGGTGAACGAGGTCGAGGGGCACTGGCGCATCGCCTGAGCGGCCTGCGGGCCGGTCGCCGCGGGCTCAATGCACCGGCGGGTGCAGGCCGGCGGCGGCCCGCAGCATGCCGACGTGCAGGCCGTTCCAGTTGTGCATCGCGACGTTGACGAAGGGCTCGATGAAGCGGGCATCGGCCTCGTCGCACGCCGCAAAGGCGGCGATCACCGCGGCCATCACGACCTCGGCCGCACGGGCCGTGTTGCCATCGTCCATCTTGATCGCCACGCCCAGGCCCTGTTCGGGCAGGCTGGCGCAGTACACCCCTTCGGCGCCCACCTTGCAGAAGACGCGCTCGCCGAAGTGCTGCATCACGCGGGTGTCGAATCGACCCGTGCCGGCCACCGAAAACGGCGCGCGGGCCACCGCCTGACGCAGCCTCGCGGCTGCCCGCGCCTGGCCCGGGCGCAGGTGTGCGCCGGTGCCGGTGCGGGCAAATGCCAGGGCCAGATGCCGCAGGGGCAGGGCATAGGTCGGGATGGAACAGCCATCGATGCCCATGGGAGCGCCGGACAGCTCGCAGCCGGTTGCGGCCTCGATGGCTGCCGTCACCTCCCGCATCACCGGATGCGCGGGCTGCACATAACCCTGCACAAGCCGCTGCAGGTCCAGGCCCGGCCCGTTCATTGCGGTGGCCAGGCACACAAAACCGGCATGTTTGCCCGAGCAGTTGTTATGCAGCGCGCAGGGCGTGCGCCCGCTGGCGGCCAGTGCGCGCGCGGTGGCTTCATGCATCGGCCAGTGCGCGCCGCACTCCAGCACCCGCTCGTCCACGCCGGCCTTGGCCAGCATGGCGGCCGCCAGGTCGGCGTGGGTGTCTTCACCGTTGTGCGAGGCGCAGGCCAAAGCCAGTTCGGCATCGCTCAGCCCCAGGCGGTCGGCCGCGCCGCTTTCCACCAGCGGCAGCGCCTGCAGCAGCTTGATGGCCGAACGCGGGAAGACGGGCCGATCGATGTCGCCCCAGCGGGCCACGATTTGGCCGTCGGCATCCAGGATGGCCACCGCACCGCGGTGCGTGGACTCGACGGTCGTGCCCCGCAGGGCTTCAACAAGGATCGGGTTCATCCTTGCGAGCATAGCGCCGCGCGGCCGCTGCGATGCTTGCGGCATCGACCCCGAAGTGCTGGCGCAGCGCGGCACGCGTGTCGCTGCGGCCGAAGCCGTCGGTGCCCAGCGTCACATAGCGGCGCGAGGCGGGCACCTGGGCACGCACGCTCTCGGGCACCGCGCGCACATAGTCGCTGGCAGCGATGACCGGGCCGGTGCTGCCGGCAAGCAGGCGGGCCAGGTGTGCGCCGGCCGACGGGTTGCCCAGGGAGCCTGCGGCCTGGGCCTCGGCTTGGACCTCCGCCTGGTGGCCGTCGCGCGCCAGTTCACTCCAGCTGGTCACGCTCAGCACCTCGACGTCCAGACCCTCGGCCTGCAGTTCCTGCGCGGCACGCACCACCTCGGTCAGGATCGCACCCGACCCCATCAGCGTGATGCGGCCGGGGTCGGGCTGAGCCGGTGCGGCGGCGCCGTCGCGCCAGGCCTCGTAGCGGTAGGCGCCGCGCAGCACGTCGGCATGCACCTCGGCCGGCAGGCTGGGCTGGGCATAGTTCTCGTTCATCAGCGTGACGTAGTAGAAGACGTCGCGCTGCTCCACCAGCATCTCGCGCATGCCGGCATCGATGATCACGGCCAGCTCGCCGGCAAACGCCGGGTCGTAGGCCTTGCAGTTGGGGATGGTGGCTGCCACCAAGTGGCTGCTGCCGTCCTGGTGCTGCAGGCCTTCGCCCCCGAGGGTGGTGCGCCCCGACGTGGCGCCCAGCAGGAAGCCGCGGGCGCGCTGGTCGGCCGCGGCCCAGATCTGGTCACCCACCCGCTGGAAGCCGAACATCGAGTAGTAGATGTAGAAGGGCAGCATGGCCAGGCTGTGGGTGCTGTAGCTGGTGGCCGCGGCCGTCCAGCTCGCGAGTGCACCGGCCTCGCTGATGCCTTCTTCAAGGATCTGGCCGTCGGCCGCCTCGCGGTAGCTCATCACCGAGCCGATGTCTTCGGGGGCATAACGCTGGCCCACGCTCGAGTAGATGCCGATCTGCTTGAAAAGGCCGGCCATGCCGAAGGTGCGGGCCTCGTCGGCCACGATGGGCACGATGCGCGGGCCCAGCACCGGCGCCTTCAGCAGGTTGCCCAGCAGTCGCACGAAGGCCATCGTGGTGCTCATCTCCTTGCCCGCGGCCTCGGTGGCAAAACCGGCATAACCGGCCAGTGGGGGTGTGGGCACCACGTCACAGGCGGTGTGCCGGCACGGCAGGCTGCCGCCGAGTGCCGCGCGGCGCTCACGCAGGTACTGCATCTCGATGCTGTCATCGGCCGGCTTGTGGAAGCTCAGCGAGGTGGCCTGTTCGTCGCTCAGCGGCAGCTGGAAGCGGTCGCGGAAGGCCAGCAGCTCGGTGGCGTCCAGCTTCTTCTGCGAGTGGGTGGTCATCCGGCCCTGGCCGGCACTGCCCATGCCATAGCCCTTTTTCGTGTGCGCGAGGATCACCGTGGGCTGGCCGCGGTGCGCACAGGCGGCGGCATAGGCGGCATGGATCTTCACCGGGTCGTGGCCGCCGCGCTTGAGCGTGTCGATCTGCTCGTCGGTCATGCCCTCGGCCAGGCGCGCCAGGGCGGGCGACTGGCCGAAGAAGTGTTCGCGGTTGTAGCGGCCGTTCTTGGCCGCGAAGGTCTGCATCTGCCCATCGACGGTGTGGCCCAGGGCATCGACCAGGGCACCGTCGGTGTCGCGTGCGAGCAGGCCGTCCCAGTCGCTGCCCCACAGCAGCTTGATGACGTTCCAGCCCGCGCCGGTGAACAGCCGCTCCAGCTCGTCGATGATGCGGCCGTTGCCGCGCACCGGCCCGTCCAGGCGCTGCAGGTTGCAGTTGACCACCCACACCAGGTTGTCCAGACCCTCGCGTGCGGCCAGCGTCAGTGCACTCATGCTCTCGGGCTCGTCCATCTCGCCGTCGCCGAACACGCCCCAGACCCGCCGCCCGCTGCAGTCCAGCAGCCCGCGGTGGCTGAGGTAGCGCATGAAGCGCGCCTGGTAGATCGAGCTGATCGGCCCGATGCCCATCGAGCCGGTCGGGAACTGCCAGAAATCAGGCATCAGCCACGGGTGGGGATAGCTGCTCAGGCCGCGTGCGCCGCGGCTCGGGCCGGTCAGCTCCTGGCGATAGTGGCGCAGGTCGTTTTCGCTCAGCCGGCCTTCCAGGAAGGCGCGCGCATAGACACCCGGCGCACTGTGCGGCTGGAAGAAGACGAGGTCGCCGCGATGCGTGTCGGTGCGGCCGTGAAAGAAGTGGTTGAAGCCGGTCTCGAACAGGTCGGCCGCGCTGGCATAGCTGGCGATGTGGCCGCCGAGTTCACCGTAGGCCTCGTTGGCACGCGCCACCATCGCCAGGGCGTTCCAGCGCATCAGCGCCGCCAGGCGCGTCTCCACGGCCAGGTCGCCGGGGAAGGGGGGCTGGTCGGCGGCGGCGACCGTGTTGACGTAGGGCGTGACGGCCTGCGGCTTCCAGCCCACGTGCAGCTCGCGTGCCTGTTCGGCCAGGCGATCGAGCAGCGTGCGGGCACGGGCCGGGCCGTGCACCTGGACGAGTGCGGCAAGGGCCTCGCACCATTCGGCCGTTTCCTGGGGATCCGGGTCGTCGAAGGGGGCGAGCAGCTGATGGGCGGGGGTGGCGGCGTTCATGCGGGAAATTCTGGGATCTGCGGCGGCGCATGTGCTGCCGCAATGTGTGCCATCACGCCATGCTTGCGGCAGTTTATGCTGCCAGGATTGATTTTTGAGGCATGAGTGCGCCGTGCAACTCGATCTGACCGACCTTCGTATCCTGGATGAACTGCAGCGCGACGGCAGCCTGTCGAACGTGGCGCTGGCGCGCCGCGTGCACCTGTCGCCCTCACCTTGCCTCGCGCGGGTCAAGGCGCTGCGGGCGGCCGGGGTGATCGACCGCTATGTGGCCATCGTCAACCCGGCGGCGCTGGGGCTGGGGCTCAATGTGTTCATCTCGATCAGCCTGACCACCCAGAGCCGGGCTTCGCTGGCCGAGTTTGAACGACGCATCGCCGAACACGACGAGGTGATGGAGTGCTACCTCATGACCGGCGACAGCGACTACCTGATCCGCGTGGCCGTGCCCGACATGGCGGCACTGGAGCGCTTCATCCTCGAACAGCTCACGCCGATCCCGGGGGTGGAGAAGATCCGCTCCAGCTTTGCGCTCAAGCAGGTGCGCTACAAGACGGCGCTGCCGATCCGCCCGCAGCGCGGCGGCTGAGGCAGGCGCTTCGCTACCAGCGGCAGCCCTTGTCGCTGCCCAGGGCGGCCGCGGCCAGTGGCACGGCGGCCAGCAGGCCCTTGTCGCGGTGGGCGTCGCGGCAGTCCGGTCGGGCGGCCTTTTCGAGGTCTTCGGTCAGCTTGGACTTGCGCGGCGGCGGGGGTGGCATCAGCGAGAGCGCGCCTCGCGATCCCTGGGCGTTCATCGGGCCGTAGCGCGGGCGGCTCAACTCGAGATTGAGCGGTGGGGGGGTGGTCGCGCCAGTGCCTGGCGCGGCCCCCGGCGCTGGCGGTGCACCAGGCGCGGCGCCGGCGGGGCCGCTGGCCGGGCCTGGCCGGCCCGGGTCAGGCGTGTCGTTGCGCGGGCTGGTGCCTGCAGGGGGGCGGCTGTCAGCGCCCGGCGTGGGGGCCTCGGCCGGGGCGGGTGTTGATACCGGCGGGCTTGCAGGTGCTGGCGGTGCGGGTGGTGCCACCGACTCCGGCGGGCGCTCGGTCACGGGTGGCGCGGGGGGTGCGGCCGGTGTCAAGGGTGCGGAAGGGGCCGCGATGGGCGCCGTAGCCGGGGGCGGTGTCGGTGTCGGTGGCGCCTCGGCCGGGACCGGCGGCAGTGGCTCAGGGATCGGCGTTGGCAGGGGCGGCGGCTGCACGGGGGCCGGTGTGGGCGGTTCGACCGGTGGGCGCGGGTCCACGGCCGGTGGGGGCAGGGTGGCCGCCGGGGCCGGCCGGGGTGGCGGTGCGGGCAGGTCGACCGGACGTGTCGGTTCCACCCGGGGCACGGCCGGCTCCGGCACGGACGCAGCCGGTGCCGGGAGGTCGCTGCGGGCAGCCGGGCGCATCGCCGGTATCGCCGGGGTGGGGTCCGGCTGTGAGGCGGCAGGCTCCGGTGTCGGTGCGGCCTGCGGTGCCGAGGCGGCTGCGGGCAGGGGCACCGGTTCGGGGGCTGATGCGACGGCCGGCGCGGTGGTTGCGGCGGGGGCGGCTGGCGCAGGTGAGGGTTCCCGCTCGGTGCGCGGCTGGGGTTCGCTCAGCAGGGGCGTGATCGGGGTGTTGGCGAGCGAGCCGGCCGGGTCGGGCAGGCGCGGTGCGGGGCGGGCAGCGGGTGCGGGGTCGGCCTGCACGGGCGCCGGCTCAACCGGCGGCACCGGCAGCGGTGCATCGGCGGCAGCCACGGGTGTGGGCAGCGCCGGCCCGGTGTCGATCGGGGCCGGCTCGGCCGGGCGCGCCGGTGGAACCGCACCGTCCTGATCCGACAGGCGCTGCGGCGGGTCCACAGGTTCGGGCGGAGCCAGCCGGGCGGTGGTGCCGGGTTCGGCCACGTCGGGTGCCGGCGCGGGTGCCGGTGTGGGTACTGGTGTGGGGGGCGATGGCGTCGGGGCCGGGGCCGGCACAGCGGGCGCAGGTTGGGCCGCTGCGGCAGCCGGCACGGCGGTCGGCCGCGGTGGAGCCGGCGTGGCCGACGTGGCCGACGTGGCCGACGTGGCCGACGTGGCCGGGGCCGTCGCGGGGCCGGGTGGTCCTGGCCGGGGTGCTCCCGGCCGCTCTGCCCCAGGTGCCGAGGGCGCTTCGCGCCAGGTCACACGCAATGGGCCGCCATCGACGCTGCCCCAGGGCGAGCCACCGCCCGGCGCCGTGCCCACCAGCACCACCACCAGCACATGCAGCAGCAGGGCCAGGGTCAGGCACCGCGGCAGCGTGGCGCGGCGGCCGGCGGCAGGCGGCCAGGTCGGGGCGGGCGTGGCGATCGTGTTCAAGCCTACAGTGTCACGCATCGGCACACCGGCGCAGGCCGGTGTCGTGCGACATCGCGCATGATGGCGGCTGCCGCGCCGGCCCTCAGCCGCCGCTGCCCCACGCCCGCCCACCCGATCCCATGCCCTGGTCACCGATGCACATCACCTCCCTCGAACAGCTTCGCAGCCTGTATGCGGCACCTGGCGAGCGCGCCTTGCGCAAGCAGATGCCGGCCCTGGACGTCCACTGTCGGCGTTTCATCGCCTTGTCGCCCTTTGTGGTGCTGTCGACGGCCGGTCGCGACGGCCGCCTCGACGCCTCACCCCGGGGCGGCCCCCCGGGCTTCGTGCAGGTGCTCGACAACGGTGATCTGCTGCTGCCCGACTCCCCTGGCAACAACCGGCTCGACTCCTTGCAGAACATCGTCGAAACCGGCCAGCTCGGGCTGCTGTTCCTGGTGCCCGGCGTGGACGAAACCCTGCGCGTCAACGGCCGGGCCGTGCTGTCGTGCGCCGCCGATGACATTGCCCGCTGCGCCGACGAGCGCCGCGCCCCCAAGGTGGTGATCCGGGTGAGCGTGCAGGAGGCCTATCTGCACTGCGCCAAGGCCCTGATGCGCTCGCGGCTGTGGGACCCCGCCTTGCACATCGAGCGTTCGGCCCTGCCCACGATGGGCCAGATGATCAAGGAGCAGGCCGGGCTGGAGGCGCCTGTCGAGACCCAGGAAGAGATGCTGCGTCGTTACGCGAAGGACCTGTAGCGCCATGAGCCTGCTTTTTGTCCTGTACACCCTGGCCAGCCTGGCGCACTTCGTCCACAACGCCGAGTTCATCGCGATCTACCCCGGCCTGCCGGCTTCGTTCACGCGGGAGTCCGTGTACCTGGCGTGGCTGGGCGTTGCGGCGTTCGGCGGCGGCTCGCTGCTGGCGCGGCGCGCCGGCTGGCCCAGGCTGGCGGCGGTGCTGGTGCTGGTCTACGGCCTGTGCGGACTCGCCGGCCTGCTTCACTACACGCTGGCCCTGTGTTCCGAACACACCCTCATGACCAATGCCACCATCTGGGCGGAGGCCACGCTGGGGCTGGTGCTTGCCTGTGCGGCGGCGGTGCATCTGCGTCGGCTGTCGCTCGCAGGGCATCGCACCCCTGACGCCACCTGAGCGGCGCCGCCTCTGCCGCAACCGATGACTCCCCTGCACGACGGCGAGCGCCAGGGTTCGAGCGCGCGCGCCAGACAACGTCTTCGCTGCGGCGATCACGTGGCGCGATGTCTGGCCCGGAGCAAATGGAAGGACGAGCGGACAGGTCGTCCGAATGCCTTCTCAGCGCTGGTGCGGAAACAGGCGCTCGATGGGGTAGTGAGTCTTGATGAAGGGTGACTTGATCACGATGTAGCTGAAGTACTTCGCGATGCCGATGTTGCGCTCCAGCAGTTCCTCGATCACTTCCTGGTAGTGGTTGACGCCACGGGTCAGAAAGCGAAGCAGGTAGTCGTAGCCGCCGCTGACGAGGTGGCACTCCAGCACCTCGTCCACTTCGCGTATCGCGGCCTCAAATCGGGCGAAGTCCTCGCGGCGGTGGTCGGCCAGCGTGACTTCGGTGAACACCGTGAGCGTGTCGCCCAGTTTCTCCAGCCTCAGGTGGGCTCCGTAGCCTGCGATGTAGCCCGCCTGCTCCAGCCGCTTGACCCGGATGAGGCAGGGGCTGGGCGACAAGCCCACCGCGTCGGCCAGGTCCACGTTGGTCATGCGCCCGTTCTTCTGCAGCTGTGCCAGTATGCGCAGGTCGAGTCGATCGATCTTGGTGGCGTCGTTCATCGCAGTGGCCTGTGGACTGTTGGAGTGCAGACATTCTGCCGTGGCGCAGGGGCCTGCGGACCCGTGGAATGCCAGTGTTCAGTCTTTCAGTGCGGCGCGCACGTCCGGCTCGGCCAGCACATCGTCGAGCGTCTTTTTCAGGCGCTCGAACATCAGGCCGAAGTCCGACTCGGTGAAGGTGAGGGCCGGGGCAAAGCCCAGGATGTTGTCGCCGAACGCGCGGAACACGATGCCGTTGCGGTAGGCGGTGGCCGCCATGCGTCTGGGCAGGTCCAGCACGGCGTCGAAGCCGGCCTTGGTCGCCTTGTTGCTCACCAGCTCCAGCGCGCCGAGCAGGCCGCGGTGGCGCGAGTCGCCCACCAGCGGGTGACTCAGCAGGTCGTCCAGCCCCTGAGCGAACACAGGTGCCACGCGTTGGCCATTGGCCAGCACACCCCCATCGTCGTACAGGCGCAGCACCTCCAGCGCCACGGCGGCACTCACCGGATGCGCCGAGTAGGTGGCCCCGTGGCCGATGGGAGCGCCCTTGGGCGCACCATCGGCGATGGCTGCGTAGACCTTGTCGCACATCAGGGTCGCGCCCATCGGCACGTAGCCTGAGGTCAGGCCCTTGGCCACGGTCATCAGGTCGGGCTCCACGCCTTCGGCGTTGCAGGCGAACATGGGGCCGGTGCGGCCGAAGCCGGTGATGACCTCGTCCACCACGAACAGGATGTCGAGCGCACGGGCGGCTTCGGCCATGGCTTTGAGCCACCCCTCGGGCGGAACGATCACACCACCTGAACCCTGGATGGGTTCGCAGAAGAATGCGGCCACATTGTCGGCGCCCAGCTCGGCCACCTTGGCCTTCAGCGCCGCCACCGAGGCGTCGATGATGGCCTGGCCATCGGCCGGGTTGGCAGCACGGTAGGGATTGGGCGAGGGGATGTAGTGCTGGGTGGGCAGCGGCAGGTCAAAGCCGCGGTGGAACACCGGCAGCGCCGTGAGGCCGGCACCGGTGGACGAAGAGCCGTGGTAGCCGCGCTCCAGCGCGATGAAGTGTTTCTTGGCCGGTTTGCCGATGGCGTTGTGGTACTGCACGATGAAGCGCACCGCCGCGTCCACCGATTCCGAGCCGCCCAGCGTGAGGTAGACGTGGCGCAGCGAGCCCGGCGTGATCTGCACCAGCTTCTCGGCCAGGCGGATGGCCGGCTCGCTGCTGAAGTGGAAGTAGCCGGTGGCATAGGGCAGTCGGCGCATCTGCGCGGCCGCGGCTTGCACCACGCTCTCCTGCCCGTAGCCCACGTTCACACACCACAGGCCGGCAAACGCGTCCAGCAGTTGATGGCCTCTCGCATCGGTCAGCCAGATGCCCTGGGCGCCGGTGAGGATGTTGGGTCCGCGCGCTTCGTGCTCACGCCAGGGCGCAACGGGGTGGATGAGGTGGGCACGATCCAGCGCGTCGAGCGCGGCGATCTGGGGCAGGGCTTCGGAGTGGGTCATGGCTGCATCAGTTGGCGACAGTGGACGGAGACTCGAGGGGCGGTGCGAGTGGCAAGGCCGCTTCATTTCATGCGTCCTAGCTTAGGAGGACTGCCAGCCAAGGTGGTGCTGCTTTGAGGTGCGCGCACGCAGCAGCCTGCGGTTGTTGCACGCCATACAGCACATCGTTTGGCCGCGGTGCGCCGGAGTGTTCAGGTGCCCGGTGAGGTGAGGTGGTTCCGGACGAGCCTGGCAAGAAGTGCCAGGCACCCCGCACATTGACAACGAATCTGCGCGCTGACGACATCGATACGGCATCTCCTGAACGGGGGCCAACCATAGACTTGTTTTGTCTTGACTCACCGGAGCGACCCATGACCTTCAAACCCAGATTCATCAGCTTCGACTGCTACGGCACCCTCATCAACTTCGAGATGGGACCGACGGCCAAGCTCCTGTTCAAGGACCGCGTGCCAGCCGAGCGCATGCCCGCGTTTCTGGACAGCTTCCGTGCCTATCGCCTCGACGAGGTGCTGGGCGACTGGAAACCCTTCCATGACGTGGTGGAGAACGCCATTCAGCGCGCGTGCAGGAAGCATGGCATCGAGTACCTGTCATCGGATGCGGCCGCCCTGTACGCAGCGGTGCCGACCTTTCAGCCCCACCCGAACGTCGTGGAGGTGCTGGAGGCCATCGCGCCGCACGTGCCCTTGGTGATCCTGTCCAACTCGATGGTGGACCTCATTCCCCACAGCGTTGCGCACCTCAAGGCTCCATTCCACAAGGTCTGCACCGCCGAGGAAGCGCGCGCCTACAAGCCGCGCATGCAGGCCTTCGAGTACATGTTCGATGAGCTCGGCTGCGGGCCCGAACAGATGATGCACGTCTCGTCGAGTTTCAGGTACGACCTGATGACGGCGTCGGATCTGGGCTTCATGGCCAGAGCCTTCATCGACCGCGGCCATGAGCCCACGTCGAGCGACTACGGCGTGAACCGCCTCACCGACGTTCGCCAGCTCCCTGCGCTGCTGGGCCTCTGATGTTCAGCCTCGACACATCCCGTGGACCGTCCGGGGCCGCGCCGCCGGAGTGCCCGCACGACGCAGCGCAACTGAGCACCGCGGCGCCCAACCTCGCTGCGGCCGAGGTGCAGGCGTTGGTGGCGCGCCTCTATGGCATCGACGGCACGACCATCAGGCCGCTGGCCGGTGAGCGCGACCAGAACTGCGCCGTGGAGACGGCCGATGGCACACGCTACGTGTTCAAGATCAGCAACGTCTCCGAGCCCGTGCCGCTGGTGGACTTCCAGATCGCCGCGCTGGAGCACGTGGCCCGCACCTCGCCCGCACTGCCTGTGCCCCGCGTGGTGCACACGCTGAACGGCCAGACCCGTGACACCGTGGTGCTCGCCGATGGTGTCCGGGCCACGGTGCGCATGTTCACCTACCTGGAAGGCACCCAGATCCGGGAGACACCGCGCACCGCCGCGCAACGCCTGGCCATGGGGCGGGTGCTGGCGGCGCTGAACCTCGCCCTGCAAGGTTTCACCCACCCTGCGGCCGCTCACGAGCTGCTGTGGAACGTGTCGGCGGCGCACCGGCTCACGGTGCAGCTGGACAGTCTGCCCCACGGGCCACGGCGCACGCTGGCGCAGTCGTTCATGACGCGTTTCACCGAACACGTGCTGCCCCGCCTGGGTTCCGTGCGCTCGCAAGTGATACACAACGACTACCACTTCTACAACGTGCTGGTCGCGCCCGATGACCACGAGCGCATCACCGGCATCATCGACTTCGGCGACATGCTTCATGCGCCCCTGGTGGGCGAGGTGGCCACCGCTGCGGCCTTTCACATGACCGGCAACACCGACCCGTTCGAGGGGCCGGCGCAGTTTGTCGCGGCCTACCAGTCCGTGCTGCCACTGACCGAGCCCGAGCAGGACATCGTGGGTGACCTGATGGCGACGCGCCACCTCATCACCGCCCTGATTTCCGAGTGGCGCGTGCGGCGCTACCCCGAGAACCGCGCGTACATCATGCGCCACAACCCGGCAGCCTGGGAGGCGCTCTCGCAGCTGGCGGACCTTCCCCGCCACGAAGTGCGTGGCCGTCTGCTGAGGCCGTCCTACCAAGGAATCTCTTCATGAAGACCACCGCCGACTTCAACATGGTCAACGCCTACATTCCCGGGCGAGCCAAGGTCGACCCCGCCACCGAGGCCATGATTGCGCGGCGCAATGCGCTGCTCGGTCCGGCTTACCGGCTGATGTACGAACACCCCCTGCACATCGTGCGCGGCGAAGGCGCGTGGCTGATCGACCCGCAGGGCCGCCGCTATCTGGATGCGTACAACAACGTCACGTCGCTCGGGCATTGCCACCCCGCAGTGGCCGACGCCATCTGCCGCCAGGTGCAGACCCTCGCGACCAACACGCGCTATCTGCACGCCACCATCCTGGAACTGGCCGAGCGCCTGCTCGCCAGCGTACCGGACACCGATCTGGCCCACATGATGCTGACCTGCACCGGGAGCGAAGCGAACGACCTGGCTTACCGCATCGCCAAGGTGTGCACCGGTGGCACGGGCGTGGTCGTCACCGACACGGCCTATCACGGCATCACCGATGCCGTGTCGCAGTTCTCGCCTTCGCTGGGCCCGACAGTCGACCTCGGGGCGCATGTTCGCCTGGTGCCGGCGCCGCGCCAGTACCACGCCGAGGGCGCTGACCTGGGCGAGCGCTTCACGCGTGACGTCGAGGCGGCCATCGCCGACCTGCAACGCCACGGCATCAAGCCGGCGGCGCTGATCGTCGATTCGCTCTTCACCAGCGACGGCATCCTGCCCGAGCCTGCAGGGTTCCTGAAGGGCGCGGTCGAAGCGATCAAGCGCGCCGGCGGCCTGTTCATCGCCGACGAAGTGCAGCCCGGCTTCGGGCGCACTGGCGCGCACATGTGGGGCTTCCAGCGCCACGGCCTCAAGCCCGACATCGTCACCCTGGGCAAGCCCATGGGCAATGGCCAGCCCATCGCCGGCCTGCTGGCAACAGCCGACGCCCTGGCGGAGTTCGGCGAGTACTCGCGCTACTTCAATACCTTCGCCGGCAACACCGTCTCGTGCGCTGCGGCCCTGGCAGTGCTGCAGACCATCGAGCGCGAACAGTTGGTGCCACACGCCGCCAAGGTCGGCAAGCTGCTGCTGGAGGGGATCACCGGGCTTGCCTCCAAACATGAAGCCATTGGCGATGTGCGCGGCGCAGGGCTCTTTGTGGGTGTCGAACTCGTCTCGGACCGCACGACGCGGGCGGCGGATCGCAACCTGACCAGCCGGGTGGTCAACCTGATGCGCGACAAGGGCGTGCTGCTCAGCGCCTGCGCCCAAGGGCACAACGTGCTCAAGATCCGTCCGCCGCTGGTGCTGTCGGCGGAGCAGGCCACCATGGTGATCGATGTGCTGGACCAGTCGTTGTCCGAGGCACAGCGTGCGGCGTCCCAGGCGAGCTGACGGCACGGTGGCGCCATGACATCCGTGGTTTCGTTCGACCGGTTCGATCTCAGGATCCTGGAGCATCTTCAGCGCGAAGGGCGCTGTTCGAACGTCGACCTCGCAGATGCCGTGGGCCTCAGTCCCAGCCCCTGCCTGCTGCGCACCAAGCGCATGCAGGCGGTCGGACTGATCCGCAGCTTTGGTGCCGACATCGCACTGGAAAAGCTGGGCGAGCATGTTGTCGTGTTCTCGGAGATCACCCTCGGCAGTCACACCCCCCAGGACTTCCGAAAGTTCGAGGAGGGCGCAGCAAGACACAAAGAGATCATCGAGTGCTACAACGTCAGTGGCGGCTACGACTACTTGTTGAAGATCGTGGCGCCAGGCATCGGCTACTTCCAGGCGCTGATGGACAAGATGCTGGAGGGCGACATGGGCATCGAACGTTTCGCCAGCCGCATCGTTCTACGTCAGCCGTTGAACCGGCGCGAGTACCCGTTGAACATCATTGCGACCCGCAAGCGCTGGGAGTAGGGCTGCGCGGGCACAGGCCGGCGGCAGGATCTGCTGACAGGGGCGCACACAATCGCAGTGTGCTGTGCACCGGCCCCCCAATACGGCATGGGTGCAAGGGGCATGCGGCCTAGACTTTTCCGGATCCATCTCCTGAGTGACGAAACGGATCCACCATGTCTCCTCCGCTGCAACACATACAGACTTCAAACAAGCTGCCGGCTGCCGCCGACGTCGTCGTGATCGGCGGCGGCATCATCGGTGTCTTCACCGCCTACTACCTGGCCCGGCGCGGCGTGTCGGTCGCCGTGGTCGAAAAGGGCCGGATCGGTGCCGAGCAATCGAGCCGCAACTGGGGCTGGTGCCGCCAGCAGAACCGCGACGCCCGTGAACTGCCGATGGCGAGCAAGAGCCTGGACCTGTGGGAGCAATTTGCCGCCGAGAGTGGCGAAGACACGGGGTTTCGTCGCTGCGGGCTCTTGTACCTGAGCAATGACGAGGCCGAGATTGCACGGTGGGCCCGCTGGCGCGACTTTGCCAGGACCGTGGGCGTGACCACCCACATGCTGAGCAGCCGCGAGGCCGCCGAGCGCGGACGGGCGACCGGCCGTGCCTGGAAGGGCGGTGTCTTCTCGCCCAGCGATGGCACCGCCGACCCTGGCAAGGCGGCGCCTGCTGTGGCTGCCGCGCTCATCAGGCTCGGCGGCAGCGTCCACCAGCACTGTGCGGCTCGCGGCATCGAGCTGGAGGGCGGGCGTGTCAGCGGCGTGATCACCGAAGCCGGTGTCATCAAGACCAGAACCGCCGTGCTCGCCGGCGGTGCCTGGGCGTCTTCGTTCTGCCGCCAGCTGGGCATCCGGTTTCCCCAGGCGACGGTCCGCCAGTCCATCCTGAGTGTGGCGCCCGTGGCGCAGCGTTTGCCGGATGCCCTGGTGAGCGCGGATGTGTCGGTGACGCGCCGCAGCGACGGTCGCTACGCCCTGGCCATCAGCGGCAGCGGGCATGTGGACCCGACCATGCAGCTGTTGCGCTTCGCGCCCCAGTTCCTGCCGATGTTTGCCCAGCGCTGGCGCAAGGTCCGCCCGGGTGGCCTGCAAGGGATTCACAACGGCCATGAATCGCTGGCGCGTTGGCGCCTCGACGCGCCTACGCCAATGGAACGGGTGCGCATCCTCAATCCGAAGGCCGATGAGCGCATGGTCCGCAAGATCCGCCACCGCGCCATCGATCTGTTGCCCCAGCTGCGTGACGCCCCGATCACCCACACCTGGGCCGGCTACATCGACAGCACGCCGGACGGTGTGCCCGGCATCGGCGAGGTGCCGGGTGTGCCGGGCTTCATCCTGGCTGCGGGCTTTTCCGGGCACGGCTTTGGCATCGGCCCCGGCGCCGGCCACCTGATCGCCGATCTGGCCACCGGTGCACGACCCCTCTTCGATCCGGCACCCTTCCGGCCGGAGCGGTTCAGCGCCTCGGCATGGGGCAAGGTCGCTGAGTTCTAGGCGCTATCGCAGGCGCTATCGCAGGCGCTATCGCAGGCGCT
>CAMLSD010000015.1 GCA_946482595.1 uncultured Comamonadaceae bacterium
GCCGCATAGAACTCCATCATCGTGAACTCGGGGTTGTGCCGGACCGAGATGCCTTCGTTGCGGAAGTTGCGGTTGATCTCGAACACCCGCTCGAAACCACCGACGACCAGGCGCTTGAGATAGAGCTCGGGCGCGATGCGCAGGAACATCTGCTGGTCCAGCGCGTTGTGGTGCGTCACGAAGGGCTTGGCGTTGGCCCCCCCCGGGATGGGGTGCAGCATCGGGGTCTCGACCTCCAGGAAGCCGTTGTCGACCATGAAGCTGCGGATCGACGAGACGGCCTTGCTGCGTGCGGCAAAGCGGTGGCGCGCGGCCTCGTCGGTGATCAGGTCGACATAGCGCTGGCGGTACTTCTGCTCCTGGTCGGTCATGCCGTGGAACTTGTCCGGCAGCGGGCGCAGGCTCTTGGTCAGCAGGCGCAGCGCGGTGACGCGCACCGACAGCTCGCCGGTCTTGGTCTTGAACAGCAGGCCTTCGGCGCCGAGGATGTCGCCCAGGTCCCAGTGCTTGAAGGCGTTGTAGACCTCTTCGCCCAGGGCATCGCGGGTGATGAACAGCTGGATGCGGCTGCCCGTGGCACCGAGCGAGCCGTCCTGCAGCGTGCCGAAACTGGCCTTGCCCATCACGCGCTTGAGCATCAGGCGGCCGGCCACGCTCACGCGCAGGTTGCGCGCTTCCAGCGTCTCGTTGTCGAGGTCGCCGAACTCGGCGATCAGCGCATCGGCATGGTGCTGGGGCTTGAAGTCGTTCGGAAAGGCCACGCCCTGGCGGCGCACGGCGGCGAGTTTCTCGCGGCGCTCTGCAATCAGCTGGTTGGCGTCGGCGGCCTGGACAGGGTGTGCAGGCGTGGCAGGCGTCGCGGAATCGGTCATGGCGGGCTCAGGCTTGAAAACCGGCGATTTTACCGGGCCGGGGTGCGGCGTATCATCGCGCCACCTCGCGCCGGGCTCCCGCGTCGCCATCCATGTTCACATCCTCCCTTGCTCGCGGCGCCGTTGCCAACTTCCTGACCCGCCTGCTGGCCGTGCTCCTGGGCCTGGCGCTGATGGCCGTGGTCGCCCGCCAGGGCCCGTCCGCCCAGGGCGTGTTTTCGTTGATGGTGGCCACCGAGGCGGTGTTTGCCGCGCTGTTCTCGGGCTTTGGCCTCGTGCTGGCCCGGCAGGTCTCGCACCATGGCGACGACCCCCGGCCCTGGCTGGGCGGGGCGCTGCTGCTGGCCGGGCTGGCCGGGCTGGCCGGTGCGGCGTTGCTGGCGCTGGCCGGCCGCTGGCTGGCGGGCGAGCCCGCCTATGCCTACCTGCCCTGGCTGGCGGCGGCCGCCACCTTCCTGCTGTTCACGCCCACGGTGTCGGGCCTGTACCTGGGGCAGGGTCGCATGGGCCCGGTCAATGTGCTGAGCGTGCTGCCCTCGCTGCTGACGCTGCTGGTGCTGGCGCTCACCTGGGCCGCCACGGGTGGGCTCACGCTGGTGCAGGTGCTGGTCATCTGGCTCGCGGCGCGTGCGGCGGTCGGGGTGGGTGCGGCGCTGCATGCGCGCCATCGCTTCGGCACCGAAGGCCCGCGGTTGCACCTGTGGGCCGCGCAGGCGCGGTTCTGCGCGATCCTGGGACTCACCAACCTGATCAGCTGGCTGAACTACCGGGTGGACCTGTTCATCGTCGAACGCCTGGTCGGGCTGGACAGCGCCGGTGTCTATGCGGTGGCCGTGACGGTGGCCGAGCTGCTGTGGTTCGTGTCGTCGGCCGTCAGCACGGCGGCCTATGCGCGCATCGGCTCGCCCGACCGGGCACAGGCGGCGGCGCTCACGGTGCGTGTGGTGCACCTGAACCTGGCCGTGCTGCTGCTGGTGTCGCCGGTGCTGGTGGGCCTGGCCTGGTGGGGCCTGCCGCGGGTGTTCGGGCCGGCCTACGCGGCCTCGCTGCCGCTGCTGGTGCTGCTGCTGCCGGGCGTGTGGGCCTATGCCAGTGCCTCCACGCTGTCGGCCTTCTACACCAACCACCTGGGCCAGCCGCGCCTGTCGGCCGCGGTGGCCGGCACCTCCATGCTGATCAATGTGGCCGTGTGCCTGTGGCTGGTGCCGCGCCTGGGGGCTCAGGGTGGGGCGGTGGCCACCTCGGTGTCGTATCTGCTGGCCATCGCCTGGGGGGTGGCGCTGTTCCGCCGGCATGCCGGCCTGAGCTGGGCGCAGGTGCTTCGCCCCGATGCGGCGCGGCTGCGTGCCGACCTGCTGGCCTTCCGCCCCGGGCGCATGACCCGGGCGGGCCGTTAGACTGTCGCGCCATCCCGCCCCCGTGCCATGCTGAAGTCCCTCCTGTCCCGTGCCCTGCGCCGCCTGCTGCGGCCGCGTATCGTCTATGGCCTGCGTCGCCATGACGGCCGCTGGCTGCCCCACACGCGGGTGAGCACGGCCAGCGATCTGGGCGACACGGCCGGGCTGGACATCGAAGACCATGTCTACATCGGCCATTTCAACCTGATCGACGCCTCCGGGGGGCTGTACCTCGGTGAAGGCACGCAGGTCACCAGCCACGTCAGCATCCTCACGCACAGCAGCCACCGCGCGGTGCGCCTGATGGGGCGCCGCTACTGGGGCCACCCGGCGCCGGTGGGCATGGTGCGGGCTTCGACGCACATCGGGCCCTATTGTTTCATCGGGGCGCATTCGGTCGTGATGCCCGGCTCGCGCCTGGGGCGGGGCGTGCTGGTGCGGGCTCACAGCTATGTCGACGGCGAGTTTCCGGACTACGCCGTGATCGCCGGTCAGCCCGCACGGGTGGTCGGCGACGTGCGCGAACTCGACGCCGACTGGCTCGCCCGGCACCCCGAACTCGCAGCACACTACGCCGGTGACGGCAGTGGCCTGGGCCACCCTCGTGGCGGCGGAGGGCAGGCATGACCGGCTCGCCGGGGCACATCCTCTTCATGGGCGATGCCTGCAGCGTGCACACGCAGCGCTGGGTCTCGGCCATGGCCGGGCGCGGCTGGCGCTGCACGGTGGTCTCGCGCCAGGCGGCCGACATCGCCGGCGCAACGGTGCACGCGCTGGACACCCCCGACGGCTCCTGGCCGTGGTTTGCCGCCGTGCCGCGCGTGCGCGCGCTGGCCCGTGCACTGGCCCCCGACCTGGTTCACGGCCACTACATCACCTCGTACGGCATGTGGGCGGCCAGCTGCGGCCGACGCCCGCTCGTGCTCAGCGCCTGGGGCTCGGACATCCTGGTGTCGCCCCACGCCAGCCGGCTGGTGCGCTGGCTGACCGGCTGGACGCTGCGACGCGCCCAGTTGATCACCGCCGACAGCCAGGACACGCTGGCGGCCATTGCCGGGTACGGGCCGCGGGGCCGCCTGGAGCAGGTGCTGTGGGGGGCTGACACCTCACGGTTCCGTCCAGTGGCTGCGGCCGACAAGGGCGATCGCTTTCGCATCGTGAGCCTGCGGGCCTGGGAGCCGCTGTATCGCATCGACGTCGTGATCGACGCGGTGGCGGCGCTGCTCGACGCGCTGCCGCACATCCGGGCCCAGGTGGAGCTGCACCTGCTGGGCGGCGGCTCGCAGGAGGACGCGCTGCGCGAGCGCGTGGCGGCGCTCGGCCTCACGCCGATCGTGCACTTCCATGGCCGGGTCGACGAGCTGCGCATGGCCGAGCTGGTCAACGCGGCGCACGTGAGCGTGTCCATCCCGCAGAGCGACGCCACCTCGGTGTCGCTGCTGGAGTCCATGGCGGCCGGCCTGCCGGTGATCGTCTCCGACCTGGCTGCCAACCGGCAATGGGTGGACAGCCGCGGTGGTTTTGTCGTCGACGGTGCCAGCGCCTCGGCCGTGGCCCAGGCGCTGCTGGCCCTGGCCAGCCAGCCCTCGCTGGCGCTGGCGATGGGGCGGCACAACCGGGCCGCGGTCGAGCCCGAGGCGTCGCGGCACGCACAGATGGACCGCATGCATCAGCACTACTGCCGCCTGCTGGCGGACCGGGCTTCGAGCCGGAGGGGGACATGAACCACATCGTTTCGGTGATCGTGCCGTGCCGCAACGAGGCAGCGCACATCGAGGCCTTCTGCACGTCGGTGGCATCCCAGCACCTGTGGCCGGGCTGGACGCTCGAAGTCGTGATCGCCGACGGCATGAGCGACGACGGCACCTCCGAAATGCTGCGCCAGCTGGCCCGCGACGACCCGAGTTTCGTGGTGATCGACAACCCCGGGCGCATCGTGTCGGCCGGCCTGAACCTCGCGCTCAAGCAGGCGCGCGGCGACGTGATCGTGCGCATGGACGTGCACACCACCTATGCGCCCGACTACATCGCCCAGTCGCTGGCCGCGCTGGAGGCGTCCGGGGCCGACAACGTCGGCGGGCCGTGGCGCGCACAGGCCGAAAGCGGCATGCAGGGCGCCATCGCTGCGGCCTTCCAGTCGCGCTGGCTGGCCGGTGGGGCGCGCTCGCGCCAGCTCAACTACGACGGGTGGGTCGACACGGTCTATCTGGGGTGCTGGCCCCGATCAACCTTCGAGCGGTTCGGTGGTTTCGACGAGAACCTGGTGCGCAACCAGGACGACGAGCACAACCTGCGCATCGTGCGCGGCGGCGGGCGCATCTGGCAGTCGTCGGCCATCCGTTCGGCCTACCGGCCGCGCGAGGCGGTCGGGGCCCTGTTCCGCCAGTACCTCCAGTACGGCTACTGGAAGCCGTTTGTCGTGCGCAAGCATGGGCAGGCGGCCTCGGCGCGGCACCTGATTCCGGGGCTGTTCGTGATGGCGCTGCTCATCACGGCACTGCTGACGCTGGTGGGCCTGCCGCACCTGGTGTGGGGCGCGCTGGCGGCGGCCTATGGCGCGATGGCGCTGGTCGCCTCGGTCGGCATTGCTGCACGCACCCGCTGGGCCTATGTCTGGCGGCTGCCGTTCGTGATCGGCGCCTACCACTTCGGCTACGGCATCGGCTCCATCCTGGGGTGGTTCGACGTGTTGCGTGGCGTGAAGGACGGCAACATGCGATTCGCCCGGCTCACCCGCTGACCGCCATGGCACCGCCCGCAGCCGACCATGACGAAACCGCAGGTGTGCGCGAGCGCTATGCGCGGCGTGCCGCCCAGGACTGGCGCTACAGCCTGCTCAATCCGTCGGCGCTGCTGGCGGCGCAGGAGCGCCAGCGCGCGATCGCGGCGCTGATGCATCGCCTGGGGCGGCTCGATCTGGCCGAACTCGATCTGGTGGAGGTGGGCTGCGGCACCGGCGGCAACCTGCTCGAATGGCTGCGCATGGGTGGTGCACCGCAGCGCCTGACCGGCATCGAGCTGCTGCCCGAGCGCGCCCGTGCGGCCCGCGAGTGCCTGCCGCAGGCGGTGCGCCTGATCGAGGGCGACGCCACGACCGCGGCGATCGCCGCGCACAGCCAGGACGTGGTCTACCAGTCCACCGTCTTCTCGTCGCTGCTCGACGACACCTTCCAGCAGCGCCTGGCCCAGGCCATGTGGGGCTGGTTGCGCCCGGGTGGCGGGGTGCTGTGGTACGACTTCCGCTACGACAACCCGCGCAATGCCGACGTGCGCGGCGTGAGCATCGAGCGCATCCGCGAACTGTTCCCGCACGGCCGGCTGCAATGGCGGCGCGTCACGCTGGCGCCGCCGCTGAACCGGCTCGTCACCCGGGTGCATCCGTCGCTGTATGCTTTGTTCAACACCCTGCCCTGGTTGCGCACCCATGTGCTCGCCTGGGTCGAGAAACCGCTGTGAACGCCCCCGACTTCCTTCCCTTTGCACTGCCCGAGATCGGCGAGGACGAGATCGCCGAAGTGGTCGACACCCTGCGCTCGGGCTGGGTCACCACCGGCCCCAAGACGCGCCGTTTCGAAGAGGACTTCATCGGTTTCCTCGGCGGCCCGGACACCGGCCTGCAGGCGATCGCAGTCAACTCGGCCACCGCCGGGCTGCACCTGGCGCTGGAGGCGCTGGGCATCGGCCCGGGCGACGAGGTCATCACCACCACCCACACCTTCACCGCCACGGCTGAAGTGGTGCGTTACCTGGGCGCCGATGTGGTGCTGGTCGACATCGACCCGGCCACGCTGTGCATCGACCCCCGGGCGGTCGAGGCGGCCATCACGCCGCGCACGCGCTGCATCATGCCGGTGCACTATGCGGGGCTCGCGGCCGACATGCCGGCCCTCATCGCGCTGGCCCGCCGCCATGGCCTGAAGATCGTCGAGGATGCAGCCCATGCGCTGCCCACCACGGTGGGCGGCCAGCTGGTGGGCACGCTGGGCACCGATGCCACCGTGTTCAGCTTCTATGCCAACAAGACCATCACCACCGGCGAGGGCGGCATGCTGGTCACGCGCGACCCCGAACTGGCGCGCCGCGCCCGCGTGATGCGCCTGCACGGCATGAGCCGGGATGCGTTCGATCGCTTCACCGCCAAGGTGCCGAGCTGGTACTACGAGATCGTCGCCCCGGGCTTCAAGTACAACCTGACCGACATCGCGGCGGCGCTGGGCCTGCACCAGTTGCGGCGCGCGCGAGACTTCCAGCTCAAGCGCGAAGCCCTGGCCGCGCAGTACGACCAGGCCCTCGCGGGCCTGCCGCTGACGTTGCCGCCGCGGCCCGCCGAGGGCGAGCTGCATGCCTGGCATCTGTACGTGGTGCGGCTGGACGATGCCGCACCGATCAGCCGTGATGCCTTCATCGACGGCCTGTATGCACGCGGCATCGGTTGCAGCGTGCACTACATCCCGCTGCACCTGCATCCGTACTGGCGCGACCGCTACGGCCTGCAGCCCGCACAGTTCCCGCACAGCCAGCGCGCCTATGAGCGCATGGTGAGCCTGCCGCTCTACACCCGCATGGGCGAGGCCGACGTGATGCGTGTGGCCGCTGCGGCACGCGAGCTGCTGGGCTGAAGAGGGCAGGGATGGCCAAGCGTCTGATCGACATGCTGCTCGCGGCCGTGGGCCTGCTGCTGCTGTCGCCGCTGCTGCTGGCCATCGCGGTGTGGATCCGGCTGGATTCACCCGGGCCGGTGTTCTTCCGCCAGGAGCGTGTGGGCCTGCGCGGAAGGCCGTTTCGCATCCACAAGTTCCGCACCATGCACCACGGCGCCGACCG
This sequence comes from uncultured Comamonadaceae bacterium, assembly GCA_946482595.1. The sequence goes on from CAMLSD010000015.1 coordinate 7,094, forward strand.
CGCCGGGCCGCAGATCACCGTGGGTGAAGACCGGCGCATCACCCGCGCCGGGGCCTGGTTGCGCAGCACCAAGCTCGACGAGCTGCCCCAGCTGATCGACGTGCTGCAAGGCACGATGAGCCTGGTCGGCCCGCGCCCTGAAGTGCCGCGGTATGTGGCCCACTATCCGCAGGCGGTGCGCGACAAGGTGTTGTCGGTGCGCCCCGGCATCACCGACATCGCCTCGATCGAATACCGACGCGAAAGCGAACTGCTGGCCCGGGCGGCCGACCCCGAGCGCACCTACGTCGAGCAGGTGCTGCCGCACAAGCTGCGTTTTGCCGAGCAGTACGTCGACTCCGCCTCGCTGTGGCTGGACCTGCGCCTGATGTGGCGCACGCTCGTGGCCGTGATCCACCACTGAGGCAAGGGCAAGGCACCGCATGTTCTGGCATCGACTCAATTCCCTGCTGACCCGCCTGCGCGTGCATCGCTGGACGCTGTCGCTGCTCGTCGATGCGGTCGTCATCCTGGCCTGCTGGAACATCACCTACCTGTTCCGCCTGGGTTTCGAGCGCTGGCTCAGCGCACGCGCCGACTATGACGGCTGGGTGATCGCCGGTCTCGTGGTGCTGTACCTGGTGGTCTTCATCGCCACCGGTGTGCCGCGCGCAATGTGGCGTTTCTCGGGTTTTGGCGACATCCAGCGCCTGGCGCTGGCCTGTGCGATGGCCGGTGCGCTGGGGGCCAGTGCGGTGCTGATGGCTCAGCTCACGCAGGTGCCGCGTGCGGTCCTGGCGCTGCATCCGGTGGTCACGCTGATGGGCCTGTGTGTGGTGCGCATTGCCTATCGCATGCTGTACGAGCACATGCGCAGCCGCATTTCAGGGCGCGACGACATCAGCCGCCGGGCTCTGGTGCTGGGGGCCGGCGATGCGGCCCGCAGGCTGCTGGCGGGCATCCAGCATGACGGCTGGGTGGTGGTGGGGCTGCTCGACGACGACCCGCTCAAGCACGGTGCGCGTGTGGCCGGTGTGCCGGTGCTCGGTGCACTGGACGACGTGGCGGCCCAGGCCGCGCGGCTGTCCGTCACGCATGTGGTCGTGGCGATGCCGGGGGCGCGGGCCGCGCAGCGCCGCAGGGCCATCGAGCTGGCCAGCGGCTGTGGCCTGCCGGTGCTGACCGTGCCGTCGGCCCAGGAGCTGCGCGAGGGCTCGCAGGTGAGCCGCGTGCGCGACATCGAGCCCGAAGACCTGCTCGGCCGCGAGCCGGTGCAGCTCGACGAAGCCGGCATCGCCGATTCACTGGTCGGGCAGACCGTGCTGATCACCGGGGCCGGCGGGTCGATCGGCTCCGAGCTGTGCCGCCAGGTGGCGCGCTATGGCCCGGCACGGCTGGTGCTGTACGAGCAGAGCGAGTTTGCGCTCTACCGCATCGAGCAGGAGCTGTCCGAGCTGTTCCCGCACCTGCCGCTGGTGCGCCTGATCGGCGACGTGCGCGACCTGGCGCACCTGCGGCACACCTTCCAGCGTGTGCGCCCGCAGGTGGTGTTCCATGCGGCGGCCTACAAGCATGTGCCGCTGATGGAGGAGCTCAATGCCTGGGCGGCGCTGCACAACAACACGCTGGGCACCTACCACACGGCCCTGGCGGCGGCCGAGTGCGGGGCGCGGCGCTTTGTGCTCATCTCCACCGACAAGGCCGTCAATCCGACCAACGTGATGGGCGCCACCAAGCGGGCGGCCGAGATGGTGCTGTCCCACCTGTCGACGCAGGGCCATGCGACGAAGTTCATGGCAGTGCGGTTCGGCAACGTGCTGGGCTCCAGCGGCAGCGTGATCCCGAAGTTCAAGGAGCAGATCGCGCGCGGCGGCCCGGTCACGGTGACCCACCCCGAGATCACCCGCTACTTCATGACGATTCCCGAGGCGGCCCGGCTGGTGATCCAGGCGGCTGCCATCGGCGAAACCGGCCAGGTCTATGTGCTCGACATGGGCGAGTCGGTGCGCATCACCCAGCTCGCCGAAGACCTGATCCGGCTGTCGGGGCACACGCTGGAGGACATCCCGATCGTCTTCACCGGCCTGCGCCCCGGCGAAAAGCTGTATGAAGAGCTGCTGGCCGATGCCGACACCAGCGTGCCCACCGCGTTCGAGCGCCTGCGCATCGCGCGCTTGCTGCACGACGCCGGGCGCACCACGGCCGCGGTCACGCAGTTGCTGCAGCGGGTGCAGGCGTCGGTGCAGGACGGTGGCAGCCTGCCATCCGACGACGAGGTGCGCGACTGGCTGCAGGCACTCGTGCCCGAGTACGGGCCGTCGCCTGCCCAGCGCGCGGCCGGCTGAGCGACGATGCACGTCACGGCGTCGCTGGTGCTGTTCCACACCCCGCCTGAACAGGTGGCTGCGGTGGTGGGTGACTTCCTGGCGGCCTGCCCGGGTGACAACCCCCGGCTGGTGATCGTCGACAACTCCGTTCCCCCGATGGACCTGTCGGCCTGGGCCCACCCGCGCATCACGACGATCACGGCCGGCCGCAACCTGGGCTTTGGCGCCGGCCACAACCTGGCGGTGGCCGAGGCCGGTGAGTCCGACCTGCACCTGCTGCTCAACCCCGACGTGCGCTTCGGGCCCGAGGTGCTGCCCACGCTGGCCGACTGGATGCGCGCGCACCCCGATACCGGTGCAGTGATGCCACGCGTGAACTACCCTGACGGCCGCCTGCAGCGCCTGTGCCGGCTGCTGCCCACGCCGATGGACCTGTTCGGCCGACGCTTCCTGCCGCACGGCCGCTGGCGCGAGCGCCTGAATGCGCGCTACGAGCTGTGGTCGCTGCCGCAGGACACCGCACGGGACGTGCCCATCCTGTCAGGCTGCTTCCTGCTCGTGCGCACGGCACTGTTCAGGCGACTGGGCGGGTTCGATGCGCGCTACTTCATGTACATGGAAGACTATGACCTGGTGCGGCGCATCGGCGACAGTGCGCGCACCGTCTACCTTCCGCTGGTGAGTGTGGTGCACGACTACGGCCAGGGCTCCTACCAGTCGGGCCCGCTGCTGCGCCACCACCTGCGCTCGGCGTGGCGCTACTTCAACAAGTGGGGCTGGTGGTTCGACGGCACGCGCCGCCGTCGCAATCAGGCCGTGCTGTCGTCGCTGCAGATGTGACAAACCGTCACCAGCGCACGGTGCGCTGCGCAACTCCGCCTAGACTCAGCGCCGATCGAAACGGGAGGAGATCGACACGATGAGCCTGAGCGCCGAGGCGGTGCTGGCCCTGGCCCCTGACGAGGCTTCGGCCAAGGCGGCGCGAGGCCTGGTGTCGCCGTCCAAATGGCCCACGCTGGGCGCCAGCGACGTTGCCGTGTGGGGCGAGTGCCAGGGCAGCGGCAGCAAGCCCTACCAGACGCAGGTCGACCTGGCCGGTCCGGCCTTTCGCTGCAGTTGCCCCAGCCGCAAGTTCCCGTGCAAGCATGGCCTGGCGCTGCTGTTGATCCGCGCGGCCGAACCGGCCCGTTTTGCCGGCGGCGAGGCCCCGGCCTGGGTGAACGAATGGCTGGCCACGCGGGCCGCCAAGGCCGAAAAGAAGGAGCAGCAGGCCCAGGCTGCGGCGGCGGCACCGGCCGATCCCGACGCTGCAGCGCGGCGTGTGCAGCAGCGCTGGACGCGCATCGATGCCGCGGCCGAGCAACTGCAGCGCTGGCTGGCCGACCAGGTCAGCCAGGGCCTGGGCGCCCATGGCGCCACGGTGGCCGCCAGCGGCACCGAGATGGCCGCGCGGCTGGTCGACATGCAGGCCCCGGGGCTGGCCCAGCGGCTGCTCGGTGCGCTCACCTGGCTGGGTGATGCCGCCCGCACCCGGGCCGACGCACCGCACAGGTTGCTGGCCCAGCTGGGCCTGTTGCAACTGGCCTGCGAGGCGGTCCAGCGGCGTGCCACCCTGACCCCTGCCGAGCTGGGCGATCTGCGTGCGGTGCTGGGCTGGCCGGTGGACAAGGCCGAGGTGCTGGTCGACGGGGAACGCGTGCGTGGCGGCTGGGTCGTGATCGGCCTGGCCACCCAGGAGCGGGACAACCGGCTGAGCGAACGCCGGGTGTGGCTGCAGCACGAAGGCAGCGCTCAGCGCGCCTTGCTGCTCGACCATGCCTTTGCCGGCCAGGGCTTCGAGCAGCTGTGGGTGGTGGGCACCCGCCTGGAGGCCACGCTGGCGTTCTTTCCGGCCAGCCGGCCGCTGCGGGCCGTGCTGGCCGAAACACACGACGCGCCTGTCCCGGTCGGCTGGGACCGCACGGCACCGGCAGTGGCCGATGCCGACGAGTGGCAGGGCGTGGCGCAACGGGTGGCCACCCAGCCCTGGACACCGTGGCATCCCCTGCTGTTTGCAGACGCCGTGGTGCTGCATGACGGCATCGGTTTTCATGTTGTTGCCGCAGGGCGGCGGCTGCCGGTGCAACTGCCCGACGAACTGGGCTGGATGCTGCTGGCGCAGACGGGCGGGCACCCGGTGCCGTTGATGGGCGAATGGGACGGCCATGCCTTCACGCCGCTGTCGGCCTGGGTCGACGGCCAGCTTCAGTGGATCCATGCGGCGGCCCTGTCAGGAGGACCGGCATGAGCCTTTGGCAACACATCGTGCCGGCGGCACTGGTCGGCACCGACCGCCAGCTGCCCTGGTCACTCGACGTGCCCGGCGAGATCGGCGCGCTGCTCGCGCAGGTCAACGCCGACGACCGTGATGATCCTGCCCGCAGGCTGCTGCGCTGTGCGGCGGTGCTGGCCACCTGCACGCAGGCAGGGCAGCAGGGCAGTGTGCCACCGGCGGCGCTGCCCGCGCCTTCACCGACCGACCCACGGCCCGAGCTGACCGACGAGGCGCTGCTGTCCGGCCTCGCGCGCGCGTTGCTCGATGGCCCCGCCCGACTGCAGTGCGAAGCACTGTCCGTGCTGGCGGAGCGCGGCTGGCGACTGCCCGCGGTACTGCTCCCGCAGGCGCTTGAGCTGGGCCGGCGCCACCCGGCACTGCGCCCGGCGGTGAACCGGGTGCTGGGCGAACGCGGACGCTGGCTGGCCCGGCATCAGGCCGCCTGGCGGCAGGTGGTCGAGGTGGGTGAGGAGGTCGCGGTGGCTGTGGCGGGTGGCCCTGGCACGGGCGCGCCGGCACCGGCACCTGCACCGGCACCTGCACCGGCACCTACACCAGATACTGCCGACTGGACCGATGCCAGCCCGCCGCAGCGGCTCGCGCGGCTGCGGGCGATGCGCCGGGATGACCCGCTGCGTGCACGCGAATGGCTTGTCGCGTCGGTGTCGCCGCTGCCGGCGCGCGAGCGGGCCGAACTGATCGCCACCCTGGCCGAGGGTCTGGGCCCGGACGATGAACCCGCCTTGCTGCGCTGGCTCGGCGACCGCAGCCGTGAAGTGCGTCAGACCGTGCTCGGCCTGCTGGTCCGGCTGCCGCAGGGCAGCCATGCACAGCAGGCGGCGGCGCGGCTCGAGCCGCTGTTGCGGCGCGAGCGGGTGCTGTTGCGCCAGCGCTGGGTGATCGACGCGCCCGAACAGGTCGATCCGTCCTGGGAGGCCGCCGCCATCGACACCACCCGGCCCAAGCACGACAGCCTGGGCGAACGCGGCTGGTGGCTGCTGCAGCTGGTGCGCCAGACCCCGCTGGCCTGGTGGACGGCCCACACCGGCATGAGCCCCGGTGAACTGCTCGCATGGGCCGTCGGCACCGACTGGTCCGAAGCCCTCTTGCGTGGCTGGCGCGAGGTGCTGACCCACACCCCCGACGAAGCCTGGTGCGAAGCCTTCCTGGCCGGCTGGCCCTGGAAGGGCCTGGCAGGTGACGCGTCGCAGATCGTGGCCCTGCTGCCGCTGGCTCGCCGCGAGCGGCACTGGGACCAGGCGCTGCGGCAGGGCCGGCTGGGCCTGGCCGGCCTGCTGCCTGAACTGCTGGCGGCCTGCCCCGACCACGAGACACTGGGCGCCGACCTGTCCCGTGCCCTGGCCCAGGCCGCCCGCAAGGCCTTGTCCGACCCGAACGTCGTCTATGACCACCATCTGCGCAACGGCCTGCCGGAGCTGGCCTGTGCGCTGCACCCCGAGGCGCTCGCCGGTCTGCAGCCGCTCCAGCCGGGCGGCCAGGAGACGCCGGGGCATCTTCAGCTGATCCTCACCCTGGCGCAGATCGTGGCCACGCGCAACGCCCTGCAACAACTCACCCCCTCACCCCGGTCCACATGATGAGCACGCAGAACACACCCGGCGCCTCCACGATGCGCCAGCACGCCGAGCAGCAGTACGCCGAGGAACTGGCCGCGCTGAAGCAGCAGGACAACCGCGCCCGCCCCGAGAACTGGCAGCTGTCGCCCTGGGCGGTGGTGACCTATCTGATGGGCGGGCGGCTCGACAACGGCTTCGAGGTGAGCGCCAAATACATCGGCAGCCGCCGCCTGATGGAAATCGCCGTGGCCACGCTGGCCACCGACCGGGCCTTGCTGCTGTACGGCGTGCCGGGCACGGCCAAGTCGTGGGTGTCCGAGCACCTGGCGGCCGCGGTGAGTGGTGACTCCACCTTGCTGATCCAGGGCACGGCCGGCACCAGCGAGGAGCAACTGCGCTACGGCTGGAACTATGCCCAGCTGCTGGCGCACGGCCCGTCGGAGACGGCGCTGGTGCCCAGCCCGATGATGCGGGCGATGCAGCGCGGGCAGATCGCGCGGGTCGAGGAGCTGACCCGCATCCCGGCCGACGTCCAGGACACCCTGATCACCGTGCTGTCCGAAAAGACCCTGCCCATCCCTGAACTGGGCAGCGAGGTGCAGGCGCAGCGCGGCTTCAGTGTGATCGCCACCGCCAACAACCGCGACAAGGGCGTGAACGAACTGTCCTCGGCCCTGAAGCGCCGCTTCAACACCGTGGTGCTGCCGGTGCCGTCCAGCGAGGACGAAGAGGTGTCCATCGTCGTCAAGCGTGTGGCCGAGATGGGCCGCGCACTGGCACTGCCGGCCGAACCGCCTGCGCTGAAGGAGGTGCGGCGCATCGTGCAGATCTTCCGCGAGCTGCGCAACGGCCGCACCGAAGACGGCAAGATGCAGGTCAAGTCGCCCACGGCCACGCTGTCGACGGCCGAGGTCATTTCGGTGATCAACAACGGCATGGCCCTGGCGGGCCACTTCGGCGACGGGGTGCTGCGCCCGCACGACATGGCCTCGGGCCTGATCGGCGCGATCGTCAAGGACCCGGTCCAGGATGCGGTGGTCTGGAACGAATACCTCGAGACGGTGGTCAAGGAACGCGGCGAGTGGAAGGACCTCTACCGCGCCTGCCGCGATCAGGCCTGACCGGCGCAGCCAACCGTCTCCATGAACGCAAGCAACGACACGGTGCGACTGTTCGGCATCCGCCACCACGGGCCGGGGTGCGCACGCAGCCTGCTCGCGGCGTTCGACGACTGGCGGCCCGACTGCCTGCTGATCGAAGGCCCGCCCGAAGCCGAGGGCCTGGTGCATCTGGCCGCGCACGAAGGCATGCAGCCGCCGGTGGCCCTGCTGAGCTACTGCCCGGAGCAGACGTCCCTGGCGGTGTATCACCCGTATGCGGCGTTCTCGCCGGAATGGCAGGCCCTGCGCTGGGCCCTGGCGGCCCAGGTGCCGGTGCGCTTCATCGACCTGCCGTTGGTGCACGCCCTCGCCCTGGCCCAGGCCGCCCAGGACGAGGCGGTGCCGGACGGAGCCCGTGACGTGGGTGATGCCCCGGGCGAGGCCCTTGGCGAATCAGGTGACCGCGCGGTCGACACCGCCCGCGAGCCTGCTGCGGGTGCACCCGATCACACCGACGGCCCCGATCCGGGCGACCCGCTCGACTGGCTTGCCCGCGCGGCGGGGCATGCCGACGGTGAATCCTGGTGGAACGACATGGTCGAGGAGCGTGGTGACGCCCACGAACTCTTCCTGGCCATCGAGGAGGCCATGGTCGCCCTGCGCGACGAACTCGGCCGCCCCGACGCGGCCCACGGCGACGCCGCCGTGCCGAAGCCGGCCGAGCCCGGGCCCGGCCGTGAAGAGGCGCTGCGCGAGGCGCACATGCGCCAGTGCCTGCGCGAGGCCCGCAAGGCCGGCCACCAGCGCATCGCGGTGGTGTGTGGCGCCTGGCATCTGTCGGCCCTGCGTGCCGACGTGCCCCAGAAGGCCGACCAGGCGCTGCTCAAGGGGCTGCCCAAGGTCAAGGTGCACAGCACCTGGATCCCCTGGACCTACCGCAACCTGGCCCGGCGCAGCGGCTACGGCGCCGGTGTGGCCGCTCCGGGCTGGTACGAGCACCTGTGGCTCAGCCGCGGCGACACACGCCAACGTTCGATCGGCTGGCTCGCTCGTGTGGCGCGCCTGATGCGAGAGCGCGATCTCGACTGCTCCTCGGCCCACCTGATCGAAGCCGCGCGGCTGGCAGAGTCGCTCAGTGCGTTGCGCGGACGACCGCTGCCCGGCCTCGAAGAGCTGAACGAAGCCACCCGCACGGTGATGTGCATGGGCGACGACACCGTGCTGCGCTTCATCGAGGACGCGCTGGTGGTGGGTGACCGCCTGGGCAACGTGCCGAGCGAGGTGCCGGCCGTGCCGCTGCAGCGCGATCTCGAGCAGGCCCAGAAGTCCCTGCGTCTCAAGCCCGAGGCGCTGGCCCGCACGCTCGACCTCGACCTGCGCCAGCCCAACGACCTGGCGCGCAGCCGGCTGCTGCACCGCCTGCGCCTGCTCGACGTGCCCTGGGGCGAACTGGCCCGCACCGGGCGTTCGGCGCGCGGTACCTTCCATGAGGTGTGGTCACTGCAGTGGCAGCCCACCTTCCTGCTGCGCCTGATCGAGGCGAGCCGCTGGGGCCGCACCGTCGAGCAGGCAGCGACCGCACGCGTGATCGACGAGGCGGCCCAGGCCAGCCAGCTGCCGGCCCTGGCCGCGCTGGTCGACCGGGTGCTGCTGGCTGAACTGCCTCAGGCCATCGGCCCGGTGACCCAGGCGCTCGAACAGCGCGCCGCAGCCACCGGCGATGCGCTGCAACTGATGCAGGCGCTGCCGGCGCTGGCCAATGCCTTTCGCTACGGCAGCGTGCGCCAGACCGACGCCAGCCTCGTGGCCCATGTGCTGGACGGGCTCATCGTGCGCGCCTGCATCGGGCTGCCGCTGGCCTGCGGTTCGCTGGACGACGACGCGGCCGACGCGCTGCGACAGCAGCTGCTGGCCGCCCATGCCGCGATCGGCCTGCGCGACGCCCCCGAACAGACCGAGGCCTGGCAGCGTGCCCTGGGTGTCGTGCAGCAGCACACCGGCGCCCACACGCTGATTGCCGGCCTGGCCTGCCGCCTGCTGCTCGACCAGGGGGCACTGGACACCCCCGACGTGGCCCAGGCCCTGAGCCTGCACCTGTCGCCGGGCAGCGATCCGGCCCGTGCGGCGGCCTGGCTCGACGGCTTCCTGAACCGCAATGCCCTGGTCCTGCTGCACGACAGCCGGCTGTGGGCGCTGGTCGACCAGTGGCTGGCGGGGCTGGGCGATGACCATTTCACCCGCGTGCTGCCGCTGGTGCGTCGCACCTTTGCAGCCTTCGGCCCCGGCGAGCGGCGTGACCTCGGCAGCAAGGCCCGGCAGGCGGTGACAACGGGCCGCAGCGGCGCGGCGCCCAGCGCCACCGCAACGGCCGTCGACCCGGCATGGAACGACAGCCTGGCCGTGCTGCCGATCCCGATGTTGAAACGCTGGATGGGCTTGAACGCATGAACGACACACCGAATGACCGCGACGAGGCCGAGCGCCTGAAGCGCTGGCGGCTCGTGCTGGGCAGCGAGGCGCAAGACAGTTGTGGCGGCCTGGCCGGCGCGGCGGTCGAGCTCGACCAGGCGCTTACAGCCCTGTACGAACCGGACGGCCCGAACGGGCTGGGCGCCGCCAGCCGGCGTGGCGGGCGAGGCGGATCGGCGCCGACGGTGGCGCGCTGGCTGGGCGACATCCGCAAGTACTTCCCGAGTCAGGTGGTGCAGGTGATGCAGCGCGACGCCCTGCAGCGCCTGAACATGCGCGACATGCTGCTGCAGCCCGAGATGCTCGAGAACGTGCAGCCCGACGTGCACCTCGTGGCCAACCTGATCTCGCTGGCCAGCGTGATCCCGGCCAACACCCGGGCCACGGCGCGCCTGGTGGTGCAGCGGGTGGTGGACGAGCTGATGAAACGCCTGGAGGAGCCGATGCGCTCGGCCGTCAGCGGCGCGCTCGACCGTGCCCAGCGCAACCGTCGGCCGCGCCACAGCGAGATCGACTGGCACCGCACCATCCGCGCCAACCTGCGGCACTGGCAGCCCGACTACCGCACCGTCGTGCCCGAGCAACTGCACGGCTACGGGCGCAAGGCACGCCGGCCGCAGCGTGAGGTCGTGCTGTGCATCGACCAGAGCGGGTCGATGGCGGCCTCGGTGGTCTACTCCAGCATCTTCGGGGCCGTGATGGCCTCGCTGCCGGCCGTCAGCACCCGCATGGTGGTGTTCGACACCGCCGTGGTCGATCTCAGCGACAAGCTCGACGACCCGGTGGAGCTGCTGTTCGGCGTGCAGCTCGGCGGGGGCACCGACATCAACGGCGCCGTGTCGTACTGCCAGAGCCTGATCCGCGAGCCTCGCAACACCATCCTGGTGCTGATCTCCGACCTGTACGAAGGCGGCGTGGAGACGCAGTTGCTGCAGCGTGCCGCCCAGCTGGTCGACGCCGGCGTGCAGTTCATCACCCTGCTGGCGCTGAGCGACGAGGGGGCGCCGTCCTATGACCGCGACCTGGCCGCCAAGCTGGCCGCGCTGGGGGTGCCGTCGTTCGCATGCACACCCGATGCCTTCCCGGGGCTGATGGCCGCGGCGATCCGCCGCGACGACGTGGCGGCCTGGGCAGCCGGGCAGGGACTGGTGGCCAGTCGGGCGGCCGCAGCGTCCTTATGAGCGGAGCGCCTCAGCAAAGAACTTTTTGTTCGTTGATGCCGTGAGGCTTGCGCCCCACCATCGCGGCCATGAACTTCCAGCAGTTGAAATCCGTGCGGGAGGCGGTGCGTCGGGGCTTCAACCTGACCGAAGTCGCCCACGTGCTGCACATGTCCCAGCCGGGCGTGAGCCGGCAGATCCGTGAACTCGAGGACGAACTCGGCATCGCGCTGTTCGTGCGGGCAGGCAAGCGGCTCACGGGGCTCACGGCGCCGGGCGTCGAGGTGTTGCCCATCATCGAGCGCATGCTGCTCGATGCCGAGAACCTGAAACGCGCGTCCGACGACTTCATGCAGCAGTCGAGCGGCCGGTTGTCGATCGCGGCCACCCACTCCCAGGCACGCTATGCCCTGCCGGCGGCGGTCAGTGACTTCCGGCGGCACTTCCCCGAGGTCACGCTGAACCTTCACCAGGGCTCGCCCCGCCAGGTGGCCGAGATGCTGCTGGCGGGCGAGGCCGACATCGGCATCGCCACCGAAGCGCTGACCCGCTATGACGAACTGGTTGCCCTGCCGTGCTACCGCTGGACCCACTGCGTGATCGTGCCGCCCGGCCACGAGCTGCTGGACGGCGGGCCGATCACCCTGGAGCGCATCGCCCGGCATCCCGTCGTCACCTACGACGCGGGCTACACCGGCCGCACCCACATCGACGAGGCCTTCGCCCGGGCCGGCCTGGTGCCCGACATCGTGCTCACCGCGATGGATGCCGACGTGATCAAGACCTATGTCGAGCTGGGTCTGGGCCTGGGCATCGTGGCCTCCATCGCCTATGACGAGGAGCGTGACCGCCAGTTGCGCGCGATCGATGCGCGCCACCTGTTTGCGGTGAACATGACCCGCCTGGCCATCCGCCGCGGCACCTTCCTGCGGCGCTATGTCTATGCCTTCATCGAATCGTTCGCACCGACCTTGACCCGCGCCGTCGTCGAGCAGGCGCTGCAGTCCGAGCCCGGCGCCACCTTCGACATCTGAACCGGCGGCAGGGCGATGCCCTGTTCCCCGGGCGCCCCCTGCGCTCGGGCTTCAGCCAGCCGCCGTGAAGCGCGCCACCTTGATCGGCTTCAGGTAAACCTGGCTGCCGGTGGTCAGCTTCAACTGCTCGCGCAGCACCGCGTAGCGGGCGCGCGGCATCTCCACGTCCACATACCCGCCATCGTCCTGACGCTTGAACTCGATGCGGGTGTTCGGCCCCACGGTCAGGGTCTGCGACAGGACCGCGGGCAGCGTGCCTTCCTGCGGCTCCCCGACGATGTCCAACTCGTGCGGACGCACATAGCTGAGTTCATCGCGTGCCGTCGAGCCGCCCGGCGCATGGCCGAAACGGCCGTGGAACAGGTTCACGTCGCCGAGGAACTGCAGCACGAACGGGGTGGCCGGGTGGTCGTAGACCTCGTCGGGCGAGCCCTGCTGTTCAATGCGGCCTTGGTTCATCACCACGATGCGGTCGGCCACTTCCATGGCCTCGTCCTGATCGTGGGTGACGAACACGCTCGTCAGATGCACCTCATCGTGCAGCCGGCGCAACCAGCGGCGCAGTTCCTTGCGCACCTTGGCGTCCAGCGCACCGAACGGCTCGTCGAGCAGCAGCACCCTGGGCTCCACGGCCAGTGCACGAGCCAGTGCAATGCGCTGTCGCTGACCGCCCGAGAGCTGGTGCGGGTAGCGGTCGGCGATCCAGTCGAGCTGCACCAGCGCCAGCAGCTCCCCGACCTTGCGGCGGATCTGCTCTTCACTGGGCCGCACGGCCTTCGGGCGCACCCGCAGTCCGAAAGCGACGTTCTCGAAGATGGTCATGTGGTTGAACAGCGCGTAGTGCTGGAACACGAAGCCCACGTTGCGGTCGCGCACATCGGTGTCGGTCGCATCCTCGCCGTGGAAATGCACGCTGCCCTCATCGGGCCGCTCCAGGCCGGCAATCATGCGCAGCAGGCTGGTCTTGCCCGACCCGGAGGGGCCCAGCAGCGCCACCAGCTCGCCCGAGGGAATGTCCAGGTTCAGGTGGTCGCAGACGACCGTCTTGCCGAAGGCCTTGTAGAGGTTGCGGATCTCGATGCTCATGTTCCCTCTCCCGTTCGGGATGTTTCCTGCTTCACACGTTGTTCGACCACGAGCTTCAGCACCAGCGTGACGAGGGCGAGCATCGCCAGCAGCGTGGCCACGGCAAAGGCCGCAGCGAACTGATATTCGTTGTAGAGGATCTCGATGTGCAGCGGCAGGGTGTTGGTTTCGCCGCGGATGTGGCCGGAGACCACCGACACCGCGCCGAATTCGCCGAAGGCGCGTGCGTTGCACAGGATGACGCCATACAGCAGCGCCCACTTCACGTTGGGCAGCGTCACGCGCCAGAAGATCTGCCAGCCCGAGGCGCCCAGCACCCGGGCGGCCTCTTCCTGCTCCTGGCCCTGGGCCTGCATCAGCGGAATCAGCTCGCGCGCCACGAAGGGGAAGGTCACGAACACCGTGGCCAGCACGATGCCCGGTACCGCAAAGATCACCTTCAGGTCATGGTCACGCAGCCATTCGCCGAACCAGCCCTGCAGCCCGAACACCAGCACGTAGATCAGCCCGGCGATCACTGGCGAGACGGAAAACGGCAGATCGATGAGCGTGAGCAGCAGGTTCTTGCCGCGAAAGTCGAACTTGGCAATGGCCCAGGCGGCCGCCACGCCGAACACCAGGTTCAACGGCACCGCGATCGCCGCGGTCAGCAGCGTGAGCTGGATCGCAGCGCGCGCATCGGGCTCGACGATGGCGGCCGCGGCCACGTCCCAGCCCTTGCGCAGTGCTTCGACGAACACCGTGGCCAGCGGGATGAACAGGAACAGCGTGAGAAACACCAGGGCCGTGGCGATCAGGCCGCGGCGCACCCAAGGCGACTCCTCGGTGGCGCGGCGCACGGCCCGGGCCGCAGGCGCCGCGGGGGCATCGATGATGATGGCGGACATGCGCCGGCTCCTTCAGCTGGCCTGACCCTGGCGGCGACGCGCCCAGGCCTGCAGCAGGTTGATGATCAGCAGCAGCACGAACGCAGCCACCAGCATCACCACGGCGATCGCGGTGGCGCCGGCGTAGTCGTACTGCTCCAGCTTGGTCACGATGAGCAGTGGCGTGATCTCCGAGATCATCGGCATGTTGCCCGCGATGAAGATCACCGAACCGTACTCGCCCAGCGCCCGCGCGAAGGCCAGCGCAAAACCGGTCAGCAGGGCCGGCGCCACGATCGGCAGGATCACCCGCGAGAAGGTCTGCCAGCGGTTGGCGCCCAGCGTGGCAGCGGCCTCTTCCAGCTCGCGGTGCAGGTCTTCCAGCACCGGCTGCACGGTGCGCACCACAAACGGCAGTCCGATGAAGGTGAGGGCAACGAACACGCCCAGCGGCGTGAACGCCACCTGGAACGGCAGCCACTGGCCGATCCAGCCGTTCTGGGCATACAACGCCGTCAGTGCGATGCCGGCCACGGCGGTGGGCAGCGCAAACGGCAGGTCCACCAGCGCGTCCACCACACGCTTGCCGGTGAAGCTGTAGCGCACCAGCACCCAGGCGACGATGAAGCCGAACACCGCATTGACTAGCGCGGCGGCCAGCGAGGCACCGAAGGTCAGGCGGTAGGAGGCCACCACCCGCGGGCTGCTGACGGCCTCCCAGAAGGCGCTCCAGGTGAGCGTGAAGGTCTTGAGGAAAGCGGCCGACAGCGGCAGCAGCACCACCAGGCACAGGTAGAGCAGGGTGAAGCCCAGGGCGAGGTCGAAACCCGGCAGCACGCTGTGGCGCTTGAGCAGGAGGCGGGAGAACACCATGGGAATGGCCCGGTGGCTCAGCGCCGCGTGAAGATCTGGTCGAACATGCCGCCGTCGTTGAAGTGTGTCGCCTGGGCGCAGGTCCAACCGCCAAATACCTCATCGACGGTGAAGAGCGACACTTTCGAGAACTGGGTGGCGTACTTCTTCGCGACGGCCGGATCGATCGGCCGGTAGTAGTGCCGGCCGACGATGTCCTGGCCTTGCGGCGAATAGAGGAACTGCAGGTAGGCGGTGGCGACCTCGCGGGTGCCCTTGCGGTCGACCACCTTGTCCACCACTGCCACCGGCGGCTCGGCCAGGATGCTGACCGACGGCACGACGATGTCGAACTTGTCCGGCCCCAGTTCCTTGACGGCCAGGAAGGCCTCGTTTTCCCACGACAGGAAGACGTCGCCGATGCCGCGTTCGGTGAAGGTGGTGAGCGACCCCCGGGCGCCGGAGTCGAGCACCGGGACGTTGCTGAACAGGGCAGTGACGAACTCGCGGGCGCGGGTCTCGTTGCCGCCGGGCTTTTTCAGTGCGTGACCCCAGGCGGCCAGGTAGTTCCAGCGTGCACCGCCCGAGGTCTTGGGGTTGGGCGTGACAACCGCGATGCCGGGCTTGACGAGGTCGTCCCAGTCCTTGATGCCCTTGGGGTTGCCCTTGCGCACCAGAAAAACGATGGTCGAGGTGTAGGGCGAGCTGTTGGCGGGCAGACGCTTCTGCCAGTCGGCTGGAATGAGGCGGGCCTTGGCATGCAGTTCATCGATGTCGTAGGCCAGGGCCAGCGTCACGACATCGGCGTCCAGGCCGTCGATGACCGAACGGGCCTGGCGACCCGAACCGCCATGGGACTGGCGCACGGTGACGTTGTGGCCGGTCCGGGCCTTCCAGTGGGCGGCAAAGGCCTTGTTGACGTCGGCGTAGAGCTCACGCGTCGGGTCATACGACACATTGAGCAAGGTGACGTCGCGCGCCAGGGCCAGCGGTGCGGCCGCGGCCAGCGCGAGCCCGGCGGCCAGGAGTCGAAGTCGGTGAAGCAGCGGCATGCAAGGTCCTGATCGAAAGCCATGAAAGTGGCCTCGATGCTAGGCAGACCCCCTGCTGCGGGGAACGAATCGATGCGCCCATCGATATGCGCAGAACGCAGAACGGCGCTAACCGGCCGGGAACCAGTGCCTCGTGCGATTGGCCAGCGCCACCAGTGACAGCATCACCGGCACCTCCACCAGCACACCCACCACGGTGGCGAGCGCCGCGCCCGAATGCAGGCCGAACAGCGAGATCGCGACCGCCACGGCCAGCTCGAAGAAGTTCGAGGTGCCGATCATGCACGCGGGGGCCGCGATGTTGTGCGGCAGCCTGAGCCGCCATGCCGCGGCATAGGCCAGCGCAAAGATGCCGTAGCTTTGCAGCACCAGCGGCACGGCAATCATCAGGATCACCAGAGGCCGCTCGACCAGCGTGCCGGCCTGCAGACCGAAGAGCAGCACCACGGTGGCCAGCAGGCCGATGACCGACCACGGCTTGAGGCGGGCCACCCCTTCGGCCACCCGGGCCGGCCCGCCCGCGCGCAGCCAGGCCATGCGGGTGAACACCCCGGCCACCAGCGGCAGCACGACGTACAGCACGGTCGACAGCAGCAGCGTCTCCCAGGGCACGCTCACGTCGGTCACACCCAGCAGGAAGGCCGCGATCGGCGCGAAGGCCACCACCATGATCAGGTCGTTCACCGACACCTGCACCAGCGTGTAGGCCGCGTCACCGCGGGTGAGCTGGCTCCAGACGAACACCATCGCCGTGCAGGGCGCCACCCCGAGCAGGATCATGCCGGCGATGTACTCGCTGGCTGACTGCGGGTCGACCCAGCGGGCAAACACCACCTCGAAAAACAGCACCGCGAGCGCGGCCATCGTGAAGGGCTTGACCAGCCAGTTGATGACCAGCGTGAGCAACAGCCCGCGGGGACGGCGCCGCACGTCCTTCACCGAGGCGAAGTCGATCTGGATCATCATCGGGTAGATCATCACCCAGATGAATACCGCCACCACCAGGTTCACATGGGCGAGCTCGAAGCCGGCCAGCCACTGGAAGACACCTGGCAGCCACAGGCCCAGCACCACCCCGGCGATGATGCCGAGGGCCACCCAGACGGTGAGATACCGCTCGAAACGACCCATGACAGACCCGTCCGTGCCGTTCACCGCTGGCCGATGGAGTCGATCTCGCGCTGCAGGGCCAGCCGGTCGAGCGAGGCCAGCGGCAGCGCCAGCATCAGCTCGATGCGGCGCTTGAGCACCAGGGCGGCGTCCCAGAACACCTGAGCCTGCGCTTCGTCACTGCCCTCGAATGCAGAGGGGTCGGCCACGCCCCAGCGTGCGGTCATCGGCTGGCCCGGCCACACCGGGCAGACTTCACCGGCGGCGTTGTCGCACACCGTGAAGACGAAGTCCATCGCCGGGGCGCCGGGCTGGGCGAATTCCGACCAGTCCTTGCTGCGAAAACCGTCGGTCGCAATGCGCAGTCGCTCCAGCGTGCGCAGTGCGACCGGGTGCACGATGCCGGCGGGCTGGCTGCCGGCCGACCAGGCCTTGAAGCGGCCGGCACCCAGGCTGTTGAGCAAGCCCTCGGCCATGATGGAGCGAGCCGAGTTGTGCGTGCAGATGAAGAGGACGTTGTAGACCTTGTCGTTCATGTTGGAGTCCGGGTCGTTGGGGGAGGGCGTCGGGCCGAGGTCAGCATCCCTTGCAGGACGCCGACACGGGTTTGAGTTCGCAGACCATGCCCTGGCAGCAGTGGTCGGTCAGGTAGGCCAGCAGGTCATTCATGCGCGCCACCTCCGGGCGGTAGATCAGGTGGCGCCCGTCGCGCTCCTGTGTCACCAGGCCGGCATGGGCCAGCTCCTTCAGGTGGAACGACAAGGTCGAGGCCGGCACATCCAGCAGCGCGGCCAGTGCGCCGGGGGTCATGCCTGCGGGTCCGGCGCCCACCAGCGCGCGGAACACCCGCAGGCGCATGCCCTGCGCCAGTGCGGCCAGCGCGGCCACGGCGGTGGCTTCATCCATGGGGGTGTGCTCCGTGGGATGGGTCGTCCGCGACCTGCAACGGCAGCCCCAGGGTGACGAACCAGCACACGACCAGCATCGCGGCCGAGCCGATCAGTGCGCCCGGCAGGCCGAAGCCCTGATAGAGCAGGCCCGACAGCAGGGTGCCGACAAACCGCCCCAGTGCATTGGCGGCGTAGTAGAAGCCCACGTCCTCGGCGGCCTTTTCCGAGCCGGCGTAGGCCAGCACCAGGTAGGAGTGGACCGACGAATTGACGGCAAAGGCAAAACCGAACACACCCAGACCGCACACGACCACCCATTCCAGCCGGGGGACGTCGAGCAGCACGATCACGGCCAGCGCAATCGGCACCAGCGCCAGTGCACCCGACCACACCCGCGCTGCCGGCACCTCGCGGCTCAGACCGTCATCGCTGCGCCGCACGAGCTGGGGTGCAAACCCCTGCACCACACCGTAGCCGATGGTCCACAGCGCGAGAAAACCGCCGACCATCGTGAAGTTCCAGCCGGCCGAGTACAGGAACACCGGCACGCCCACCACGAACCACACATCGCGAGCACCGAACAGCGCCACACGTGCGGCGGCCAGCAGGTTGATGCCGCGGTTCTTGGCGAACAGTTCACGTGCCGACTTCGAGGCCCGGCTCTTGCCCATCAGCGGCGGCACGAACCCCGCGACCCCCATCAGCACGATGGTCAGCACAGCGGCCATCGCCCACAGCGAGGACTGGAACCCCAGCGTCTGCAGCAGCACACCGCCCAGAAAGAAGCCCACGCCCTTCATCGCATTCTTGCTGCCGGTGAAAAACGCGACCCATCGGAACAACTGCCCCGAGGCACTGCCGGCGGTGAGCTTGATCGCCGACTTGCTGGCGGTCTTGGTGAGGTCTTTCGCCACACCGCACACACCCTGGGCCAGCACCACCCAGGCCACCGACAAGGTGGCGCCCCACGCGGGCGACAGCATCGACAGCAGCAGGAACCCGGTGATCTGCGTGGACAGGCCGACCACCAGCATGCGCTGGATGCCATAGCGTGTGGCCAGCCAGCCGCCGATCAGGTTGGCCAGCACACCGGCCGCCTCGTACAGCAGGAACAGGAAGGCCAGCGTGAACGGCGAATAGCCCAGCTGGTAGAAGTGCAGCAGCACCAGCATGCGCAGCGCACCGTCGGTCAGCGTGAAGCCCCAGTAGGCCGCGGTGACGATGGCGTAGTTGCGCACCCCGCCAGCGGTGGCGGCGGTGGTGCCCGGCGTCGCTTGTGTGGACATGGCGGGCCTACAGTCCTTGCGCCTGCAGATGGGCGGCGAGATCGACCATGCGGCAGGCATAGCCCATCTCGTTGTCGTACCAGGCATAGACCTTGAGCAGGGTGCCGTCGGTGACGAGCGTGGACGGCGCATCGATGATGGCGCTGCGTGTGTCGCGCGCATAGTCGGCGCTGACGAGCGGGCGCTCCTCATAGCCCAGGATGCCGGCCAGCGCGCCCTGGGCCGCCTGCGCGAACAGGGCATTGACCTCGGCCGCCGTGGTCTCGCGCTGAAGCTCGAACACGCAGTCGGTCAGTGACGCGTTGAGCACCGGTGCACGCACCGCATGGCCGTTGAGCTTGCCCTTGAGCTCGGGGTAGATCAGCGCAATGGCCGTCGCGCTGCCGGTGGTGGTGGGGGCGAGGCTCAGCATGGCACTGCGGGCGCGGCGCAGGTCCTTGTGTGGCGCATCGACCACCAGGTTGGTGTTGGTCGGGTCATGAATGGTCGTGATCTGACCGTGGCGGATGCCCAGGGCCTCGTGCACCACCTTCACCACCGGGGCGAGGCAGTTGGTGGTGCAGGACGCAGCCGTCACGATGCGATGCCGGTCGCGGTCGTACAGATGGTCGTTCACGCCCACCACGATGTTCAGCACCTCGCCCACCTTCACCGGGGCGGCCACGATCACCCGCTTCGCGCCGCGATCCAGGTGCCCCTGCAGGGTTTCCGGGGTCAGGAACTTGCCGGTGCACTCGAGCACCAGGTCCACGCCCAGGTCACCCCAGGGGATCTCGCCCGGGGTGGGGTGGGACGAAAAACCGAGCCGTCGCGCATCGACGTGCAGCGCCGCCTCGCCATCGGGCTCGATGCCCGCACGCCAGCGGCCCTGGACACTGTCGAATGCCAGCAGATGCGCGGTGGCCTGCACGCCCCCCTTGATTTCATTGAGGTGCACGACGTCCAGCCGGTTGCCGGCGCGTGGGTCGTCGTGCGGCCGTTCGGCGGCCCCCAGGGCGGCCCGCAGGGCCAGCCGGCCGATGCGGCCCATGCCGTTGATTCCGACTCTCATGTGCTTGTCTCGCAGGAAAAGGAAGACCCTCGGAAGAACCTCGGGACTGGATGATGGTTCCAGAAGAGTCGAATTATTGACGCTGTGTGTGAAGGTTTCATGACGATCGTCGCCGTGGTGCGTTGCGCGTGCAATGCGCAGGTTTTTCCGAAGTTCAACTCACGAAAAGCCTGCTTTTTCAAGAAGGTCGGCGCATCCACATTCATGAGGTCACCAACCGACGGAGTGCCCTGCATGTTGTCTCGTCAACCCCTGATTCCGCGTACCTTGCAGCGGCTGCGCCGCCTGCTGGCACGAGCGTTTGGCGGTGTCATGTCGTCATTGACGCCCGGGCCCGCCCTGCGGCTCCAGCCTGTGCCCGTGCGGATCCGTCCTTCGGCGGACCGGCACACCGGGCGTGCCCGGCGTCAGACGCTTCGTTGAACGCAGCGCGGCCGCCGTCTTCCTCTTTGCCCCAACGTTCAAGCCACAGGAGTGTTCCTCATGCGCAGTTACCCCCGCAACAGCCCCGAAGCCGCAGCGCGTATCGTCGCGCTGGTCCTGATCTGCGACGGCCATGTGTGCCGCTCAGAAATCGAGACCCTGCACCGCCTGCAACTGGAGCAGGAGCTCGGCATGGCCGGCGGCGCCTTTGCACAGGTGATGCACGCCTTGTGTGACGACCTGCTGGCGGGCGCCTACGGCGGTGGGTCCGCCATGTGCAGCGTGGACGAAGCCGGCCTGGCCGCGCTGATGGCCGAGATCGACGATCCGCAGCTGCAGCGCCGTGTGCAGCGGCTGGCCCGTGCAGCAGCGGGAGCCGACCGCCACCTCGCCGATTCCGAGGCGATGGTGCTGGCGGCGGCCCGCGAGGCCTGGGGCGACGACACCGCGCCGCCGACGGGGACGCGCCGCGCAGCCCCCGTGGCGGTGCAGGCCACTTGAACCGCGCTTGCCGCTCAGTCGGCCGTGAGTCGACCTGCTTCCGTCAGGATGCGGCGCACCAGCGGGTGGTGTTGTCCGCGGCGGGCGAGGATGGCGTGAATCTCCTCCTTCACGTCTTCACTGTGCCCCAGCAGGCGCAGCCCGCGCATCCGGACCACATCACCGGCACCCGCCCGGCTGACCGGGAAGACGCCCAGCCCCCGCGCCGCAAACACGGCCAGCAGGGCACTGTCCTCGAACTCGCCCACGATGCGCGGGCGCAGCCCGTGCATGTCGAACCAATGGTCCAGTGTGGTGCGCAAGGCCGAATGACCGGTGGGCAGCAGCACCGGCAGATCGTCGAGCGACTGGGGAAACTGCTGCTGCTCCAGGGTGCCCACCAGGGCGGCAGGGCCATACCACTCGACGGGCGAATCGACGAGCCGTTCACTCACCAGCCGAAGATTGGGATTGGGCGGTGCGGCCTGCCCGGTCAGCACCAGATCGAGGTGGTGCAGGGCCAGCTCGGCCAGCAGTTGCTCGACCTCGCCCTCATGGCACACCAGCCGCAGGTTGGGTGTATCCAGCACGGGCGCCAGCAGCGCGTGCGCGGCCAGCTTGGAGATGCCGTCCGACAGGCCGACCGCGAGCCGTGCCACCTTGCCGCTCGCCGCGTGGCGCACTTCGTCGGGCAGGCTCTGGCCAAGCTGGAAGATCGCTTCGGCGCGCGCAAACGCCGCCTGGCCCGCTTCGGTCAGGCTCACGCCGCGTCCGGCGGGTTTGAGCAACTGGTGGCCCAGAGAACGTTCGAGTTCTCGCACCTGGGCGCTGATGGTCTGCACCGCCATGCCCAGCCGCTGCGCGGCCCGAGCGAAGCCCCCTTCCTTGGTGACGACCCAGAAATAGTGGAGGTGTCGGTAGTTCAGCATGCCGGCTCCGCATCGGAAAACCAGGATGGTAAGTCGCCCTTTGTCCGGTTTTTCCGAACCCGCCGAACTTTCCGCCGCCGCAAGTGCTCCCACCCGGGGCCTGTGCAGGCTGGACACACGACAACGCAGTGAACCCATGAACGAGAACATTGCCCACCGGCTGCGCGACGCCGCAGCCCGACTGTCTTCCGAGCGGGTCAGCGTGGACGGCCTGCTGCAGGCCCACGGGCCAGCCGCACACGGCAGCCTGTTGCTGCTGCTGGCCGTGCCCTGCCTGCTGCCGGTGCCCGGGACCGGCACCGTCCTGGGTTTTGGCGTGCTGGCCCTGGCCGCGGCGATGTGGCGCGGCCAGACGGAGCTGACACTGCCACCAAGGGTCGCACGCCTGGAAATGTCGCAGCGGTGGGCGCGGCGTGTGCTGTCCACGCTTGCAGCGATCTATTCGGTGGCTGCCCGCGTGGCCCGCACGCGCCACGGCTGGACCACCCGCGAGGGGGCCTGGCGCTGGCTGGCGGCCGGGGTGGCATTGATGGCCGTGCTGCTGATCCTGCCGATCCCCTTCGGCAACGTGCTGCCGGCCGCTGCGCTCATCCTCCTGGGGCTGGGCCTGGCCTTCCGCGATGGCATGGTGCTGGCCGCCGGCGCCGTGGTCGGCGCCCTGGCGGCAGGTGTGATGATGACGCTGGTGGTGCTGGCCGCTGACTGGGGCTGGTCAAGTGCGGTGCGGCTGATGGCCTGAGCCCGCGCTGATGGCTCCAAGTCGGACCCCGAGAGGCAGGAAAGGGGGCAGAGGAGCCTTTTGGAGGGATTCAGAGCAAGCTTCGCGGGTCGATGGACTTGGCCCGAGGGCGCGTGCTCAAGCGAGCCTCAGGGGCCGCGGTCCTCGTCGTCGCCGCTGACACGGGGCTGGCTGGACGTCGGCGTGGAGTCGCGAAGCGCCCTTGTCACGGTGAGCTTCAGGCCGAGCATGCCGAAGATGCGGTTCATCGTCTGCACAGTGCCCTCGCTGCGTTCCTGCTCGATGTCCTGCATCGTCCGGTAGGACACACCCGAGAGCTTGGCCATCTCGGCCGTGGTGAGCCGCATCGTCTTCTTCAGGTGACGTACGGCCTGCGCGAGCGACCACTCGGGATGGGCCAAGACGTCATCAACCGCCTGCTTGCGAAGCAGCAGCTGTTCCGGAACCGAGAGCGTGTTGAAGCGCTTGTCCATGGTCGTCAGGCCAAGGCCGCCAGTTCATCGGCTCTGGCCAGGAGGTGGGGCCGGATGTGGTTCAGCACCTCGGGCTCCACGCCCAAGGTGTCTCCTTCAGCGGCCACATGCCTGAGCGCCGGCTCCATCACCTTCAACCCGGCAACGAGGGCTTCCCGGGTGATCGCGGGCTGGCGATTCATCCTGGCACGTGACGTCGTTCGCAGCGCCTGGGCCGCCAGTTCGCACACCCGGTCCACCACGCGCACCCAGTCGGGCTGCCCGTTGTCGTTGCCTTCCCAACGGATTCGGCGCGCAATGCCGTCGGGATGGAGATACATCGGCGCGAAGTCGTAGAGCGGCGTCAGTGCGATGCGGCCGCAGAAGTCGCGCTGGACGGCGGTGTTCCGAGCGTGGTTGTCCTTGTTCAACAAGGCCAGGTTGGCGATGTCGCGCTTGATGTACTCCAGGACGTCGGCCTGCGGGTCCGAGCTGTGCCGAATGAGGGCCTCGCACACCTGGTCGTGGCTCGGCACCGCGTCGAAGCCGGGCATCCCGGTCAGCGTCGCGATGCTCTCCTGGGCGAGCCTTGTCACCGCGCCAGCCTGGGCGATTCGGTCGAATCGGGGGATGAAAAGGGCGCGCTGGCGGAGGGTCAACGGCGCGTGCACCCGCAGACCAAGGAGCCCGGCAATGTCCATGTACGGGGCTTCGTGCCGCAGGATGCTGGCCAGCTGCGAGTCGGTGCCTCGGCCGAACTTGACGACGTAGTGCTGCACGGCCCGTTCGTCAGGCAGCGTATGGTCCAGGTAGAGCAGCCCATCGTCGGCGCGCGTCAGGAGAATCTTGGGCCACTCGCCTTGCACGCCCGAAGAGCCCGCGACGAAGAGCCCGTGCGAGGCCAGGTACTCCGCGAACCCGTCGCCTCGCTGTGCGACCTCGTCGTCCGTGAACCCTTGCAACGGCCCGGCGTTGGCCGCCAGCCAGTCCGCCGCTTCCTTGACGCGCAGGTTGCCGATGGGGTTGCCCGCGCCGGCGAGCAACAGCTTCCAATCGGCTGCGACACCAGCCGTGCCAGGTTGGCCGATGCGTCGAAGCAACTCCTGCCGGCCATGGCCTTGCGGGAGCATGTCGATGAGATGCACGGGCCAGTGCTCCTCCTGGTAGGGCTCCAGACCGACAGGCCGGCGTGCGCACAGGGCATGTGCGTCGGTCGCGCCTGCGTGCGCAAACGCCCATTCGACGGCGTAGCCGGAGTACGTCTTGGTCCTCCAGCCGTCGGCTTCCGACCCGAGCAGGCTCACGCTCGCCGCGGCATGCCAGGCGCCGGCGGCGTGGAGCTCCAAGGTGCAGGTTTCGGACATTTACACAGAATTCTATCGAATATGATTGGGTTTAGGTCACCAATGTGTATGGTTTTTCGTGCATCTGAGATGGTTTGGGCCTCGGCAGGCAACGCGAAGCAGGCAGCCCGCCAGGGCCGACAAAGGAAAGCAGGCGCAAGGACTTCGGCGTCTGCCGTGTGCACCATCGAGCCGCCACCGATGTTCAGCGTGCTCGGCGGTGTGTCGATGGCCGGCGCGCGTCTGCCAACGGCCGAGGCTTGGAGCGGGTGGGTGGCAAGATGGCGGTGGACAACCCAGGGGGAGCCGTCGATGGCAAGGAGCGACACATCAAGGCTTGCGGTGCTCATCGGCAAGCGTCTGGTCACGCCACCTTGACCCGCCCATCGCTGGTTGATCAAGGTTTGGTGGGCAACCGTATGACCTGTGCGCTGCCGGTGTCTGCTGACTCGGCATCGACCACACGGCTGAGGAACACCGGCGCGACGTTCCACTGGTGCTGATCGTCGGTCAGCACCGTCACGGTCTTTCGGTTGTACTTGATGATCACGCCGGTCTTCGGATCGTGCCCCGGCGGGTGGAATCGCACCCGGTCGCCCACGTTGAAGCTGAGCATCTGATGATGCGTGCGGGCCTCCTGCAGGTACTTCAGCCGCGCCACGATCCGCCGGTTCAGCTCCACCAGCTCGGCCTCGTCGAGCTTGTCGATGTCGATCTTCATGACCGCCGAGTATGTCAGCTCTCGGTCGGCGCACGACGAATTGCGCGCGCGCGTGCTTGCGATTCAGCCGCAGGCAGCTGAACTCGCCCGGCTGGTAAATACCGAGGAGCTGGCCGAGCGATGGGAGCGTGCAGACCGATTGCGACGATAGGCCGACGCGCTCGAACGATGTGATGTGATCTTGCTGGCGGCGGAGCCTGGCGAGCGCAGCGACCGGGTGGCGTTGATTCGCAAGGCGGCGAATTGGCTCGACCCGCTCGTCGGGCAGCGCTGGCCCGACGTCGATGACGTCCCCGATTCGCCTGTGTGAGGGGCGGGCCGCCTGCACAAGGCTCCAGGGTCGCCGTCTGAGAGCCGTCACGTCCGCACAGAAGTCACTCACGAGGCGCATGCGCTGCACGGACGTTTGCGGTGACGGAGCGGTCCAAGCCGCGCAGGTTCTGGGCTCGCCGCTCAGTCTTCCGGGCCCATGCTTCGCAGGGACTGCGCAGACTTTTCGACGCCACCGAGGATGGCGTCGACGACCTTCGCATTGATGTCCTCGGGCAGTTCGGCACGGACCTGAGCAATCGCCGCCGGCGTGCGCTCAATCAGCTCCTGCAGCAGCGGCTCGGCCGTCTCAGCATAGCCAACCAGCTTGGCGGTGCTGTTGAAGTGGCGCCGACGGATGTCTCGGATTCGGTCGTGCCGGTTCTTGCCCAGCAGCGCCATCGCGAGCGAGACCTCGTGGGGTGACCACTGGTTGGGCCCCTCACCGAGCACGGGGTAGCCGGACATGACGTCGTAGAGCTTCGTGAGCCGGAAGCGGCCTTGCGGCAGCAGGTGGATGCTGAAGTTCTTTGCATGCCCGTCGGGAGCGCACATCATCCAGAAGAGGACCTGTGCGGCCAGCAGCGTGCGCATGTCCTCTGCAGCTCGCTCCGACTGCTGCAGCGTCGCGAAAAGCGCCTTCAGGCCGGGGCCCCCCTGGTTCTCGTATTTGCGAAGCGGCGAGACGCCGAGGACCTGGCAGAAGTCTTCCTGCGGCAAGCGCAGCAGCCGCTCGCCTCCTGGTGAGAGGCGGCGGTCGAATCGCTCGACCACCAGGACACGCTGGGAGCCGAAGCGTTCAATGGTCGCGTCGGCGACGTCGAACCCATAGGCCTTCATCAAACGCAGGCACAGCCACTCGTTGTCGACCGAGGTCGAGAAGTCCGCCTGGCGTCCACCCACGAGGCCGAGCGGCAGCTTGAAGATGTGCGTGGTCGGCGTCGAGCCGCGGGGGCGGCACCATCGGTCGTTCCAGCGCAGGAAGGCCATCTTCTCCTGCGCGCCCGCCAGCGAGATGCGGAAGTCGTCGTCGGGCTCGTGGGCGGCCCCGAACTTCTGCGGCGATAGGGCTTCCACCAGGTGACGTTCGATGTCTTGCTCGGACAGCGGCTCCGCCTGCACCGTGTCGACGCCCTCCGGCGCTTCGTCTTCGGCGAGCAGCTGCACCGCGCCAACGCAGTCCCGTCCGATGGCTTGCAGCAGGTCGAAGGGGTCGGTCGAACCGGTATGGAAGCGCTCGGCCACCCGCTTGCGAATCTGGTCGCTGTCGGGCAGCAGGTTGTCGAAGAAGTTGGCGACGGCCTGCCCTTTGAGGGGCCGGTTCTCGAGGTTGAAGGGCAGCGACAGCGACAGCGGCCGCCCGGCGTCGGAGGCCACCCACGTCGGGTCGTACTGCAGCGTGGCGTCACCGCGCGCGGGCAGCGTCCACAGCCCGACGCGCACGCCATTGGCCCAGATGGCCAGGCTGCGGCGATGAGACTTGCGGCCCATGCGTCACCAGGCGGTCTTGTCCGGCTCGGGCGAGACCTCACCGCGCCGCCCAACCGACAGCTCCAGCCCCAGCGTCGAGCACCAGGCCAGCAGCCTCTCGGCGGACAGCTCGGCAGGGTCCTTCTCGAGCTGCGAGATGCGGGACTGGCTCAGCCGGACCCGGGCTGCCAGCTCTGCTTGAGTCATGCCGCGTGCCTTGCGGGCGGACTGCAGGAGGAGTCCCAACTGGGCCGGCGTGCGGAGGGTTTGCGGGCGGGTCGACATGGCGCTCGTATTGGTGACGTCAATAAACCGAGTTTATGATTCTCAACAATAAAGCGCAAACAGTAGCGAGGCTCATAAACGACAAATATGAGCCCAGCTGCTAGCCGGCTCTGTCGGGGGCGTTCCTGCAACCGCGCGACCCTCGACCCAGGTCGCTCGCCGAGCCCTTGCATCAGGAACGCCGCCGCGATGGCGGCGGACAATTATCTTGAGCGTCGTCACGGTGCTGGAGGAATTGCAGCGCCGCCACCCCGAGCGGTTCGACGATGGCGTGCTGCGCACGCTGCAGCGGCGCGTCAGCCAGTGGCGCACTGCGTGAGGTCCTGCACGCGGCCACCACCGCCGCCGTCGCATCGCCTCGTGCGAGGACCTGGGACAACGACCGACAGTGGGCAGCTGTGAGCGACTCCGAGCGACTCCGAGCGACTCCGAGCGACGGGCTCCGACAGCGCGCCAGCCGATTTCTGTTGACAGTCGCGCTTGCTGACCGCTGTTTTCGGGCCGGAAAGGACAAAGGCCTTAGCAGCTACTCGCTGCTAAGGCCTTGTGTCGTTTTTTTTGGCTCCCCGACCTGGGCTCGAACCAGGGACCTACGGATTAACAGTCCGGCGCTCTACCGACTGAGCTATCGGGGAACAGAGCCTCGCATTATATGCCAGGAACTTTCAGCCTCACAAGTCGGCCTGCACAGAAAGTCGCCAGGTGCGTCCGGCCAGCGGGTAGAGGTAGACGTGGTCGAACTGGAAGGGGGATTCGCGCCAGGCGCGGCGATTGGCCAGGTTGTCGATGCCGGCGCGCCAGGTCAAGGTGGTGTCGCCCACGCGGTGGCGATGGCTCAGGCCGACGTCCAGGCGCGTCCACGAGGGCAGCTTGAGCGAGTTGTCCTGCAGCACCATGCGTTCGCCTTCGTGCACCACCGCGCCCAGCAGGCGCAGGCCGGGCACGGCGGCCACCTGGTAGCCCAGCTCGGCCTTGAGCGTGTGGCGCGGCACGTTCACCGGACGCTGCCCGTTGAGGGCCGGGTTGGCGCTGCCGGTGCGGCGCGCGTGCATCCACACCGCGCTGGCCCCCAGTGCCCAGGGGCCGTCGCGCCACTGCGCGGTGGCTTCCAGGCCGCGGTGGCGTGCGCTGCCGTCGAAGGCCAGCGTGCAGGAGTCGTCGGCAAAGGTGATGCCGCAATCGGCGCCTACTGCGGCGGCCTGCGGCCGGCGGATGTCGAACAGTGTGGCCGACCAGTCGAACTGCGGGCCGTTGGCCTTCACCCCGACTTCGACCTGGCGGCTCTTCAGTGCGGGCAGGGCCTGGCCTGCGTTGCTGAAGGTGGGGCGGTTGGGTGTGACCTGCGATTCCAGGCCCCGGCCCCAGCTCACGTAGGCGATGTGACCCGGCGCAAACCCGTGGCTCAGGGCCAGCCAGGGGGTGGTGGCCGACTGGCCGTAGCGTGTGGGTTCGCGGTCGTCACCGCTGGTCAGCTCGCTGGCACGGTGCAGGCGTGTATGGCGCAGGCCCAGCCAGGCGCTCCACTGCGGATGCAGGGTGATGGCATCGCGCAGGTACAGCTCGGTGCTGCGTTCGGTGCGGTTGGTGCTGGGCAGCGGGTTGCGCGCCGACGGCGGCGTGATGACGTCGCCGTCGATGTGGCCCGTGCCGGCATAGTCATAGACCTGATCCTGCACCCGACTCTTGAAGCGGCTGTGCAGGATGCCGGCGGTGAGGTCGTGCCGGACGCTGCCGGTGCTGAAGCGGCCGTCCACAAAAAGGTGGGCTGCATGCGTGCGGCGGCGCTCGTTGTCGCTGAT
The DNA here is from genome assembly GCA_946482595.1 of uncultured Comamonadaceae bacterium. The sequence goes on from CAMLSD010000015.1 coordinate 36,197, forward strand.
GTACTCGTACAGATCGAAGCTGCCGTCAGAGCAGAAACGGCTGTAGTCACCTTCAGCACCACAGCCGAAGGGAAAGGCCAGCCGGTCATCCATGTGCAGGCGTTGTGTGCCCAGCTGCCCGGTGATGCGCCACTGGGCATCGATGCGGTGCCGCACCCGCAACGTGCCCACATGCTGGTCGGTCACGACGGGCTGGGACCAGGGCTGGTTATTCAGGCTCAGGCGCGGGTTGACGGGGACCGGCACCGTGTTGCCGGTGATGCTGAACGCGGCCTGGCTGCGCTGCTTGCGATGGCTGGTTTCGAACTCGGCTTCGACCACGGTGCCCGGGGTGAGCCGCCAGTCCGCCGCCACGGCCAGCAGCCGGCGGTGTCCCTCGGCATGGCGCAACAGCGGATCGAGGTGTTCGTTGGCGGCATTGACGCGCAGGCCAAAGCGCTCGTCGGGCCCGAACCGGTTGCCCACGTCGGCGGCCACACCCATCGTGCCGCGGGCCTGGAGCCCCAGTTCGACCGACCGGACCCGGTCGTCCGGACGTTTCACCACGAAGTTGACCAGCCCGCCGGGCGCGCTGGTGCCGGCCTGGATCCCGCTCGTGCCCTTCAGCACTTCGACAGCGGCCTTGTTGTCCAGCGGGTGGATCGTCTCGGCACTGACCGGCAGACCTTCGCGCCGGTAGTTGAAGCGGTTGTCCAGCGTGAAGCCGCGAATGCTCAGGTAGTCCCAGTAGCCTTCGGCGTTGTAGCTGTCACTGACCGATGCGTCGAGCGCGGTGAGGTCGGACAGCTTGCGCGCACCGCGTTCCTTCAACCTCTCCTGGGTGAGCACCGTGGCCTGCAAGGGCGAGCGCGACAGCGGCAGCTCGCCGAACCCGGACACATCCGCCCGTGAGGACGGCGCCGGTGCGGTGACCCGCACGGCCGGGAGTTCCTCGGTGGTGCTGCCTTGCTGTGCCCAGGCCGTCGGCGTGAAGGGTGCCGCCAGGGACGCGACGGCCATTGCGCAGGCACGCGCGAGGGGGGGGGGGTGGTTCGGGCGGCCAAGGAACGGGAGCGACGACATCTGCAGACTTTCGACGGGTCGCGCAGGTCGGCGTTGGGTCGGGGGCGCGCTGGGGCCACCGCTCGTTCGCTTCCCTGCGCGAGAATTACCTCAACAGGTTCGAAGGGACTTTCTCAGTCGAGCCGCAGATCGCGGCCCAACACCCCTAGCGGATCACGCATGGCGCTGTGCCCGCGTGAAGTCTGGATTATCGCCTTCGAACGACGGCGGGTCTGGCGAGTTGCATCAAAAAAGCCCGCACTGTGGCGGGCCTTGCGGTCGGGTGGGGCGGGTGCCGGTTCAGTCGAACACCGGGCTTTCCACGCCGAGCACCTTGTGCAGCTTGGGGCTGGTGGTCGTGTACTGCAGGTGGATGCGCTTGTCCGGGAAGATGTAGGGCGCCGCGGCAAAGGCGGCCAGTGCCGCTTCGTGGAAGCCCGAGAGGATGAGCTTCTTCTTGCCGGGATAGGTGTTGACGTCACCCACGGCAAAGATGCCGGGGATGCTGGTCTCGAACTTCTCGGTGTCGACCACGATCTGCTTGCGTTCGAGGTCCACGCCCCATTCGGCGATGGGCCCGAGCTTGGGGCTCAGGCCGAAGAACACCAGCACCATGTCGGCCGGCATCACGCGGGTCACACCGTCGCCGCCGGTCACCTTCAGGGCGGTGAGCTTGCCGTCCGCCTCGTCGAACCCGGTGACCTGGCCGACGACGAACTGCATCTCCATGGCATCGCACAGTTCCTTCATGCGTGCCACGCTGGCCGGTGCGGCGCGGAAACCATCGCGACGGTGGATGAGGATCACGCTTTCGGCCTTGTTGGGGCCTTCCTGGACGAAGTTCAGCGTCCAGTCCAGGGCCGAGTCGCCACCCCCCACGATCACCAGCTGCTTGCCGGCAAACTGTGCCGGGTTGCGCACCCGGTAGAACACCTGGCGGTCGTTGTACTGGTCCAGACCGTCGATCTTGAGCATGCGCGGCTGGAAGGCGCCGACACCGCCGGCGATGAACACCGTGCGGGTGAGGAAACGCGTGCCCTTGGAGGTCTCGACATGGAAGCGGCCATCGGCTTCCTTGCGCACCACGGTGACTTCCTGGCCCAGGTGGAAGGTGGCACCGAAGGGCTCGATCTGCTTGAGCAGGTTGTCGGTGAGTTCCTTGCCGGTACACACCGGCACGGCCGGGATGTCGTAGATCGGCTTGTCGGGGTAGAGCTCGATGCACTGCCCGCCAGGGTAGGCCAGCGAGTCGATGATGTGGGCCTTGATCTCGAGCAGCCCCAGCTCGAACACCTGGAACAGGCCCACCGGGCCCGCGCCGACGATCACGGCATCGGTCTCGATGCGGGCGGCCTCGGGGTCGGCGGCCTGGGCAGGCGCGTTGTCGCTGTGTGCGTCCATGGTGCGGTGTTGCGGCGGTGCGGTGGGCGCCTGATCAGCGGATCAGCTGGTCGAGCTTGTCGGCGCGGTCCTTCCACTCATCGGCGTCAGGCAGCGCGGCCTTGCGCTTGGTGATGCTGGGCCACTGCTTGGCGAGGTCAGCATTGATCTGGATGAACTTCTGCTGGTTGCCGGGCACGTCTTCTTCCGGGAGGATGGCATTGACCGGGCACTCGGGGATGCACACCGCGCAGTCGATGCATTCATCCGGGTCGATGACCAGGAAGTTCGGGCCCTCGCGGAAGCAGTCCACCGGGCAGACGTCCACACAGTCGGTGTACTTGCAGCGGATGCAGCTCTCGGTCACTACGTGCGTCATAAGGGTCTCGTGCTTGGTTGTCTGTGTGGGTGAGTGGGGTTCGGGGTCGATCCGCGGGCGCAGGCGCCAACCAGGGCTTGACCCGAAGGCGCTGTCCCTGCCGCCTGCCAACTGGAGATTTTAAGCGGCCGGGGTTTTCCCGAGGGGTTGACCGGCATCAATGACCGGGATGTCCGCAGGCTGGGTGTCGCATTCGGGTGTGACGCGAGCTGCCGCGGCGCCCACGACCACGACCGCCGGGCGCCCGGCGTGCAGCACACTGGCCCGCGCCAGATGCTCGACCGTATGGTCGCTCTGGAGCTGGTCGGGCCAGCCGGCGCGCGACACCACGCTGACCGGCGTGTCGACGGGCCAGCCGGCCTCACGCAGCCGACGGCCCAGTGCGCCGAGTTGCCGCCCTGCCATGTAGAACACCTCGCTGTCCGCGCTGCGGCTGGCCTGGAGGTCACCGCTGCGGGTCATGGCGGTGGTGAGGCTGACGCTGCGGCCATTGCCGCGCCGCGTCAGGGGGCGCTGCGTGGTGGCGGCCGCGGCAGACGCCGCGGTGATGCCGGGCACCACCTCGGTCGGGATGCCGGCCTGGGCGGCCGCCAGGAGTTCTTCCTCGAGCCGTCCGAACACGCTCGGGTCGCCGCCCTTGAGGCGCACCACCTGGGCGCCTTCGCGGGCAAAACGCACCAGCAGCGCATTGATCGTGGCCTGGCCGGTGCTGTCGCAGAACCCGCGCTTGCCGACATTCACCCACTTGGCCTGAGGCGCCAGCTCGCGCAGGGCCGGGTCGGTCAGCGCGTCGAACAGCACCACATCGGCCTGCGCGAGCGCCCGGGCGCCACGCACGGTGATGAGGTCGGCCGCGCCAGGGCCGGCGCCAACGAACACGATGCGACCGGACTGCATGGCTGCCTTGTCCCTGGCCCGGCTTACTCGGGCGCCTTCACCAGCAGCGCGCCACTGGTGCGGTTGCTGGTGGGGTCGACGATGATCAGCGCACCGCCCACGCGGTTGTCGGCGTACGGCTCGACCGGCAGCGGCTGCTGGGTCTCGATGACGACGTGGCCGATCTCGTTGACGGCCAGTTCGTGCGCGTCGATCGCCTCCAGCGTGTGGATGTCCAGCCGGCTCTCGATGGCGGCAATGCGGGCCTGGACCCAGCGGTTGCCGTGGCGCACCCAGTACTTGCGGCCGACCACGGCGGGTTCGGTGTCGAGCCACGCCAGCGTGGCCGAGAAGCGTTGCGTCTGGCGCACCGTGCCGGGCGTGGCGATCCAGTCGCCGCGGGAGACGTCGATCTGGCGGTCGAGCACCACACCGGCGGACTCGCCGGCGGCGCACGCAGCCACGACACTGCCCGCGCGGCGGACTTCGGCCACGATGGCGGTCTCGCCGCTGGGCAGGATCTGCACGGCATCACCGGCCCGGACACTGCCGTGGGCAATGCGGCCCCACAGCGTGCGCGGCTGGTTGCCGGTGCCTTCACCTTCGCGTGCGACGTACTGCACCGGCAGCAGCAGGTTGCCGGCGGTGCGCTCCTGCACCGTGGGCAGGCCTTCGAGCACCTGCAGCAGCGACGGGCCGTCGTACCAGTCGGCGTCCAGCGGGGAGGTCACGTTGTCGCCACGCAGCGCGGACACCGGGATGATGCCCGCGACTTCGATGCCGGCCTGGGCCGCAAAGGCCTGCAGGGCCTCGCTCACCGCCACGAAGGCGTGCGCGGGATCGGCCACGGCATCGAGCTTGTTGACGGCAAACACGATGCTGGGCACGCGCAGCAGGCGGGCCAGCAGCGCGTGGCGGCGCGTCTGGGGCAGCAGCGGCACCGGTTTCGCGTGCACGTCGAGCTTGGTGATGTCGACCAGCACCACGGCGGCGTCACTGCCGGCGGCGGCCGTCACCATGTTGCGGGTGTACTGCTCGTGGCCGGGTGCGTCGGCGATGATGAACTTGCGCTGCTTGGTGGCGAAGTAGCGATAGGCCACGTCGATCGTGATGCCCTGCTCGCGCTCGGCCTCCAGGCCGTCGGTCAGCAAAGACAGGTCGATCGGTGCACCGGCGGCCTTCTTTTCGAGGGTGTCGAGCTGATCGGCCAGGATGGCGCGGCTGTCGAACAGCAGGCGCCCGATCAGGGTGCTCTTGCCGTCGTCGACGCTGCCTGCCGTCAGGAAGCGCAAGGCGCGGTGATCGGTCACCGCAGGCACGTCCTGGTGGATGTGGACATCAGACATCAGAAATATCCTTCCTTCTTGCGACGCTCCATCGAGGCGTCGGAGGTGCGGTCGTCCATGCGGGTGGCGCCCCGCTCGCTGACGGTCACCTTGAGGGTTTCGGCGACGATCTCGGCCGCGTTGCCGGCCGGGCTTTCTACCGGGCAGGTGCAGGTCATGTCGCCCACGGTGCGAAAGCGCACCTGGGCCGTCTCGATGGCCTCGCCCGCCTCGGGCGGTGTCACGTCGGTCACCGGCACCAGCAGGCCCTTGCGTCGGATCACCTGCCGGTCATGTGCGTAGTACAGGCCGGGCAGCGGGATGTTCTCGCGGGCGATGTAGAGCCACACGTCGAGTTCGGTCCAGTTGCTGATCGGGAAGGCGCGCATGTGTTCGCCCGGCTTGATGCGCGTGTTGAACAGCGTCCAGAGTTCCGGGCGCTGCTCCTTCGGCTGCCACTGGCCGAAGCTGTCACGGTGGCTGAACATGCGCTCCTTGGCACGGGCCTTTTCTTCGTCGCGCCGCGCGCCGCCGATCAGCAGGTCGAAGCGGTGCTCCTCGATGGTCTCGAGCAGGGTCACGGTCTGGTGCCCGTTGCGCGATTCCAGCGGATGCGACAGGCGGATGGTGCCGCGCTTCATCGAGTCTTCGAGGTGTCCCACCACCAGGCGTTCGCCCATCTCGGCCACGCGGCGGTCGCGGAATTCGATCACTTCGGGGAAGTTGTGGCCGGTGTCGACGTGGACCAGCGGGAACGGCAGGCGGCCCTTGAACAGGCCGTTGCCCTGGCTGGACTTGAAGGCCTTTTCGGCCAGGCGCAGCACCACGCAGGAGTCCTTGCCGCCCGAGAACAGCAATGCGGGGCGCTCGAAGGCGGCGATCGCCTCGCGCAGGGTGAAGATCGCCTCTTCCTCGAGCCAGTCGAGGTGGCGGTGGTCCAGCTCGGGCAGAAGCTGGTCGATGCTCACGGCGGCATTCATGCGCGCTCTCCGATCAGGGAAACTTGAGGGGTGTCCTGGTGCACGTGCAGCCCGCATTCCTTGGCGGACTCGTCCTCCCACCACCAGCGGCCGGCGCGGAAGTCCTCGCCCACCGCGATGGCGCGCGTGCAGGGTGCGCAGCCGATGCTCGGGTAGAAGTCGTCGTGCAGCGGGTTGTAGGGTACCGCGTATGCGGCGATGTAATGCCACACGTCGTTCCAGGTCCAGTCGGCCAGTGGGTTGAGCTTGATGCGGCCCTGGTCGTCGCGGTCGCTGAAGGGCACCTCGCCGCGGTGGTTCGACTGCTCCCGGCGAAGGCCGGTCACCCAGGCGTCGCGTTGCGCCAGCATGCGCGACAGCGGCTCGAGCTTGCGGATCGCGCAGCATTGCTTGCGCAGCGGGATACTCTGGTACATCGCCTTGTCGCCGTGCTGGCCCACGAAGTGCACCACGGACTCGCTCACCGGGCGGTACACCTCGATCTTCAGGCCATAGTGCGCCTCGACCCTGCCGATCAGGGCAGACGTTTCGGCATGCAGCATGCCGGTCTCGAGCGTGCCGATCGCGATGCCGAGGTGATGGCGGGCGATCAGGTCGGTCAGCACCATGTCTTCAGCGCCCAGGCTGGTGGCCTGAACGATGCGCCCGGCATGTTCGGTCGCGGCCGACTGCAGTACCGCCTGCGCATGCGCAAGCTTGGCCGCGAAGTCGGGCGTGGCACGGGCGTAGAGGTCGATGGCGCTCATGCGGCCTCCGCCTGCGGCGTCACGCGGGCAAAGTGCGGCCGGTTGTCGTGGACGTCGCCCTGGTAATAGGCCGGGAAGAAGGTCAGCTGGCGACGGGCGATCTCCACGCTCTGGTCGGCGCGCAAGGCAACGGCGTCGAAGCCCGAGCGTTGCAGCAGCGGCATCATGTCGACCACCACGTCGCCGGTGGCGCGCACCTCGCCGGTGAATCGGTAGCGGCTGCGCAGCAGGCGGGCCTGACTGTAGGCGCGCCCATCGGTCCACTTCGGGAAGTGCAGCAGCACGGCGGCTACGCGCGGCAGGTCGTCGGCAATGGTCTCGACGTCGCTGTCATTGGCCAGGCGCAGGGCCACCGGCAGGTCGGCCGGCCAGCTTGCGCGCACCGTCTGCCACTGTGCCGGGCTCAGCGCCAGGTGAGGCGCTGGCGTGACGGGGGTGTCGTCGGCCACGGCCGTCCAGGTGTTCTGATCGGATTCGATGAACTTCATGTCGTTTGCTCCTCAGGCGGCGGCCCGGGCGGCGTCGCCGGTGCTGCGCCGCACGGCATTGGCCGCAGTCTTGAAGGCGTCCAGGCCGATGCGCTTGACGGTGTCGATGAACCGCTCGTTGGCTGCACGCTGCTCGCGGTAGACCTCGACGACCGCCTCGATCACGTCGACCACCTCATCGGCCGCGAACGACGGCCCGATCACCTTGCCGGCCACGGTGTTGCCGCTTTGCGTGGAACCGTCGGACCCGCCCAGCGTGATCTGATACCACTCGCTGCCGTCCTTGTCGACGCCGAGGATGCCGATGTGCCCGCTGTGGTGATGGCCGCACGAGTTGATGCAGCCGCTCATGTGCATGTCGATGTCGCCGATGTCGTAGAGCTCGTCCAGATCCTGGAAGCGCTCGGCGATGGCCGCTGCGACCGGGATCGAACGGGCATTGGCCAGGCCGCAGAAGTCGCCGCCCGGGCAGGCGATCATGTCGGTCAGCAGGCCGATGTTCGGGGTGGCGAAGGTGGCGGCGCGGGCGGCTTCCCACAAGGCCGGGAGGTCGGTCTCGCGCACCCAGGGCAGCACCAGGTTCTGGTCGTGCGTGACACGCACTTCGCCGCAGCTGAAGCGGTCGGCGATGTCAGCGGCCAGCTCGAGCTGCTCGTCGGTGGCGTCACCGGGCGCCTGGCCCACCCGCTTGAGCGACAGGGTCACCGCACGGTAGCCCGGGAAGCGGTGGCCGTGCACATTGCGTTCAAGCCAGCGCTGGTAGGCCACCGGGCCCTGCCTGGGGGCAATGCGTGCATCGTTGGCGGCCTGATGATCCAGGTCGTAGCGCACGCCTTGCGGCACGTCGAAATGCTGTGCCACACGGTCGAGTTCTTCCTGCGTGATCAGATGGGCTGCACCGTCGACATCGCGCGAGAGGATGTTGCGGAACTCTTCTTCGACGGCGTCGATGAACTTCTGGCCCTCGGCCTTCACCAGGATCTTGATGCGGGCCTTGTACATGTTGTCGCGCCGGCCGTAGCGGTTGTAGACCCGCACGACGGCCTCGATGTAGACGAGGATCTGCTGCCACGGCAGGAACTCGCGCGTGACGGTGCCCACCACCGGCGTGCGACCCATGCCGCCGCCCACCAGCACCCGGAAGCCCACCTCACCCGCATCGTTGCGGACCAGGTGCAGGCCGATGTCGTGCCAGCCGGTGGCGGCGCGGTCTTCCACGGCGCCCGTCACGGCGATCTTGAACTTGCGCGGCAGGAAGGCGAATTCGGGGTGCAGCGTCGACCACTGGCGCATCACCTCGCAGTACGGACGCGGGTCGATGTGCTCGTCGGGCGCAATGCCGGCAAAGGCGTCGCTCGTGATGTTGCGGATGCAGTTGCCCGAGGTCTGGATGCCGTGCATGTTCACCGAGGCCAGCTCGTCCATGACGTCGGCGGCGCGGTCCAGCGGGATCCAGTTGTACTGCAGGTTCTGGCGCGTGGTGAAGTGCGCATAGCCGCGGTCGTAGGTGCGGGCGATGTGCGCCAGCTTGCGCAGCTGGGCGGTGTTCAGCTCGCCATAGGGCACGGCCACACGCAGCATCGGTGCATGGCGCTGGATGTACCAGCCGTTCTGCAGGCGCAGCGGCCGGAATTCGTCTTCGCCAAGCTTGCCGGCGAGGTTGCGCTCGAGCTGGTCACGGAACTGGGCAGCACGCTGCTTGACGAACTGCTTGTCGAACTCGGTGTACTGATACATCGCGGGTCTCTTGTGGGTGTTCAGTGAATGACCTTCAGGCCGGCGGTCACCAGGGCGACGCACAGGAAGGCGCGCACCAGGCGGTCGGGCAGGCTGCGGGTGAGCTGGGCGCCGATCCAGATGCCAGGGATCGACCCGATCAGCAGCGCGCCGAGCAACTGCCAGTCGACGTGGCCGAGTGAGGCGTGGCCGATGCCGGCCACCAGCGTGAGCGGCACCGCATGGGCGATGTCGGTGCCGACCAGGCGGCGTGCCTCCAGGCGCGGATACAGCAACAGGATCAGCGTGGCGCCGATGGCGCCCGCGCCGATCGAACTGAGCGACACCAGCACACCCAGCAGGGCGCCGGCGGCCACGGTGAGCGCAGGCTTGCGGTGGTCGGGCAGCCAGCGTTGCAGGCGCAGGGCCACGGCATGCCAGGCCTGGCGATAGGCGACCGTCACGGCGGTGAGCAGCAGCGCAATGCCCAGCGAAAACGTCAGCGCACTGGCCCAGCCCTTGGTCACGCCGGTCCAGTGCATCAGGCCGATCATGACCAGCGAGGCCGGAATGCTGCCGGCCAGCAGCAGGCCGGTGATGCGGTAGTCGACGTTGCCGTGGCGGTGGTGAGCCACCGACCCGGACACCTTGGTCAATGCGGCAAACCACAGGTCGGTGCCGATCGCCACCGCCGGGTTGAGCTTGAAGACCGACAGCAGCAAGGGCGTCATGAGCGAGCCGCCACCCACGCCGGTGATGCCGACGATGGCGCCTACGCCAAATCCACTTGCAATTGCGAGCCAGTCCATTCGAGGTTCCCAGGTGACCCGGCCGGCTGCACAACCGTGCAGACCCTGGCTGAGAGTCGGAAGTTGGACTGTAGGGAGACTCTATATAGAAACAAACTACAGTTTTGTAGGTTGTTTATCAAGGTTAGTTATTAGCGGTCAGCATGAGGCCCCGCCGGGTCGCGGTCCGGAGGCTCCTAAAATCCGCCGATGCATGATCGTTTCTACTGGTTAACCCTGATGATCCGCCGACGCTGCGCCACGGTACTGGCCCTGGCCGCACTGCTGGCGGCCTGCCAGACGACGCCGCCACCGGTGCCGCCTGCGCCGCCGGTCGACAACACGGTGGTCACCCCACCGCGCCCACCGCGCATCGGGCTGGCCCTGGGCGGTGGTGCCGCGCGGGGATTCGCCCACATCGGTGTGATTCAGGTCCTGGAAGAGCAGGGCCTGCGCCCGGATCTGGTGGCCGGCACCTCGGCCGGCAGCCTGGTCGCGGCCTTGTATGCCTCCGGCAAGTCGCCGTCGGAACTCGCCACCCTGGCCGAGTCGATGGACGAATCGGCCATCACCGACTGGTCTTTCCCGTTCCGGGGGGTCATCCGGGGGGAGGCCCTGGCCCGCTATGTCAATCAGCAGGTTGGTGGCTTGCCGATCGAGAAGATGCGCCTGCCACTGGGCATCGTGGCCACCGACCTGGCCAACGGGGCACCCATCCTGTTCCGGCGGGGGGATCCCGGCATGGCGGTTCGGGCCTCGAGTGCAGTGCCGGCGGTGTTCCAGCCGGTGCGTATCGGGGCACGCGAGTATGTCGACGGGGGGCTGGTCTCCCCGGTGCCGGTACGCTTTGCCCGCGAGATGGGCGCCGACCTCGTGATTGCGGTCGACATTTCGGCGGCCCCCGAGGGGAACGGGATCGGCGACGCGATGAAGATGCTCTTGCAGACCTTCGCGATCATGGGCCGCACGATCAACCAGTTCGAGCTGAAATCGGCCGATGTGGTGATCCGGCCGAGTCTGAACGGGGTGTCAGGTGCGGACTTCGGCACTGCCGCCCGCCGGCGGGCCATCCAGGCCGGGCGCGAGGCGGCACTGGCAGCCCTGCCCGAACTGCGCAGGCGCATGGCGGCGGCGACACGCTGACCCCGCCGCTGCACATCGCTGCATCCGCGGCAGTGGCAGCGGCCACATTCGGTCGCACCAAGAAAAAAGCCCGGTGGCAAGCCACCGGGCTGAAGGTACCTTGAAACCACTTTCGAGAGGTACCGAGGAGACAACCTTTCAGGGAGACCGTGTGCAGCGCACCACGGTACTTCCTAGATCGGGGCCACTTCGGAAAGTTCAACCCCGCTCAGTGTTTCTTCGTGTAGCCAGTCTTCGCGTAGCCAGGACTCAGGCGGCGGTGCGCTTGGTCTTGGAGGCAGCCTGCGTGGCCTTCACGGCGGTGTTGGTCACGGCCTGGAAGTTGGCTTCGGCCACGTCGGCAGCCTGCTTGGCGGCCTTGTGCACGCTTTCGAAGGCGTTGTTGGCAGCAGCCACAGCCGACTTCACCAGTGCCACGGCGTTTTCGGTGCCGGCCGGAGCGTTCTTGACGGCGGTGTCGACCACGGCCATGAACTTCTTCTGGGCTTCGGCGACCTGGCCTTCGGCGACCTTGGTCACTTCGGCGTTGGTGGCGGCAGCGATGTCATACACATGACGGCTGTAGGCGGCGGCCTTCTCGGCGGACGGTTGCAGCAGGCCGGCTTGCAGGGCCAGCAGTTCCTGGGCGTCCTTCACGGACATCACGGCCTGGGCGTGTTCTGCGGCTTCGGTCAGGGAAGCGCGGGCGACCTGGACATTCAGTTCGACCAGCTTTTCCACGCCTTCGAAAGCCTTCTGGGTCAGGCCAAACAGGGTTTCGAGGTTGGCCTTCTGGGCGGCGACGATTTGCTCGGCGGTCATCATGATCGATAGCTCCTGTAGGGGCGGTGGATGAGGGGTTCAGCTTGGGTTGCACTTATGTTGCGGTGCAACATGACTCGAAGTATATGCAAGCGTGTCGCAGATGCAAGCCATTTTTGTTGCGATGCAGCAAACTAGGTGTGAAACCCTAACAACACGGTCTGCGGCGCATTTCGGCAGACTCTGGGGCTTGTCGATGACCCGGGTGTGACATGCCCGCTCCGCCGCCGAAGTCCACCCGATGCGCGCCTACTACTCTGATCAGTTCGTGCTGCCGCTGCCTGAGGGGCATCGCTTTCCGATGCCCAAGTACCGTCTGCTGCGCGACGCGGTGGCGACCCAGTTGCCCCAGGTCACGCTGTGCGAAGCACCCCCCGCCAGCGAAGGAGAACTGGCCCTGGCGCATTCGCCGGCCTATGTGAGCGCCGTGCTCGAGGGCACGCTTCCCGCTGCGGCACAGCGCGAGATCGGCTTCCCGTGGTCGCCGCGCATGGCCGAGCGCGCCCGGCGATCGGTCGGCGCGACGATCGCGGCCTCGCGTTCGGCACTGTCCGAAGGGGTGGCGGTGAATCTGGCCGGCGGCACCCACCATGCACAGCACGACAAGGGCAGCGGCTACTGCGTGTTCAATGACGTGGGCGTGGCGGCCAGCCTGATGCAGGCTGAATGGCACCGGCAGCACCGCCGCCTGCTGCGGGTGGCCGTTGTCGACCTCGATGTTCACCAGGGCAATGGCACGGCCGCGATCTTTCGTGACGATCCGACCGTGTTCACGCTGTCGCTGCATGGCGCGCGCAACTTTCCGTTCCGCAAGGAGGCGGGGGACCTGGACGTCGAGCTGCCCGACGGATGTGACGACGCGACCTACCTGGCCGCCCTGGACTCGGCGCTCGAGCATCTCCTGCAGGTGCATCGCCACACACCCTTTGGTCTGCTGTACTTCCTGGCCGGCGCCGATCCCCACGAAGGGGACCGGCTGGGGCGGCTCAAGCTCACCACACCCGGCCTGATCGAACGTGACCACCGAGTGTTCCAGGCAGCGCGGGCGCACGGCCTGCCGGTCGTGGTGATGATGGCTGGCGGTTACGGACGTGTCATCGACGAGACAGTGGCCGTGCATCTCAATACCGTACGCTTGGCGCTGGCGCACTGGCAGGCCGCAAGGCCGGTGCGGGCCGGTCTGGCCTGCTGACCGCGGCTGCCCCCACCCGAGAGAATGCACATGTCCCGACTGCAGCCTGACTCCCGCAACGATTACCGGCACTTCCAGGTCATCTCGACGCGCTGGATGGACAACGACGTCTACGGCCATGTCAACAACGTCGTCTACTACAGCTACTTCGACACGGTGGTGAACCAGTACCTGATCGAGCAGGGAGCACTGGACATCCACGCCGGCGAGGTCATCGGCCTGGTCGTCGAGACGCAGTGCAACTACTTCGCGCCGCTGGCCTTTCCGCAGCCGGTCGAGGCCGGCCTGCGGGTGGCTCGCCTGGGCAGCTCGAGCGTACGCTACGAGGTGGGGCTGTTTGCGCCGGGGCAGACCAGTTGCGCAGCACGGGGCCACTTCGTCCATGTGTACGTGGATCGGGACACGCGCCGGCCCGCTGCCTTGCCCGCACCGCTGACGGCGGCGTTGACGCGCCTGCTGCCCACGTCGGGTTGAGCGGGCCGAGGGTTTGTCCCAGGGGGCGCATTCAGCGCGCCGTCAGTCTGGCGCAGGGGGCGCTTCCTATAATCGCGCCGCCTGTGCCGAGCGGGCGCTGGCGAATCCTGGGCCGCAGGGTGCCGCACCGCAGGCCTTCCTTCACCCCACTTGCGATCCCTGATCCTGGAGTTGCCGATGCGTTGTCGCGTGCCCGGGCTGCGTTCACGCGTGATGACGCTGGCCGCCCTGCTTCTGCTGAGTCCTGGCCTGGCGCTCGCGGCCGATGTCGACGGCAGCCAGCTTGCCGTGTGGTGGGGCATTCCGTTTGCAGGCATCCTGCTGTCGATCGCGGTCGTGCCGCTGGTCGCACCGTTCTTCTGGCACCACCACTACGGCAAGATCTCTGCCGCGTGGGCGCTCGCATTCCTGGTGCCGTTTGCGGTCCAGTTCGGGCCGGCCGCGGCCGGAGCCGGCCTGGTGCATGCGCTGCTGGCCGAGTACATCCCGTTCATCATTCTGCTCACGGCGCTGTTCACCGTGGCCGGTGGCATCTACATCCGCGGCAACCTGCACGGCAGCCCGGCGCTCAACGTCGGCCTGATGGTCATCGGTGCGGTGCTGGCCAGCTTCATGGGCACCACCGGCGCGTCGATGCTGCTGATCCGTCCGCTGATCCGTGCCAATGACAACCGCAGGCACGTGGCCCACGTCGTGGTGTTTTTCATCTTCATCGTCTCGAACGCCGGTGGTTCGCTCACGCCGCTGGGCGATCCGCCGCTCTTCCTCGGTTTCCTGAAGGGGGTCGACTTCTTCTGGACGGCGCAGCACATCTTCCCTGAGACGCTGTTCCTCGTCGGCAGCCTGCTGGTGATCTTCTACCTGATCGACAGCTGGTACTACCGCAAGGAGGGCGTGGAGCGGGTCGACCCGACGCCCGACACCCCAAGCTTCGGCATCGAGGGCAAGGTCAACTTCGTCCTTCTGCTCGTCATCATGGGTCTGGTGCTCTTCAGCGGCACCTGGAAGCCGGGCATCGCCTTCGACGTGTTCGGCACCGAGGTCGGCCTGCCGCAGATCGTGCGCGACAGCGCGCTGATCGCGGTGACGCTCGTCTCGCTGAAGATCACGCCCGCGGCCGCCCGCGACCAGAACCAGTTCAACTGGGCGCCGATGGCTGAAGTGGCCAAGCTGTTCGCGGGCATCTTCCTGACCATCATCCCGGTGCTGGCCATGCTCAAGGCGGGCCTGGATGGTGCGTTCGCGCCGATCGTGCAGCTCGTGACCGACCCGCAGGGCCAGCCGATTCCGGCAATGTACTTCTGGGCATCGGGGCTGCTCTCATCGTTCCTGGACAACGCACCGACCTACCTCGTGTTCTTCAACCTCGCCGGCGGGGACCCGCAGGTGATGATGACCACGCTGGCCCCGGTGCTGGCGGCCATCTCCGCCGGGGCGGTGTTCATGGGGGCCAACACCTACATCGGCAATGCACCGAACCTGATGGTCAAGGCGATCGCCGAAGACCGTGGTGTGCGCATGCCCAGCTTCTTCGGCTACATGGTGTGGTCGTTCGGCATACTGGTGCCCTTGTTTGTCGTGATGAGCCTGATCTGGTTTCGCTGAAGGAGTGACTGCATGACCGCCGTATTCGTGGCCCGCGCCACCTTTGCCGACATCATCGATCGCCTGCGCGAGCATTTCGATGTGGTCGACAACCCCAGCGACCAGATCCGCAGCAAGGCCGAGCTGATCGCCCAGCTGCAGGGCAAGGCCGGCACGATCACCACCGGCAGCGAACGCATCGATGCCGAGGTGCTGCAGGCCTGCCCCGACCTGAAGGCGGTCTGCAACATGGCGGTGGGCTACAACAACATCGATGTCGACGCCTGCACGGCGCGCGGTGTGATCGTCACCAACACGCCGGACGTGCTGACCGAAACGACCGCCGATTTCGGTTTTGCACTGATGATGGCCACGGCGCGACGCATCACCGAGTCCGAACGCTACCTGCGTCGGGGTGAATGGACGAAGTGGCGCTACGACATGTTTGTCGGGCCCGACGTGCACGGCGCCACCCTGGGCGTGCTGGGCATGGGCCGCATCGGCCAGGCGATCGCACGCCGCGGTGCGCTGGGTTTCGGCATGCAGGTGATCTATCACAACCGCAGCCGCCTGCCGGCCGAGGTCGAGCAGCAGTTCGGTGCACGCTGGGTCGACAAGGAAACCCTGATGCGCGAGTCCGACCATCTGGTGATCGTCGTG
The DNA here is from genome assembly GCA_946482595.1 of uncultured Comamonadaceae bacterium. The sequence goes on from CAMLSD010000015.1 coordinate 51,770, forward strand.
CCGTATTCGAGCAGTTCGCACCATGCGGTCGCTGCAGCCGAGCTGGCCATGATGAAGCCTACGGCAACGCTCACGAACATCGCGCGTGGTGGTGTGGTCGACGACGCCGCGCTGGCCCAGGCCCTCAAGGCCGGTCGCCCGGCCGCCGCCGGGCTCGACGTCTTCGAGGGCGAGCCCTCGGTGCATTCCGGCCTGCTGGATGTCGACAACATCGTGCTCACGCCGCACATCGCCAGCGCCTCGGTGCAGACCCGCCGTGCGATGGCTGCGCTGGCCGTGCGCAACCTCATTGCGGCACTGGGCCATGGCCCTGAAGCGGGGCGTCCGCCCACCCCGGTGAATCCGCAAGTGCTTCACAGCTGAATGATCGGCATCCTGCCACAATGGTGGGATGAATCCGAGCCTGTGGTGGGTGCTGGCCCTGGGGGCCGTGAATCTCGTGGTGCTGGGCTGGATCCTGCTCCGGCTGGGCGATCGCGATGACGCGCAACTGCGCGATGACCTCGATGCGCAGGCTCAGGCCCAGGCCAAGGTGCTGCTCGAAGCCCTGCAGCGCGTCGAGCGCGAGCTGCGCGACGACGCCGCGCGCAATGCCCGCGGCACGCGCCAGGAAATCGGTGCCACGCTCGCGTCGTTTCAGCAGACCCTGCTGACGCAGCAAGGTGACGTTGCACGCACGCAGAACGAACAGATCGACAGCTTCCGGACCCAGCTCGCGGCCATGCAGCAGCGCGTGAGCGACACCCTGGCCACGACAACAGCCACGCTGGCCGCCCAGGCCATGTCGGCGCGCGAGTCGCAGGACCTGGCCCTCAAGCGGTTCGGCGACGCGCTGGCCGAGCAGTTGCAGGCCCTGGCGCTGTCCAATGAGCGCCGGCTGGCCGAGGTGCGCACGACCGTCGAGACCCAGCTTGCGGCCCTGGCTGCGGCCAATGAAAGCAAGCTCGAGCAGATGCGCCAGACGGTCGACGAAAAGCTCCACGCCACGCTCGAGCAGCGCCTGGGCGACAGCTTCAAGCAGGTCGCCGACCGGCTGGAGCAGGTACACCGCGGCCTGGGCGAGATGCAGACTCTGGCGCAGGGGGTGGGCGACCTCAAGCGCGTGCTCACGAATGTGAAGACCCGGGGCGTGTTTGGCGAAACCCAGCTGGCCGCCCTGCTCGAGCAGGTGTTCACCCCCGACCAGTACGACGTCAACGTGGCCACCGTGCCGGGCAGCCGCGACCGGGTCGAGTTTGCAATCCGCCTGCCGGGGCGTGGCGACGATGGCCAGCCGGTGTGGTTGCCGCTCGATGCGAAGTTCCCGCGAGAGGACTACGAACGCCTGCTCGAAGCGCAGGATCGCGCCGACCGCGAGGCTGCCGAGTCGGCGGCGCGTGCCCTCGAACAGCGTGTGCGCGACGAGGCGCGTTCCATCGCCGTGAAGTACCTGTCGCCCCCGCACACCACCGATTTCGCCGTGCTCTTCGTGCCGACCGAAGGCCTGTACGCCGAGCTGCTGCGCCGCCCCGGGCTGATCGATGCGCTGCAGCGCGAGCGGGTCACGCTGGCCGGGCCGACCACGCTGCTGGCCATGCTCAACAGCCTGCAGATGGGTTTCCGCACCCTGGCGCTCGAACGGCGCTCTTCCGAGGTCTGGAAGGTGCTGGGCGCCGTCAAGACCGAGTTCGGCAAGTTCGGCGAGGTGCTCACCAAGGTCAGGGACCAGACACAGACCGTGCTCAACACGCTGGAGCGGGCCCAGACCCGTTCGCGCCAGATGTCGCGGGCGCTGCAGGGGGTGGAGGCTCTGCCCGAAGGCGAAGCCCAGGAGCTGCTGCCGGCCGAGCGTGTCGAGGAGCAGGACTGAATGTCGCCCGCGCTGAACTGGCGGCTGCTGGGCGCACTGATCGGCGGCCAGGTCTGCCTGCATGCCTGCATGACCGGCACGCGCATGGCCGCGCCCTTGCTGGCCCTCAAGCAGGGGCACAGCCCGTGGGCCGTCGGCTGGCTGCTGGCACTGTTTGCGGTGGCACCGATCGCCCTGTCGATGCTGGCCGGGCGCATGGCCGACCGGCATGGCTACCACCGGCCGGTGAGACTGGGTGTGATGATGTCGGTGACCGGCGCCTGCGTGGCGGTACTGCTGCAGGACTACTGGGCCCTGTGCGTGGCCGCCTTGCTCACGGGCGGCGGCACCTGCTTTGCGCTGGTGGCAATCCAGCGCACCGCCGGGCGCTTCGCGCACACCAGCCACGAACTCAAGCGGGTCTTCAGCTGGCTGGCCATCGGGCCGGCGCTGTCGAACGTGATCGGTCCGGTGGCTGCAGGCCTGCTGATCGATCTCTCCGGCTACCGTGCCGCCTTCGCGCTGCTCGCCGCGCTGCCGCTGCTGACCCTGTGGTGGGCCCGCCAGGTACCCGTGGAATCGACCGGGCCGGTGGCCTCGGGCAGTGCCCCGCCGCGCGGTGCGCTCGAACTGCTGCGCCATGCGCCGCTGCGCCGGCTGTTGATCGTCAACTGGACCCTCTCGGCCTGCTGGGACGTGCACACCTTCATCGTGCCGGTGCTGGGCCATGAGCGTGCGCTCAGTGCCTCGGCGATCGGCGGCATCCTCGGCGGCTTTTCGGCCGCCGCCACGGCGGTGCGGGTGGTGATCCCGCTGGTGGCGCACCGGGTCCAGGAATGGCAGGTCCTCCTGGGGGCGATGCTGACGACGGCCGTGCTGTTCGGCGTCTATCCGTTCATGCACACGGCCTGGGGCATGGCGGCGTGTTCGGTCCTGCTCGGCCTGGCGCTCGGGTCGGTGCAGCCCATGGTGATGTCGACGCTGCACCAGATCACGCCCCCTGACAGCCACGGTGCGGCGCTCGGCCTGCGCATGATGGCGATCAACATCTCGAGCTCATCGATGCCGCTGCTGTTCGGGGCTGCGGGCTCGCTGATCGGCGCGGCTTATCTGTTCTGGGCGATGGGGGTGCTGGTCACCGCCGGGGCCTGGGTGGCCCGTGGGGTGCGCCAGGACCTGGCGCAGGCCACCGAGCCTCACTGATCGGAGGCGGCGCGGGTGGATGTGCTGCGTCGTGCGGCCTTGCTGACGTGGCGGGCCACATCGACCGCATCGCGCAGGTCGGCTTCGACAGGACAGGGTGCGCCGTCCACCCAATGGGCGATCAGCCGGGCCCCCAGATGCGCCCAGGCAATGCCGCGCGATCCCAGACCGGAGAACACATACAGCCCCGGGCGGCGCGGCAGCAGGCGCGGCTGGTCCAGCCGCTGCCCGGGATCGACCCGCAACCGGTCCAGATCGGGGACCCCACCGATCAGCGGCAGGCGGTCGGTCGTGCTGCAGCGCCAGCCGACCCGCCCTTCGTATCGGGCCGGCACGGGCGCCTGACCCGTCAGGCGGGCGACTTGCGCCAGGTTGTGGGCATGGTCACTCTTGCGCACGAGGGGGTCGGTGTCGTCGGCATCATGGGTGGCGCCGCACAGCACCCAGCCCTCATGGGGCGGCAGGACATAACCGGCACCGGCCACCGGTAGCCGGGCGGGCCTCAGCCCGGGCGTGTTGGCGGGCAGCCGGGTTGTCTGGCCGCGCACGGCACTGGCCAGCGTGCCTGACAGGCCGGCCAGCGGCAGGGCCGCCAGGCTGTTGGCCAGGATCACCACCGGTGCCTGCGCGATCAGGCGGCCGTCGGCGTCGAGCGCCTGCCAGACCGGTTGTTCGGGGTCGTCGCCGGTGGCTTCGAGCCGGGCCACGGTGCACCCACCGATCCAGCGCACGCCCGGGCCGGCGTCCGCGAGCCAGGCCGAGGCCAGGTCCGCTGGCGACAGCCAGCCGCCGCTCGGGTAGAACCATGCGGGCTGCTGCAGCGGCAGTCCGGCGCGCTCGCTCGCCGCACCGGCATCGAGCGCCTGCACATAGTCGGCCGGCAGGCCCAGGTGTGCCAGCGTCGCGGCCATGACCTCGATCGGGCTGTCGTCCAGCCGCAGCAGGCCCTCGGTCTGTCCGGCGATGGTGTGCCGCTGACGCAGGTCGGCCAGCGCCGGGACGAGATCGAGCGCGGCGGCACGATTGAAGCGTGCATGCGCGCCGTCATGTGGATGCACGACCCCATGAAACAGCCCGCCCGCGTTGCCCGAGGCTTCGCGGGCGACAGCGTCTTGTCGATCGATCAGGGTGCAGTGCCAGCCGCGTTGTGCCAGGGCATGCACCGTCGCGCAGCCGGCCAGACCGGCCCCGAGCACCAGCGCCTCGCGCGGGCGGCGCGCCAGCGCGGCCCAGTCGAGTGCCGGTGAACCGCGTGGCGTGAACGTCGGTGCGTGACGCGCCACGGTCATCTCGCGCCGGGCCGAGAATCCTGGCGCACTCGTCACCTCGAAGCCGGCCGTGCGCAGGCCGTCCCGCACGGAGCGGGCAATGCTCCAGGTGGCTGCCGTCGCACCGGGGGCGGCAAGTCGTCCGATGGCGGCCAGCACCGGGGGCGACCACATGCCCGGGTTGGCCGCGGGCGAGAAACCGTCGAGGTAGAACGCGTCAACCTGGGTGACGAGATGGCGCAGCATCGCCGCTGCATCGCCCAGGGCCAGCACCAGCGTGACGCGACCTGCGTCGAAGTCCAGGTGGTGCAGGTTGGGCGTCAGCGGCGGCCAGCGCGCCAGCAGCTGCGCGCACAGATCGGGGTGTTCAGTGTCCCGATGCACCCGGGCCAGGTCGTCGGCGCCGGGCGGGTGCTTTTCGATCGAGATGAAGATGAGGTGCCGGCAGCGCTGCGGGTCGGCTCGCCAGGCTGCCCAGGTGGCCAGGAAGTTGTTGCCCAGCCCGAAGCCCGTTTCCAGCACGACAAACCGGTCACGCCCCTGCCAGCGTCCGGGCAGGCCGTTGCCGTTCAGGAAGACATGCCGTGCCTGCGCCACACCCCCGGCGCGCGGGTGGTAGGTGTCATCGAAGTCCGGTGCGCAGGGAACGCCGTGGTCGTCGAAGACGATGCGGGCAGGGCGTATGGGTTCGGTCTTCAAGGCGACGGGGCGGGCGGCGGCCTGCGGGCAATAAAAAAGGGCACTCAGTGTGCCCTTGTCGATCCGGTGTGGCGGTGCGTTGCGCCTCGGTGCGCATCCAGCGCCGTTCGCCGGCAGTCGGCCCGCAGGAGCCGGCCACCCTGAGACGGTGTGCCACGCATCGCAAGGCCGCTCACACGCGCTTGCGGTACTCGTGGGTGCGGGTGTCGATTTCGATCTTGTCCCCCTGGGCCACGAAGATGGGCACGGGGATCTCGAAACCGGTGGAGATCTTGGCCGGCTTGAGCACCTTGCCGGAGGTGTCGCCCTTGACCGCGGGTTCGGTCCAGGTCACTTCACGCACCACCGAGGTGGGCAGTTCGACCGAAATGGCCTTGCCGTCATAGAACACCACTTCGACCGACATGCCGTCTTCGAGGTAGCTGATGGCGTCGCCCATGTTCTCGGCTTCGACTTCGTACTGGTTGTACTCGGTGTCCATGAACACGTACATCGGGTCGGCGAAGTAGGAGTAGGTGCACTCCTTCTTGTCGAGGATGATCTGGTCCATCTTGTCGTCGGCCTTGAAGACGACTTCGGTGCCCGAGTTGTTCAGCAGGCTCTTGAGCTTCATGCGCACGGTGGCTGCGTTGCGGCCGCCGCGGCTGTATTCGGTCTTCAGCACGACCATCGGGTCCTTGCCCTGCATGATCACGTTGCCGGCGCGGATTTCCTGTGCGATTTTCATAGCGAATCCCTCTCGGGGTCTGACGAAATGGGGCTGCAGTGTCTGGAGCAGCTTCAGGCGCCCCGGCCGTCTGGGAAGATGTGCTGGCATGCCCGACGAGCGTCTGGAATGCACGTCGAATCGGGTCAAGCGGCGGGCCGTGAGCGCAAAGCCTTGAATTTTAACGTGCTTTCAGGGTCTGGAGCTGCACGAAGTCAATCAGCCTGGTCGTCAGGTCGGTCTGGGCGGCGAGTTTGTCACGCCAGCGCCGGGCCTGGTCGGCCCATGCCGGCGATGCCGAAGGGGCCGGTCCCTGCGCCGGTGCGAGGCCGTTCCATTGCTGCCACCAGCGCTTGTGAGTGCCCCCAGGGCCGGGCTGCGCCCGGCCCGCCCCCCGCGGGGGCCAAGGAAACTTGGGGCGGCCCGGCGTTTCCTTGTGAGCGCCCCCAGGGCCGGGCTGCGCCCAGCCCGCCCCCCGCGGGGGGCAAGGAAACTTGGGGCGGCCCGGCGTTTCCTTGTGAGCGGACACTTGCGCTGCGTCACCGTCCGGGGCGGCCAGGTGCAGCTCGAGAAAGGCGTCGAGCTTGGCCACGTGGGCACCGTCATGCTGCGGATAGATCTGCCAGATGAACGGTCGCCCCGCCCATTGGGCGCGCACGAAGGAGTCCTCCCCCCGCACCAGGTTCAGGTCGCACGACCACAGCAGGTGGTCAAACTCGGTATGCGGCAGGGCGGGGAGCCTGATGATGCGCAACTGCCCGGCCTGGACTGCCGATGCGGTCCCGCTGGCGGTGGCGCCGCCCACACCACGTGCCTGCAGCCAGTGCGCCACCTGGGCGGCGGCCAGTCCCGGGGTGACCAGCAGCAGTGTGGGTTGTTCGGTCCAGCCATCGAGCCAGTGCGGCAGGCAGGCGTTCTGATAGCAGAACAGGCTCACCACCTGCTCGCCGGGCTGAGCGGCCCAGCCATAGCGTGCCAGCCAGTGATCTGCATCGAATTGCGCACAGGCGTCCAGCAGCCCCGGCTCGCGCAACAGCCCGCCGGTGGCCGTGGTGAAGCCTGGGTAGAAGAAGTGCTTGACCAGCCCGGCACCGGGTCCGTGCCACTGCGGCGAGGCCAGCGCATGCGAGCGTTCGACGTAGGCTTGCGCGCTCAGGTATTCCAGATTGATCCACACCGGTGCCGCTGGTGACCGGGCGGCCATGGCCGCCACGAAGGGCGCCGGCGGATCGCAACCGAAGGCCTCGATCACCACGTCGCCCGGGTCCGGCCACGGCGTGTCGTCCTGCCAGGGGTGGGTCGAGACGCCCGCGGCGCCGTCCGGGGCCATCCAGTCCAGCGCGCGCGGGTCGTCCAGCCACAGCCGCACCGTGTGTCCGCGCCGCCCGAGGTCGGCCGCCAGACGCCAGCACACGCCGACGTCGCCGTAGTTGTCGATGACGCGACAGAAAACATCCCATAGCATGCCGGCATTGTGGTGGAACTCGATACATGACACCTGCCGATCGTCTGCTCCAGGGCCTGGAAGCCTGGCCCCTGGCCGAGTGGCTGCGCTCCTCGCTGTGGGCCTATCCGGTGGTCAACGCTGCGCACATCGTCGGCATCGCCTTGCTGCTTGGTGGCATTGCCGTGCTGGACCTGCGCCTGCTCGGCTTCCGGCGCATGCTTCCGCTGGCCGTGGTGGCATCTGCCGCCTGGCCGGTGGCGGTGGCCGGCGCCGCCCTGGCGGTCCTGACCGGGCCGCTGCTGTTCCTGGTCAAACCGCTGGAGTACATCGCCAATCCGGCGTTCGTCTGGAAGTTCGTCCTGCTTACGCTGGCACTGACCAATGTGGCGGCCTTTCATGTGAGCTGCCCTGGTGTGCTGCGCGGGCAGCAAGCCCCGGGGCTGGCCGCGCGGCTGTGCGCCGGGCTGTCGCTGATGTTGTGGCTGGCGGTGCTGATGGCAGGTCGCCTGATCGGGTTCATGTAGAGGCCGGGGCGGGCAGGGCGCGGGCAGGGGGGCAGGCAGGTGGCAGGCAGGTGGCAGGCACAATTGCGCCCATGAGCGAGCCTGATGTGTCCCCTGCTGCGCCCGATGCGAAGACACCCGCCGAAGCCCCGGTCGGCACCCCCGCCGATGCGGGTGGCGACGCGCCGGACGATCCCGTGCGCCGCCGGTTGCTCGGCGAGGTCGCGGCGCTGCCCGGTCTGCCGGGGGTGTACCGCTACTTCGATGCCGATGGCCAGGTCCTGTATGTGGGCAAGGCCCGCAATCTGAAGAAGCGGGTTTCGAGCTATTTCCAGAAGGATCACGGCGGCACGCGCATCGGCCACATGGTGGGCAAGATCGCGCGGATGGAGACCACCGTCGTGCGCTCCGAGGCCGAGGCGCTGCTGCTCGAGAACAACCTGATCAAGACGCTCAATCCGCGGTTCAACATCCTGTTCCGCGACGACAAGAGCTACCCCTACCTGAAGATCGCCTCGCATGCCTTCCCGCGCATGGCCTATTACCGGGGCAGTGTCGATCGCCGGCATCGCTACTTCGGGCCCTATCCCAGCGCCTGGGCCGTGAAGGAGTCGATCCAGCTGCTGCAGAAGGTGTTTCGGCTGCGCACCTGCGAAGACACCGTGTTTGCCAACCGCACGCGCCCGTGCCTGCTCTATCAGATCCGGCGTTGCTCGGGGCCGTGCGTGCAGGCCATCAGCGAGGCCGACTACGCCGCCGACGTGCGCGACGCCGAGCGCTTCCTGCTGGGCGAGCAGCAGGCGGTGATGGACGGCCTGCAGGCCCGCATGATGGCGCATTCCGAGCGGCTGGAATTCGAGCAGGCTGCGGCCATCCGCGACCAGATCGGCGCGCTTTCAAGAGTGCTGCACCAGCAGGCGGTCGACACGGCCAGCGACAAGGACGCCGACGTGCTGGCCGTGAAGGTCCACGGCGGGCGCGCCTGCGTGAACCTCGCCATGGTGCGCGGCGGACGCCACCTGGGCGACCGGCCCTACTTCCCGGCGCATGTCGAGGACGCCGCCGCCGTCAGTGCGGACGAACTCGAGGAGCGCGGGCGCCGCCGCCCGGTCGAGGTGCAGGTGCTGGAGGCCTTCATTGCCCAGCACTATCTCGACGCGGCCGTGCCGCCGGTGCTCGTGACCAGCCATCCGGTCGACAAGGCCCTGATCGAAGCCCTGTCGGCCCAGTCTGGCGTTCGGATCACGGCGCTGCATCAGCCGCGCGAACAGCGCCGCGCCTGGCTGGACATGGCGATCAAGGGGGTCGAGCTGGCCCTGGCCAGGCTGCTGTCCGAGGAGGGGTCGCAGCAGGCGCGCACCCGGGCACTGGTCGATGCACTTGAGCTGTCACCGGAGAACCTCGACACCTTTCGAATCGAGTGTTTCGACATCAGCCACACCGCGGGCGAGGCCACGCAGGCATCGTGTGTGGTCTTCGAGGGGCACAAGATGGCCAGTGCGCAATATCGCCGCTACAACATCGACGGCATCACGCCGGGCGACGACTATGCGGCGATGCGGCAGGTGCTGACCCGTCGCTACGCAAAGCTGGCCGAGGCCGCCCAGGCCGGCGAAGGGCGACTGCCCGACCTGGTTCTGGTCGATGGCGGCAAGGGGCAGGTCAGCGTGGCGCGCGAGGTGTTCGAAGAACTCGGCCTGGACCTGTCACTGATCGTCGGTGTCGAGAAAGGCGAGGGCCGCAAGGTCGGCCTGGAGGAGCTGGTGTTTGCCGATGGCCGCGAGAAGGTCTACCTCGGCAACGATTCGGCCGCGCTGATGCTGGTGGCGCAGATCCGTGACGAGGCGCACCGTTTTGCGATCACCGGCATGCGCGCGCGCCGTGCCAGCGTGCGCACCGGCGCCTCGCGCCTCGAGGACATCCCCGGTGTGGGCCCGAAGAAGCGGGCTAGACTGCTGCAGCGATTCGGCGGCCTGCGCGGTGTGGGCAATGCGAGTGTGGAAGACTTGGCCACGGTCGACGGCATTTCGCGTGAGCTGGCCGAAGACATCTACAAGGCATTGCATTGATCCGGGCCGTCACCGCGGCCCGCCCAAGGAGATCCGGCTTGAATTCCCTCCGACAACTTCGCTCGACGACTCGCAAGCTCACCGGTTCGCTGACACGTCCGTTCAAGGCGGGCATGGCCCTGGTGGTGGCCACCGTGTGGGGCTGCGCCCAGGCGCCGGGCCCGAGCCGTCCGGCACCCGGCGGGGACACCCCGGCGCGTCCACCCTCGGCCCAGCCCGTGCCGGCCACGCCGGCGCCCGTGCGGCCGGCGACGTCGTGGGAGCAGTACCGCATGCGCGCGGCCCAGCGCATCGCCGAGGTCAACGCCGACCGCGTCTATCTCGACACGCCACCGGACATCCTGCTGGCGATCCCGGTGCTCGAGATCGAGCTCAACAGCGACGGCAGCATCCGCCGCATCGACGTGCTGCGCCATCCCAAGCAGGCTCGCGACACCACCCAGCTCGCGATCGATGCCGTGCGCCGCGCCGCGCCATTCGGCGATGTGTCGCGCCTGCCGCGGCCGTGGCGGTTCCCGGAGACCTTTCTGTTCCGTGACGACCGCCGCTTCAAGCCGCGCGCGCTGGACTGAAGGCTGGCCCCCGGCCCGTCCGAGTTCGTACACAATCGCCGCATGTTCTTCAATCTCCCCACGCTGCTGACCTGGGCACGCATCGTTGCCATCCCGCTGATCGTGGGGGTGTTCCATCTGCCGCTCGAGACGCCCACCCGCAACCTCGTCGCCACCGCGATGTTCATCGTCTTTGCCCTGACCGACTGGGCCGATGGCTGGCTGGCGCGGCGGCTGAACCAGACCTCGTCCTTCGGCGCCTTCCTCGACCCAGTGGCCGACAAGTTCCTGGTGTGTGCGTCGCTGCTGATCCTGGTCGAGCTCGACCGCGTCAGTGCACTGATCGCGCTGGTCATCATCGGCCGCGAGATCGCGATCTCCGCGCTGCGCGAATGGATGGCCCAGATCGGCGCCTCGCGCAGCGTGGCCGTGCACATGCTCGGCAAGCTCAAGACCA